>MFGW01000171.1:34327-34680 GCA_001780385.1 Candidatus Fischerbacteria bacterium RBG_13_37_8 | reverse complement strand
TAAACAAATGCTCGCAATTCATAACATTGAGCAAAAGTCGTATTAATTGAAATTGCTTGAAAGCAATCCTGAAGTGCATCTTCAAATTTATGCTGAGCAAAATAAATATCAGCTCTTACTTTATATGCATTAGCATTTTTTGAATCTAGCTTAATTGAATGATTAACATCCGGCAAAGCTTTATCGTATTGAGTTTTATAAAAGTACACTACTGCCCTTTGCAGGTAAGCATCAGCATATTTTTTATTCAGCGAGATTGCTTTGTCCAAATCTGGAAGCGCATCATCGTATTTCCCGTAAGCAAAAAATACCGCACTACGGTTGAAATACAAAACAGGATCTTTTTTATCCAT
>MFGW01000171.1:34083-34316 GCA_001780385.1 Candidatus Fischerbacteria bacterium RBG_13_37_8 | reverse complement strand
TATTGAAATCTTTTAAAGCAAGATCGTATTCCTGCTTCATGTAATAGGCAATTCCACGGTAATTAATAGCATTTGCTTCATCAGGAAAATCCAGAGCCAGAAGATTCGTGCATTGTATTGCTTGATCTAAACTGTTTGGTGCAAGCAATTGAATGCATTCGTTTAAACGGATTGCAAACATATTTTGCTTTTGTTTTGAACCTGGTAGGCAACTGTTCACATGAAATATTGAT
>MFGW01000171.1:33832-34062 GCA_001780385.1 Candidatus Fischerbacteria bacterium RBG_13_37_8 | reverse complement strand
GTGAGAAAAAAAGCCTTGCGCTTCATTTTTACCTCCTGTTATACTTTTAAGCTGCAAATATAATTTAGCTTTCTAACACACTAATCCAATAATGTCAAATTTGCAGAAATCCCAAAGAATACATTTTCGTAATTTTGAAAAGAAAACTACCATCGGCCATGTATTTTAGCTAAAAATTAAGGAGGAGAAAAGATATCTTTTCTCCTCCTAATCCTATAAATGCATTATTC
>MFGW01000171.1:27508-33809 GCA_001780385.1 Candidatus Fischerbacteria bacterium RBG_13_37_8 | reverse complement strand
TGGCCAATTCTTCCTCTATAATTCTATATGGCGAAAAACGATTATCCTATGAAGTAAGAACAAAACAATATTGCTTATATATTAATGTCACAGCAGCATGTCACGGTATGTCACAGTAAGATGTAGTGTCTAGTTGGGTCAGTTAAGCTTTTAGCTATTACTTTGATTATCCTTTTCTTTATTAAATCTTCCAAGTCCCGCTGAGCAGTGCGCCGGATACAGGAGGCTATCCTGTCTTATCAAATGCTCCCCCTTAGCCTGAATTTCTATCATTTGCGAGCGCAAACCATCAATAAAATATTCAAGCCATCCCGTCATGTCCATGTCGTTATTTTTGACAGATCGAATAGCCTGATAATAAGCCGGACGATCCTTGTCATAATACTCAGAAATAGTAAAAAGACGTTTGAAATTATATCCAGTCTTGTAAAGAATAAGCGTTGAGAGAAGCCTTGCTGCTCTGCCATTACCATCAATAAACGGATGAATATGTACAAGCTGAAATTGGGCAATGCCTGCCACAAAAACCGGAGAAACATCCTCTGCTTTATTGATCCATTCAGCGAACTCCCGCATAAGATAAGGAACATCTAGAGGCATCGGCGGAGTATATATGATTTCATGTGTACGCGAATTGACAACATAATTTTGAATCTTGCGATAATTACCCGGGTATGCATTTTCGCCACGCACGCCTTTCACAAGAATCTTGTGAAGCTCTCGAATAAGGCCTTCGGAGACTGGAGCATCCTTACCAAGATTTTTTGCAATAAAATCCACAGCTCTCTTATAATTCAAAAGCTCTCTTTCATCATTCTGATTGACACCTTTGACCTTTTTGCCTTTCAAAAGGCTTTTAGCTTGTTCAAGGCTTAGTGCCGTGCCCTCAATATGAGTCGAATGGTGGGATTCAAGAATGAGGGCTTTTTTCTGCATATTCTCAATCCAGTCCTCCTTCATCTTTACAGCATCCAAAAATCCCCGCACCCATTCAGAGAAAAACAGAGTACACGGAGGAATAAAGAAAACTTCATTTCCCAATCGTGTTCTCTGTGGTTTTTTCTGGAAAAATGAATACATACTTCCATATGGAATTATGCAGGTTCAGGATATTATTGCGCTCAGATATAATTCGCAGGGAAAACTTTTGTGGGAAACAACCTATAATGGTCCTTCCAACCAGGATGATTTCCCTTTGCCAACTTTTTGTTGAATTTGACTATTTTCTTCTATATAATCTTTATATGCTGAAAATTGATTTTCATATAAAATTTTCTAAATACCAGGTTGTCACAATGTTATTTATTAATCACCAGATGATATTCTGGCAAAAAAAACGCTTCTTCTTTTTGGCATCAATGCAAGATCGGCATTGTGAAAAATGAAGTTATTCGACTCTGTATGATGAAATTAATTGGAATTATTATAGTGTGCCTGGTGATGGCGCAAGCTTTCGCTTATTACTCATGGCAGGATCTTTCCCTTGGACCACGGGTTATTTTACAACCATGGCTCATGCAAAAAGGACTCATGATATATGAGGATTTTGCGGATATCCATTCCCCGTTACTGCCTCTGTTATTGTCTGTACTAAGGCAATGGTTTCCCGATGGAGTGGCGCTTGCAAAAAACATCATGATTGTGTTTTTATCAATCACAACTGTGTTAGTTTTTCTTGTGGGCAGGCGCACATCAAATCCGATTGGCGGATTGTTGGCTGTTTTATTCTTTGTTGCTTTATCACCAATGTTTCTATTTACAAAACTATGGTATGAATCGCTTATTGCGCCCATATATCTGGCATGGATTCTGCTCTATAAGCCAGATTCTGAAAATCAATCGCTAAAAGTGCTGTTATATTGTGGTTTATTGGGAGGAATTGCTCTCCTAATTAAGCAACATGCAATTATGCCATTCGCTGGGATCATTGTGTGGCACGCATGTTCCGATTTTTATCAGCATCGTTCGGTTAGAAAAACAATTCAGGAAATCGGCATAATGGCAGGAGCTGCTGCTCTGCCACTTGCCGCATTTTGTCTTTACTATTATCTTAACGCAGGTACAGTCAAGGGACTTGTGTATTGGACTTTCTTGTATGCGCTGACAGGCAGCTATTTAAAACTTGCTTCTGCATTACCAAAGATAAATGAGATTAAGTATGTGCTTTGGGGTTCCATCTTTCTCCCCTTCGCATTTTATGCAATGATCAACGTAAGGCATAGAAAAAAGCCAGAATGGTTGACTTATGGATTAGGCTTTGTTCTTCTGGCAACAAGCAGTTTATTCGTTCTCCCACGTTTTACCATACTTCATCTGCAGGCAACATTGCCATTAGTGGCAGTATTATCTTCTATGACTATTATGTTTATGGTTGCGCTGTTGCGGAAAAAACGCTTGCTTTTTGTCCTCATGATCCTGACATTGACCAGCTATTGGTTAATCTCTGTCTGTTATACTTATGGCAGCTCAATCGGGAAGAAAACTCCTCAATTCATATATGAATATTCAGACCTGATTCCTCTGGCAAAAGGAGTCAGAAGCACCATTGGAGATACTGATTGTGTCTTTATATTTCCGGATGATGAAGCATACTCAAATTTGTACTATATCATGCAATGCCCACCTCCATACTTCTGGATTTTTCATTACCCCTGGTATTTGAATAGCGATAGACGTCACCAGATCCAAAAAATGCTTATGGAAGTACCACCAAAATGGATAGTGCATTTCCCTGATCATTGGGGCGGCGAATCATATGCACCTGAAATAGCTTATTATATCAAGACACACTACCAGCATAAAGCAACTTTTCCATGGCGCCGGGGTACCGTGAACGTAATGGAGCGCATCTCGCTCGTTAATTCAGAACGCTGATCCTGCAAAGGAAATTGGAAAATCAATCTGCGTCATTTTTAATTGTAGCTCCCTTCTGCAACAGTTTATTTATCAAATTTAAATCTCTTTTCTTGACAACAATCGAAGATCATATTCTAAATTTGGTTTTGCTTTATTTTGCCTTAAAATTGCTTCTATTGTCCTGTACCTTTTTTTAATCGCTAAATCAAGAGGAAGGAATTGAGGCATAACGGCAAGGGGCTTGCCGCGCTTGCCTACTGGCGACTCAGGGAATGGCAATCCTGTTATCTGCTTTATGCCCTGAAAAAGCCACAGCACCTTTTTGCATGGACGCCGAAGACGTGCGAGGCAATCCTGAATGGGCTATAAGAAGCATCTTCTCTGCAAGCTAATTGTTATACTTCGAAAAAGCATTTTTCTATGTTGTATCGTCTGCTGAAGGAACATTCGGTGAATTTGATTAAGGAACCAGCTCCGCCTGTTGTTCAGCTTAATTAGGGGGCGGAGATTTCCAGCCAGGCAAACCAGATGGGGTGGTTTTTCTTGTACCAACGCAGGACCTCCAGGAGTTTTTTCTGATTGTTGGGAGAGATGACGTCTGGGAGGATCCGGTTAAAGTGGATACAGATCTTTTCATCTTTTTGAAATTCCAGGGCTTCGGAACATAGGGTCTGTACTTCATTGCGGATGCGGCCGGAGTCGGAAATTTTAACTGGCCGGGATTCAAAATCCTCACCGGAAAGAAAACGAATCAGCAGGGGATTAAAGACAAACCGGCTTTGTTCCATGGATTTCATCAGTTTTATGGTGAAGGTGATCAGTTTTTCGCCCTGCTTGGATGAGAGGCGGGTAGTGACCCGGTAGACACTGGGAGAGATTTCTTCCACCCCGGAAGCCCCAGAATACGGATCAGGATTCATATAGCCGGAGACAGCCAGGACATCCCAATCTTTTTCCGGGAAAAAATCGTCAGCTTCGATAGACAACTTGTGCAAGGGGATATTGGCATCAACCGCTTCCATGATCATGTCCTTGTATTTAGCAGCGGTTTTGTCATCCACCTCTTTTCCTATTAAAACTTCAAGGCGCGTTTTGAAATCAGTCGCATTAGGATCCAAATTCATGATGTGCTGTTCCTTGTCGAAGGACAATTTAAAACTGGAGGTGAACACGGAGAGAAACGCCCGTTGATTGAGAAGCGGCGCAAGACTGGCCGCCTGCATCGCTTCCGCCGATGCAGCGTAGCCGTCACATATGAATACATGGGTATCTTTCTTAATATCCTGCCAGGACCCCACGCAATATGTTGGGGCGTAAGTTCCAGATTCGCAAAAGGCTTCAATCCCGGACGGCATCTTCCAACCATCATCGATGACATGCACGCCCAGGTCTTCCCAGATCTTCCACAAACCGCCGATCCGTTCTACCCGACTTTTCCCTCGCAATGTCCAGACATGAATATTTTCTTTTTTCACGCCCGGATAGGTTCGCAATATCGCCCTTAATACCAGATCTCTCGGTGAATGAAAGGTGGTCAGCACCGATTCTTTGGCTGCTTCGTTAACCACATCCTTGGGCAGGACCAGATTCCCGATATATCCTTCATAGGGGCGGGTGATGTGCAAGGGTTGATTAAATACATGCAGGACGGTCATCGGGCCGGTGGAGGCACCTTTGGCAAAACGGGAAGTATTCTCCAATGTATCGATCGCCGCACCCCAGATGGTGATTCTGGCTTCTTTGATTTCCTGGTAAAATTCCTGCCAGGTATAGTTCTTGTCATTCAACAGGCGAATCACTTTTTTATCCAGCCACTTGGCGACCTCGGGACGGGCATAAACACGGCCAAAACCAAGTTGCGGGTTGGAGCCCATCTCCGGTGTTTCACCAACTTTAGGCATCAGGCCTTCGCCCAAACATACCATAACTGCGTGATTTTCCGGCAATTGCCGAGTCAAATACCAGAGACATTCACTCATGGCGTAAGCTGAGATCGCGTCCGCATCTTTCTTAACCTGGTTGATCCCCGCTTTGTCCAGATTTTTCCCTTCACCGAACCTGCCGAATAAACGAGTTCCCAGGGCAGTGATGGCGCCAGTCATGGCGAACATCCGCTCCATTCTTCCATTTAAAAACGAAATCTGAGATGTAAATTCCTTCACGGGTTGCCCACGGGTCCATTTGACTTCTATATCTTCCAGCCAAAGATGAAAACGTCCCAATATATCCCCGGTGTCATAGGCCCATTGAGCAACTAGATTTTTCTTTTCTTGTGCGTTATCATTCATGAAAACCTCCTCTTAAAAAAATTTTTCAGGACATTGCCTGGGTTCGGGCTAAGATAAATATCAAATTCATATCAAATTATAACTTTTTTATCCTGAAATCTCAACTTTTTGTAGAACGATTCAACTACATTTTTGTGAAAACTTATGTCATTATATATAATGACTATTTGAGAGATTGAAAGGGAACATTTGGAACTGATTCAATGAATGCATTGACATAATTCTTGTTTCGTTGAGAAAAAATTGCTATGACAAAAAACAGGTATATGCGTTTATTAGAGCATTTTACAGAAAAAAGGCACGTAACTGGGGGCTCGATATTACTCGTGATATGCTCATTGCCATATGCGAACGTGAAGCAATTCCTGAGATAATTCCTGTTCAGGGGCATGCTGCCTCTTTCCCATCATTTTGCTCATTTACTCCTCTATGAACCCAACATTCTTGATAATGGGAGAAGAAAAAACTTCTTTTCTCCCCCTATTATCAAGAATGCATTATCTTTTCCTTACTTTTGGTTGAATTCCCTTAATTCTTTCTCTATAATTCTATATGCTGAAAATTGATTTTACTATAATGTTGAATAAATTCAACCGGCTTGAAATAAATTCCAGGAAATATAACAGCGGAATTAGTATGTTCCCTTTTTAAGAGATTCATCACAACCAATTGAATTTCCTTATTTTCTGATATATAATTTATATGCTATGAATAAAAAGAATTTTTCTATGAGGTTTGATAGGCAAGACATGAAACACACAAGGTTTGCCGCTAAGGCACCAAGATCACAAAGAATTGAACTTCTGCGCCTGTGGCGCTTTGTTTGTTTCTGTCTGTTCTGCTCCATTCTGCTGTCTTCATCTGCGTTGCTTGCCGCACCGCTCATCGCCTATGACGACCAGTTGCTCAACAGCTTTCAGGATTGGAGCTGGGCTACGCACAGCCTGACCGCCACAGCTTACATTCATTCAGGGATCTACTCGATCTCCTTTGAACCTGACTCATGGCAGGCGGTCTACCTGCACAGAGACGGCGGCGTCAGCGGTAACGACTACGATGCTCTGGAATTCTGGATTCACGGCGGTCCAACCGGCGGGCAGGACCTACGCGCGGTCTTCCTCACCTCTACCAGCACTCTGGCTGACGTCAATCTGAAC
>MFGW01000171.1:17432-27400 GCA_001780385.1 Candidatus Fischerbacteria bacterium RBG_13_37_8 | reverse complement strand
GAGGCAATTCCACAACTCGCTATAGCTGGCAGGTCGATGTTTCCAACCGGGCCAGCGACTGGTTCTACCTCAACATCGCAAATGAAACGGACGAAGATCAACTTCCGGATAACTCAACAGCTGATCGCTTCATCGACGATTCCCTGGAAGCGGGCAGCGAGCCGGTTATAACCATGCCGATCATCGGCTGGACTCCGTTTGATCGCATCACCCGCTGGGGCTTTTCGGTTGCGCTGTATGGTGAACAGGAGTGGACCGAATGCACCTATACCGGCTGGCCCCCCTGGTGCCGGCCTGATGCCGGCAACGGATTCCACACTGATGGAACTCCGGTCACAGGCAATAATCCTTTTGACACATCCATTACGATCACGCCGAGCTTCGTGACGGACTGGATGGCTCACATCGCCAGTCGCGTCGGTACTGCAGGATCGGGTGGAGTTCGCTTCTTTGCGCTGGATAATGAGCCTATGCTCTGGAACTCGACTCACCGCGATGTTCACCCTGTCGAGGTCAACTATGCAGAAATCTGGCAGCGTACGCTGGACTATGCCTTCGCAATCAAGACGCAGGATCCCGCAGCCCTTGTCTTCGGTCCGGTTGTCTGGGGCTGGTGCGCTTATTTTTATTCTGCCGCTGATGGCTGTGTACCTGGACTTGACTATAATACCTACGGACCCTTCCTGGAATGGTACCTGCAGCAGGTAAAAGATTATGAGACAGCATACGGCGTCCGCCTTGTTGATTACCTTGACATTCACTACTATCCCCAGGCAAACAACGTCGCCCTTTCCGATGATGAGTCGCCCGGAACAGCCGCAGTCAGGCTCCGCTCAGTCAAAAGCCTGTTTGATCCCACTTACTCTGATGAGTCCTGGGTCGGTCAACCGGTGCAGCTTATTCCCAGGATGAAAAATATCATTGCGCAAAAAGCTCCCGATACCAAACTCGCGATCACCGAGTACAACTGGGGAAACGACAACGGCTTGCCCAGCGCTCTCGCCCAGGCAGAGGTGCTGGCAATCTTCGCGCGCGAGGGCATCGATCTGGCAACTCGATGGACTGTTCCGGAAGTCGGATCAAGGGTCGAAGACGCATTCAAAATACATCTGAACTACGATGGAACCGGCGGCAGGATAGAGGGAGACAGCGTGCAGGCTGTCAGTTCCAATATCAACGATGTTGCGATCTACAGCTTTCATGGCACTGATGCGAAACTGTATGTGCTGCTGTTCAACAAGAGCCTTACCGATCAGGAAGCCGATGTACAAGTCACCGGCGGTATTACAGGCAGTATTCATCTCTGGGGCTTTGACGCGGAGAGTCAACTGACCTACAAAGGTACCGCAACTGCTTCTCCTTCTGGTTTCTCGCTCACCATGCCATCCTATTCCGTTCGACTGGCCGTCACCACGCTCAATTGCACACTGCCTTCGCAGGCAACCAATCTGCATCTTCAGAAGTCGGACAGCAGTCTTCTACTCACATGGACCAATGTGAGCGAAGCAACCGATTACGTAATCTACGAAGACGCTTCCCCCTCCGGCAGCTTCCCTACACAAACCGGCTCCGCCACCAATGGCTCCACGGGAATCCTCATTCCTGCTCCAACTGGAAGTCGCTTCTACCTGGTTGCAGCTCGCAATGCCTGCGGCGAATCATCAAAGAAATAACCATTCCCTCCCCCTATTCCCTCATTGTTATTCATCCCTCATTCTCCCTTAATAAAATCAATTACGTAGAAAAAATTCTAATTCCATTATCTATAATTACCATGATTGCACTATTTTATTTCCTTACTTTTAGTTGAATTTCACCTATTCTCCCCCTATAATTCTATACAGTGAAAAACAATTTTCCTATTTCATTTTTGCTTTCTTAATCATATTAAATAGTCAAGCAATTCATTATATTTGTTTTCTTGCTCGCATTCAATGCGAAAATATATTTATTAGCTTTTTAACTAAACTATTTATTAGCTCAGTTACTTTGTTGACTTCGACTATCCATTTTATTATCATGAAGGAACAAAAGAATCATATTCGTTCAGCATTGTAGTGCTTGCTGAGCATGATTGCTTTAACCAGGACATAACATATGGGAAAAAAAAAGCATAAGAAGAGTGAAATAGCCGTAAAATCGAATTCCTGGTCAATTCATGCAATAGTATTGCTGGTATTGAGCAGTGGCATTTTAGTATATCAGCGAATTATGCAAGTCTTGTATACACAACTTGCTACCTTCGAACCTAAAACGCTTTTTTTTTGGGATCCCGATACTTGTTACCACGTTCGTCGAATTCTCTATATTGCTCAGCATAACATGAAATTTACTTTTTTTGATCCGTTGCTGGCCTATCCGGAGGGAGCTGTACCTGTATGGTCACCCTTATATGATTGGTTATTGGCACTGCCTTCATTTATCATATCTTTTGGACATCCATCAGAAAGACTGGCTCTAATTTCGGCAGATATTCTTAACCTGGTTTTTGCATTTGGGCAATTCTTTTTTATAGGATTATTGGTTTATAAGGTATGCAAAAGTTCAGCAGTAGCTATATTATCAGCATTGCTGGTTGGCATTACGGGACCGGAAGTCAGAAGCGCAAATTTCGGCATACTCGATCATGATAGCCTGGTACTACTGATATTTGCCGCAGCACTATATTGCAAACATATCCTGGCAAACAAGGATAAACCGGGTACCGTGGCTCGTGATATCTTGCCTTCGGCTATCTGTAATGCTCTTTTTTTCTGGACATGGCCGGGCTCTTATTTATACCTGGCGGTGATTGCGGCTTCTGATCTTTTCATGATAATTTTAAACAGAAAAACGTGGCTTTTTAAGAGATTAGCAATGATATATAGTGTTTCTGCTGTCATGGTCATGCCATTGGCATGGATTCATTATTTATTCAGCAGAGAATTATTCAGATTTGAGTATGTGTCATTCCTGGCAGTATTTTTTCTGCTTGCGACAGGCTTGTTTTTTTACCTGCTAAACATAATTACCGGCTTGAGGACAAGGTACAGTGCAAAATCAATAATAAACTTAATTTTATGTATCTTATTCCTTGCCGTGATACTTTATTTTATGTTTGTTCCTTTTAAATCAGGAGCTGAATATGCTGCTGCTCAGAACAAATGGCTTTCAATTATTAAGGAAAGTGAATCTTTATTGTATCAAAGAGAAGGCACTATAGATCGATTTACTACTGCTAAAGTAACGGATGGTTTTGGTTATTTAGCATGGTTTTTTCCGGTTGCTTTTCTGATTGTGGCAATCCGAAAAATAAAAATATCGTTGGAGTTGTATAGTATTTTAATTGTATCCAGCATATTTTTTTTATCATTGAGTCTTTTTCAGATGAAATATGCTATGCCATTTTGCGTGCCGTTTGGTATTATCATTGCGTTGTTTATACATTATTTATATAATCGTGTCACAAGGCAATTTTCGATCTCATGGGCAATTCTATTCGGAGCAATCCTGATAATTTTATTAATTCCTCTTGAATCGCTTTTTGCAACCTATGAATCATATGAATTGTATGCTTCCTATCAGGGATACCTGTGGCTGAAATCGGATGCCAGCTTAACAGACATGCAAATTAATACCTATCCAGTCAAAGATACCAGCAAGGCATTGCCAGTGTCCGTAATGGCACCATGGGATCAGGGACATTATCTTCATCATTACGCGGAAATGCCAACAGTTGCAGACAACTTTGGTTATATTTATACAAGCCCTTCTTCCTGGAATGGGCTTTCCGATATGGCTGCTTTTTTTCTGACTTCTGATGAAGATAAAGCTGTTAATATTATGAAAAAATATAAAAGCACTTATGTGGTTGTTCCGAAATTATTTGGAATATTTCAATATCCGGATTTGCTGGGCGAGAATTCAAATGAATATTTTGAATATCAATATATAATAGAGAATGGAGCAAGAAAAGTTTTAAGAAGCGCTAAAAACACCATGCTTAATAGCATGGCAATGCGATTGAATGAATTTTACGGAAGCGCTAATATGACGCAGAACAAAAATGGTCCAAAGTTTAAAGCATTAAAGCATTTCCGATTGGTGTATGAATCTCCATCGATTGTCATAGGAACCCACGAGGTACCTGCCGGAGCTCTTAAAATTTATAAAATGGTTAAAGGCGCTGTTTTACCAGTTCCGGGTAACGGTGATGATTATTATAAACTTGAAGGATTGATAGTTAAAAAAACCGGCATGAATTTTAATTATCGTCAGAATGGTTATCTCCGTGAAGGTGTAGTTGTGCCATATCCGACTGAAAAGACTGATGGCTATGCTTATGCTCAGTATTATAAAGTGGAAGTAAGTGGTCAATTTTATGAATTTAATACTGTCAGGGCTATGGATCTGCAATAAATAAAAATATTCAACAAGATAAGCGGGGTCGGACCATAACATTTGCACCCTTTGCAATGCGGTATGGAAGGACATTTCAAGCTCTGTCACACAAAATTTACACGAATTTTATATAATCCTTAAAAATGATGATGAAGTCTTCTAAGAAAATCTTTTCCTTCCGCTAGTGCAATTCCCTATTTTTAGTTGAAATTGTCTGATTTCTTACCTATAATCTTTCTATGCTGAAAATTGATTTTCCTGGGAATTTTTGGTTGCAACTGCAAAGACATTGTCAAAATGGAATAGTTTTTATAGGAAGGGCAAAAGCATGGAGTATATCCAGCAGATGCTTATGTTTCTAATATTAAAAGAAAAAAGAACAAAAATAAATAAAAGGAGAATTCATGAATAAAAATATATTTATATTATTGGGAATAGTGCCTCTTTTCTTAATTCTCGCAGTGTATTCAAAGGAATCGAAGATGCCTCCGAAAGCAGAAAAACATAATGTGGCGGAAGAATTTCATGGTGTTACGATTAACGATCCTTACCGATGGCTGGAAAATTGGGCTGATCCAAAGGTACAGGAATGGAGTGATGCACAGAACAAGTATGCGCGCGATTTCCTTACAGGATTACCTGGAGTTGCTGAATTACGAAAAAAAATTACTGATATTTATAATTCCGCCTCCATTAATTATTATGACCTGCAATGGAGAAAAGGTAGATTATTTGCCATGAAAGATATTCCCGGGATGGATCAGCCCATGCTGGTTTGCATGACTTCTAAAACAGAACCAAAAGGAGAAAAAATAATCTTTGATCCAAATAAGAGTGATCCAAAGAGTGCTCTTGCCATTGATTGGTATGTAGCTTCCCATGATGGAAAATTAGTTGCTGTTTCTATATCTAGCGAAGGCTCTGAAAGCGGAGATGTGCATATTTTTGAAGCTGGGATTGGAAAACAGATTGATGTCATAATTGAGCGAGTCAATGGAGGCACTGCCGGTGGTTCTTTGGCTTGGATCCCGGATAATTCCGGTTTTTATTACACACGCTATCCGAGAGAAGGTGAACGTTCCGATGAAAACCTTTCATTTTATCAACAGGTATGGTTTCATAAACTCGGATCAATACCTGAAGAGGATAGTTATGTTGCTGGGAAAGATTTCCCGCGCATTGCAGAGATACAGATTGATGTTGAGCCCGTAAGTGGAAATGCGCTTCTTACTGTTCAATATGGTGACAGCGGTAAATTTGCTTTTTATCTCGTTGACCCTGATAAAACGGTAAAGCAATTATATAACTATGAAGATGGAGTCGCTGAAGCTATTTTTGGAAGTCCCAAATCATTATATCTGATCTCAAAAAAGAATGCACCCCGTAAAAAAATTCTTCGTATTGACCTGGCACATCCCGGTCTTGATAAAGCACAAATTATCATCCCCGAAGGCAAAGATACTATTATTGATTCGTTCGGGATAACATCACGTTTTATCGCAACTAAGTCATACCTTTATATACCGTACCAGCTCGGTGGTCCATCCGAAATACAGGTTTTTGATCATGACGGTAATCAGGAAGCCAACCCGGCAATTCCCGCTTTCTCCAACATTCATGAAGTTACTGCACTCGATGGCGATGAAATTCTCTACAGCTTTTCTTCATATATAACTCCCAAAGAATGGAATCTGTTCAATCCAGCTAACGGAAAAACAAAAAAAACCCGCTTTATTATCAAATCACCGGTTGATTTTTCAGATACTGAGGTAGTACGCGAATATGCAACCTCTAAAGATGGCACCAAAATCCCTGTCAATATTATCCGGAAAAAAGATACAAAACTTGACAGTTCTAGTCCGGTTCTGCTGTCAGGTTATGGCGGATTTGATGTAAGCGTTACTCCCAGGTTCAATCCTGTTATGCGAATCTGGATCGAAAAGGGCGGTGTGTATGCAGTCGCCATTATCCGCGGTGGCGGTGAATATGGTGAGGAATGGCATAAAGCAGGTATGCTGACCAAAAAACAGAATTGTTTCGATGATTTTGCTGCTGTCATGAAATTTCTCATAGATTCCGGTTATACCAAACCTGATTTATTGACGATCACGGGCGGCTCCAATGGCGGATTGCTTATGGGCGCAATGATCACACAACATCCGGATCTGTTTAAAGCAACAGTGTCATTCGTGGGATTGTATGACATGGTTCACATGGAGCAATCACCTAACGGTCAATTTAATATCCCGGAATATGGAACAGTAAAAGATCCTGAACAGTTTAAAGCCATGTATGATTATTCACCCTATCATCATGTGAAGGATGGTACCGCTTATCCGGAAATTCTCTTTATGACAGGCGCCAACGATCCACGCGTCGATCCAATGCATTCCAGGAAAATGACCGCACGTCTGCAGGCAGCAACATCCTCCAAGAATCCTATTTTGCTTCGCACCAGTTCCGGAACCGGTCATGGCATCGGTACACCCCTCAGCGAAACCATCGAAGAACTCACCGCAATGTATTCCTTCTTAATAGAGGGAGTCAAAGCTCGTCATTAGACATTCGTATAACATAGTCAGGGACTGCATCATGGAGGGTCGTTGCGAAATTTCAGCAAAAAACGCCTGGGTGTTATTTCGCAGACAGAAAACTCTACGAATAGCTGAAATGGGAAAACATAAGAAATAGACTCACAGATAAAGGAAAGCAACATGATCCTTTTGCCTTTGGTTTTCAGGCATAGCTTACTTCAATCGTACGCTGTTTATAGCAGCACAAATCCGTTTCAGCGTTTTTTGCTGAAATTTTGCAATACGGGCTTGGAACTCACCATGGGACTGCATTACAACAGCGTCTAATGTCGGGCTTTGACCCCAATCATTATATAAATTATAATGTTCCTATGCAGTTGAAGCAAAAAGAAAAGAAACGTTGCAATTGGGTCGGGATCGATCCTTTGTATATTGAATATCATGACAGGGAATGGGGCGTTCCTGTGCATGTTGATAATATAATATTTGAATTCCTTATGCTGGAAGGCATGCAGGCTGGCTTAAGTTGGCTCACCATTCTTCGCAAACGCACTAATTTCCGTGATGCTTTTGATAATTTTGAGCCTCTGAAAATATCTCGCTATGGTGAGAAAGAAATTAAAAGATTGCTGAATAATGAGGGAATCATCAGAAATAAATTAAAAATCCTCGCAGTTATTCAGAATGCAAAAGCTTTTCTCAAGTTTCAGAAAGAGTTTGGCAGTTTTGATGCATATATCTGGCAATTCACCAGGGGCAAGCCAATCATTAACTCCTGGGAATCTATCAAAGAAATTCCTGCGCATACTGCTGAATCAGATTCAATGAGCAAAGACTTGAAAAAACGTGGATTCAAATTCGTTGGATCAACAATTTGCTACGCACACATGCAGGCGACCGGCATGGTCAACGATCATGTTATCGACTGTTTCCGCTACAAAGAAATTGTAGAGGGGGTCAAAGCCCGACATTGGACACTCCGCAAATGATGTATCTGACAGCATTTCAAGAGTGGGTGGCCAAATCTCAGCAATAAACGTATGAGCAATCAGCATTCCAGATGTTTTTTTTCTGAAAGAGGTCTCTACTATCGGTTTACGAATGCAAGGCATCATATCAGCAATCTCGTTAATAGACCACCCGGGAAAAACTTACTGCTTTTATCACTGTTTTGCAAATTTCGATGAAATTTTACGACAGGCCTTTGAAATGCCCTCTGGGATTATGTTTTGCGATAGTCTAATGTTATGGTACGACCCCAATTGCAATTGGCATTTTTATTGGGTATAATGCATGCATGTTAAAAATTGATTTTCCTGCGGAATTGGTTGTAGTGCGAAAATCAGGTGAAGGGGATACTGTCTTTTTAAAAAATATATATGCATTTTTCGAGAATAAAATTATGGAGGTAACCTATATGAGGAATATAGTATTGGCTGTTACGATTGTTCTTGTTGTTTTCGCTGTTTCCGGATTCAGTGCACCTGCTGTTGCACAAAGTGATCTGCTGCAGAAAATTCATCCTTGGGTTGTTCAAAACACCATTAATAATCAACAGGCAGAGGTAATGATTCACATGAAAGAAAGACCGGATTTATCACCGGCATACGAGATCCTTGATAAAGAAGCACGTGTTCGTTTTGTTTATGAGACGCTTTTGAATGCTGCGAACAGGAGTCAGGCTGATCTACGCCGATGGCTTGAAGCACGTCACATAGAGTATCAGTGGTTTTATACTACCAATGCGATATTGATAAAGGCGGACAGGAAGTTAGTGCTTGAAATTGCAAAGCGTGATGATATTGAGCATATTTATGGTAATCCTGTCATTCATAATTATCTTCCTGTGCCGGATTTCAATTCGGTAAATATACCTACAGCGGTAGAATGGAATGTCACGAAAGTACAAGCTCCATCAGTATGGGCTTTAGGATATCGCGGTCAAGGTGTTGTTGTAGGAGCACAGGACACTGGTTATCGTTGGACTCATACGGCGCTGAAGAATCAATATCGTGGATGGAATGGAACGACGGCGGATCATAATTATAATTGGCATGATTCGATTCATTCAGGGGGGGGTATATGTGGAGCAAATTCCACTCAGCCATGTGATGATGATGGTCATGGGACGCATACCTGTGGAACGGTGCTTGGCAGTAATTATACGACAGACTGTACTACTGCTCCTACAAACCAGGTTGGTGTGGCGCCCTGTGCGAAATGGATAGGATGCCGCAACATGAACCAGGGCAACGGGACGCCTGCTACGTATACGGAATGTTTTGATTTTTTCCTTGCTCCTTACCCGGTTGGAGGCAATCCGAGCCAGGGAGATCCTTTAAAAGCGCCAGATCTTACTACCAATTCCTGGACTTGCCCGCCATCAGAAGGATGTTCGTGGAGTCAGCTTCAATCCTCAGTAGATGCGCATACTGCCGCAGGAATAATGTTTATTGACGCAGCAGGAAATGATGGCTCATCCTGCAATTCTATTAATGATCCTCCCTCTATTTATCAAAATACTTTTACCGTGGGCTCAACCACTTCATCTGATGCCATGTCCAGTTTCAGCAGTCGTGGATATGCTGACAATACTAATTTAATGAAACCAGAAATGGTGACACCCGGTTCTAATATTCGGTCTTCATATTATTCCAATGATACCTCATATACAACTATGAGTGGAACCAGCATGGCAACCCCCTGCATGGCAGGAGGAGTAGCGTTATTGTGGTCCTGTGTGCCGGGATTGAAGAATGATATTGCAGCGACCCGTACTATAATGTTTGCTACAGCCAATCGCCTCACTTCTATTATCGAAAGTTGCGGTGGCAATTATGTAACTGGACCTAACAATACCTGGGGGTATGGTTTATTAAGAGTCCTGAATGCATGCCAGTATTGCAGTACGGTACCATCCGCACCTTCAGGAGTAACTGCAACGCCTGGGAACAATTCAGTAGCACTAAACTGGAATACCGTTTCCGGTGCTGCAACGTATAAAATCTATCGTGCAGATAGCACGGGTTGTCCGGGAGCGCGCTATGTTCTGAA
>MFGW01000171.1:8983-17420 GCA_001780385.1 Candidatus Fischerbacteria bacterium RBG_13_37_8 | reverse complement strand
TGCACCGACTACTACATATAATGACACAAGTGTTACCAATGGCACAACGTATGCTTATGTCATCAGGGCGCTCAACAGCAATAGCTGTCCTTCAGTGAATTCAAGTTGTGTGCAAGTTACGCCGACTGCCGGTGGTAATCCCGGTGAAGTAAAGAATAATCTCACGATTGCCAAATCCGGGACAAATCTGGCATTATCATGGCAAGCACCCGGTGGCACCTGTCAGGTTACTTCCTATGGAATTTACCGTGGCAATTTACCGTGGACAGGATACAGCTATACTTCTCTTTCCTGTTCAGTTACAGTCACTAACTACTCAACAGCACAAGGTACTGGCAGTTATTACTTCCTTGTAGTTTCAAATAACAGTGCCAGTGAAGGCTCCTACGGTAAGGATTCCTCCGGAGTAGAAAGACCAGTCGCAGGAACTCCTTGCAAAACCCAAAGCTTAACCGTATGTAATTAATTTAGTCGATACTTAGAAAATAATTCAGGGAGCGAACATTGTAAAAAGTTTGCCCCCTGATAAGAAAAATCGGTAATCATCCCTCACCCCTAAAAATAGCGAGATAATATTTTCAGGATAACCTTTCATAAAATGCTACATTTTTATAGTTTGAAGTATAAGTTCGCTTGTGATAGAATACGGTTTAAATAGGATTTAAATGAGAATCTTTAGTCATGAATAGCAAGAAAATTTGCCATAGTGCAAGGAGGCTTTTATGAAGAAAAAAATGAACGTAGAGGAGTTACTCGCCAAAGCAACGAAGCCGAATGCAGATGCAATGAGACTTCATCCCTTTTACCGGGGAAAGCTGGAAGTGAGCCCAAAATGCAGGATCAAGGATTATGATGATTTTGCTATTTGGTACACACCGGGTGTAGCTGCGCCCTGTCTTGATATTAAAAAGAATCCTGAAAAAGTATTCGAGCATACCAATAAAGGTAATTTTGTAGCCATTATTTCAGATGGATCGAGAGTTTTAGGATTGGGTGACATAGGTCCCCATGCAGCACTTCCTGTAATGGAAGGAAAGGCAATTATTTTTAAATATCTCGGAGGAGTTGATGCTTTTCCTGTTTGCGTAGGTACCAAAGATACCGAGGAAATCATCAAGTTCTGCAAGCAAATTGAGCCCACCTTTGGCGGAATTAATTTAGAAGACATAGCAAAGCCAAAATGTTTCACGATACTGGACAGACTTCGTGCAGAAATGAATATTCCCGTTTGGCATGATGATCAGCAAGGCACTGCTGCTATCACACTGGCAGGGCTAATAAATGCACTTAAGGTAGTAGGCAAGAGCAGGAAAGATGTATTAATTTCGATGATCGGTGCTGGCGCATCAAATATTGCAATCTCGCGAATGATGATTACGGCTGGTTTTCCCGCAGAAAACATAATCATGGTCGATACACAGGGAATTCTCCATAAAGGGAGGAAAGACCTTGATACACCAGGTAATGAGACCAAGTGGAAGATGTGCCTCAATTCTAACAGGGAAGGCAGAACCGGAGGGATTCCGGAAGCAATAAAAGGAACGCATGTTTGCGTTGCACTTTCAACCCCTGGACCGGGAGTAATCAAAAAAGAATGGATTGCCACAATGGAAAAAGATGCCATCGTGTTTGTATGCGCTAATCCCGTTCCCGAAATTTGGCCATGGGAAGCTGAAGAAGCTGGAGCACGTATTGTAGCGACTGGACGTTCTGATTTTCCTAACCAGGTTAATAATTCACTCGGTTTTCCCGGAATCTTCAGAGGCGCTCTCGATATCGCAGCGAAAACCATTACCGATGAAATGTGTATTGCTGCTGCAGAAGAATTGGCAAAATGTGCAGAAGATAAAGGACTTAGCGAACAATACATAATTCCTTCGATGAGTGAATGGGATATATTTCCACGTGAAGCAGTTGCCGTTGCAATGAAAGGCATTGAACAGGGTGTTGCAAGAATAGTAAAAACGAAAGAAGAATTATATGACCACGCTTATAAGATAATAAAACGTTCACAGGAAATGGTCACAGCACATATGAAAGACGGCTTCGTTCTCATGGGCGAAGAATGAGAACAATGGATAGTGGTCAGTAAATAGTGAATAACGTTGGGGCGGACCAATGTGTCTGCCCTTTTTCTAGTTTATTTCTTGTATTTTGCGAGATTGTATTTATCAGCCACTTTCATTTTCTCTTCTTCGGGAAGAGATGTCATATATTTTTTCCAGCCCGGGCACCAGTTTATATGCCAGCGCCACAATCTTCCAAGAATTGATCTTGGCTTAGCATCATATTTAGCTCTAAAACTGCATTTATCGCATTGTTGTTCTGCCATTTATCATGCTCCTTTATTATAAGTTTTGTCGTGTGCACACCGAAGGTGTGCATTGCAATTCCTGATAAATAATCCTTATTATTACGATACCCATATCTCATCAGCATAAAGAATCATCCATTCATCACCTTTTTTCTGCATAAGAACCAAGAAACCTTTTCCTGCAAGACACTCCCATTGATGCCCATAATAAACCAATGCAAGCGTCTCATCCTTATTAAATCCTACACGCGAAAGCTCAATTAATCCTTATGAATTCGGGTATATATTATAAAAATTGCATACAGAAGTTGCAAAAAGCTTTTTCAGATTTTCCTCGGAAATCAGAATTACAGGTATTAGGGTGCGGAATCGTTGTTCCATTATATAAGAATTCTTTATTTTTTGATTGAAATCATCAATGATATCCTGTGTTATTTCTATTCCTATTTTTTCTTCAAACCTTTTCATATCCGTAATATCAAGTGGAAACGCTGCCGTTCCAAGATCTCCTTTGTCCCATGCAGATGTTTTCTCAATAACTATATAGGAGGGAGGCACCTCATTTTCATTCGAATGTCCAGGCCAATGTGTTAATTTTGGCAGCAAATCAGAATATACATTATATTCCTCGTCTGTTATTGTATCTTGCTGCTGCGAGATTAATATCAGTGGGATTAATATGAATATTAATATAATGAAACATTTTCTATTCATATAAATTCCTTATAAAATATATTCATTCTGATAATAGTATAAAAGGAGCATTGAAAAATATCAATATTTATTCCCGGCTATTAATTTCTATGTGCTTGTGCCAGTAATTTCATAAAAGCTTTTTTTATTTCCATATTAAGCAAGCGCACACATCCTTTATCATTCCACTTGAATCATTCCATATCACTTGAATCCTTGCCCCTCCAAATCCTTGAATCCTTTTTTCGATTGTGAACTTGTGAACACCTGTCCTCCCCCTTTGACAAATAGATGGGATGCGGTGTATGATGGGTGCTCGATTCTGAAACACGGAGTGATTACATGAATTTTCTGACGCATCTTGAATGTGGTTTGTGCGGCAAAATTCTTGAGGCAGATAAAATATGGAATTTATGTCCGGAATGTGGCAAACCATTGCTGGCACGTTATGACCTTGAAGCTGCCAAAAAAGTATTCAAGCGTAAATTACTGAGCACACGAGCACCAGATATGTGGCGTTACAGGGAATTATTACCGGTGCGGGATCCTGCATATATACTCACGCTCGGTGAAGGATTCACACCGCTCCACCATGCACAACGTCTTGGCAAAGAACTTCATTTTGAGCATCTTTTTATTAAAGACGAAGGGCTTAATCCGACCGGGTCATTCAAGGCACGCGGCTTGTCGGTGGCTGTGTCGCGTGCATTCGAGCTGGGCATTACCTCAGTATCTATCCCGTCAGCGGGAAATGCAGCAGGTGCGATGAGTGCTTATGCAGCGCTGGCAGGGATCGAGGCGGCGGTTTTCATGCCGGCAGATGTACCGAAGCCGTTCATCAGTGAATGCAAGGGACTGGGAGCAAAGGTTACGCTGATTAACGGATTGATTACCGATTGCGGAAAAGCAGCGGCTGAAGAATTGAAGAAATTCGGCAGATTTGATATGTCAACGTTGAAAGAGCCGTACCGCATCGAAGGCAAAAAGACGATGGGGTATGAATTGGCTGAGCAGATGAACTGGCAACTGCCGGATGTGATTATATATCCGACGGGGGGCGGTACCGGATTAATCGGGATGTGGAAAGCATTTGATGAAATGGAACAATTAGGCTGGATTGGTGTCAAACGGCCACGCATGGTAACAGTGCAATCGGATGGATGTGCGCCCATGGTGAAGGCATTTCATGACAGGAAGGAATTTGCAGAGACGTGGCAGAATGCACGAACCATTGCGGATGGATTGCGCGTACCGGCGGCTGTGGGTGATTTTCTGATATTGCGTGTATTACGCGAAAGTAATGGAACTGCGGTAGCAATTTCTGATGAAATAATAATGGAAGCCACGAATCACATTGGTCGCTCGCAGGGCATCTTTGCCTGTCCGGAAGGCGGTGCCACACTTGCAGCTTTCTCATACTTGCGCAAAGAAGGTTGGATTAAGGATAATGAAACCGTGGTCCTGTTCAATACAGGTAGTGCACATAAATACTCGCACCTATGGGAATAAGAGAGTAAGGTTGAGGTTGAGAAGAGGTTAAGGTTAAGGAGGAGTTGAGACTGAAGAGAGGTTAATGTCGGGATCAAGATAAACAAGGTCTTTTCCTAATCCTCATCCCAACCTCTTTTTAACTTCAATCTCAACCTTTTCTTAACCTTGACCTTAACCTAAACCTTTTTTCGATGTATTGAAAATAGTATTGAATAATTCTATACTACAATGATTCTTAACAATATGAATTAATTGAGGCAAAATATGAAAAAATATTTGGCGACTTTATTATTGATCACTTGTTTTGCAATTACTGCATTTGCGCAGTTGCAGACGGTGGCGGAACAATCTGATTACGCGCGTACATCTCTGTACAGTGATGTGATGAATTTTATTTACCAGGTGCAGAAAAAATCTCCGCTGGTCAAGGTAGTGCCATTGGCAACTACCACGGAAGGCAGAATGATTCCAATGGTCGTACTCAGTAAAGAAAATATCAGTCGACCTGTTGATTTAAGAATACATGATAAACCGGTGGTGTTGATTATGGCAAACATACATGCGGGTGAAGTAGAAGGGAAAGAAGCCTGCCAGATGCTTATACGTGATATTGCCTCCGGAAAGATAGAAGGTGTACTGGATAACCAGGTATTATTGTTCATTCCTATTTTTAATGCTGACGGGAATGATAAACTGGGACATAACCGTCGTGATAATGGACCCGAGCTAGCTGGTGTGCGGCACAATGGGCAAAAACTTGATTTGAACCGTGATTATGTCAAGCTGGAGACGCCGGAAGTGAAAGGATTAATACGTGCATATGATGCATGGGATCCCGTGCTGCTAGTCGATATGCATACCACGAATGGTTCCTACCATCGCGAACCGGTAACCTATACACCCGGCTTGAATCCGAACGGTGATCAAAATCTTGCAGATTATATGTGGAAAGAATTTTTCCCGACAGTTTCGGCTACGTTGAAAACTAAATACGGTTATGACAGTGTCCCCTATGGTAATTTTGTTGACCGCCTGGCTCCTGAAAAAGGATGGGAAAATGATTCATACGAAGCACGTTTCGGTACAAATTACATCAGCGTGCGTAACCGGTTTGCAATTCTTGATGAAAATTATTCCTATGCAGATTATAAAACGCGCGTTCTCGCCTCATATTCTTTCATACGCTCAATACTTGAATTTACAAATCAAAATATTAAACGCATGCGTGAATTGGTCAGGAAAAGCGATATCGCGACTGCCAGCATATACCATGAGCAATTATTCACCCTTGAATATAAACCTGAAAAAACATTTAACGTAACGGTGAAAAGCTACGTGTTCGAGAATGAGAAGATTAAACCGGAAGATCGTTCCAAATATCCACCCTGGATAGGTGAATATATCGCTAAAAAGACAGATACATTAAAGGATTACGCTATTCCTTATTTCGCAAGCACTTCACCCGTGCGTACTACCAAACTGCCTGCAGGTTATATCATACTTCCCTACCAGGATAAAGTCTTAGAGAATTTACTCAATCATGGAATAAGTGTGGAAAAAATACTTGAACCATTTACTGCGACTTTGGAGAATTTCAAGATCACAAAAATTGAGAATAGCGAAACACTTTTCCAGGGTCATATATTCACAAAAGTTGAGGGAGCTTATGAAACGGCAGAAGTAGAAATTCCTGCCGATTCGTATTACGTCAGCATGAATCAGCCATTAGCACGGCTCATCGCCGTTTTATTAGAGCCTGAACATAGTGACAGTTTATTATCCTGGGGATTTTTTGATCGCGTGATCATCGAGCAATGGACGAACCGTCCGTCATTGTATCCTGTCTATCGCATCACTGCAAGGCCGAGCATCCCCATGCTGGGAATAGGAACTGGGGAATAAGATATATCTCATCAGGCTATCTTTTAAAGAAAAAAACCACAGAGAATTGTATAAAAAGAACATTTCAGTCTAATCCTTACTTGGTAAAGAATGCTATTCTCTGCTATGAAATGTTATTTTCCTTAGCACAATAATAATTGCACATAGAGTTGCTTAATGAGACCACAGAGCATCACAAGCAAGTCGGAACCCAAAAAGAATAAACCACGAAGAGCACGAAGAGGAAATGCCAAAAATATTTGAAAATTTCAAATATTTTTGGCTCTTCTCTTTTTCTTCGTGTCCTTCGTGCCCTTCGTGGTTGAATTCTTTCTTGCCAAAAATGCAAGAATTTCACGACTTATGGACTGCTCCCCATTCCCTGCTTCGCTTGACAATGTGTCTTGGAAGTAATATTATAATAGAGAAAGTAGATAAATGGGAAAAAATGCATTTATGCATAATGTAATTTATTAGGGCAGTTCGGAAATTTTATTGCAGGATCAGGAATAAAAACATGATGCTGCAGAATATCAACATCATGGTTTAGAATAATAGCATGGAGGTGGTCCATGAATCATTCGGGCATGTGTTTTAAAGTAGTCTTAGGCATAGCATTGCTGATTGTGATAATAAGTATCGGCAGTGCATGGGCATTTAAAGAAACAGAAAGTAAGAATGCCATTCAGCAAAAAGAATTCTCCATCAATGCATTATCTATTAGTTCAACACAGGTTCCATTCGCTGAAATAATTAATCAACTTCCCAATAAAAATGTATGGCATTTATTTCTAAGCAAGCATGAGAATGCATTTGTGTATTTTGATCCACGTTCCGGCAGACCGGTTTCTTTAATGTATCCTGATCCTTTTATTTTAGGAAATGGTGAAGGAAATGCTCTTACGATGCAGGATATTTCGAATGCGCTCGGATATAGCGTTGATGAAATCACAGAGAAAGAGGTTACAGCGCTTGCATTGCAGCATCTCACGCGGCATGCGGAATTGCTCCGCATTGCTCCGGAGGAATTAGGACAGGTGCGTGCAGTGCATACCAGTGATTATCTCTGGCATATTTCGATAGACAGGCAGGTGAATGGAATTCCTGTGCGGGATGCAAATATTGCTATGACTGTCAATCATGGCAATCTTGTTTTGTGGGGCTTAGAGAAATGGGGTGATATTTCGGTTTCCTTGACACCCGTAGTCAGCAAAGAAGATGCATTGCAGATTGGTTTTAAGCATATTGGCGGAAAATTACCGGGAGATACTTTTGTTTCGCGACCGCATCTTGAAATTATTCCCGTGGCGCCGCAAAGGGATGGGACAGTGGGAATGGGGTACGATTACGTTCTGGCATGGGTATTTACCTTTCAACGTGAAGGCTTTCATAATACGTGGGAAATGCTTATAGATGCACATAAAGGTGAACTGATTTCATTTCTTGATATTACGTCATATGCAACGAGAAAAGTCATTGGATCAACATATCAAGTAACCGATGATGAATGCTGCCCTGATGGGTGTGCAGTGGTAGGTGTTCCCTTTCCTTATGTTGACGTTTCCAGTCATGGATATACCAATTATGGAGGAATGTACGATTATACTTTCGGCACCGTATGTACGACGCTCACGGGATTATATGTACATGTTAACTGTAGTTGTGGACCCATTAATGAGTGTTCAGATGACGGTGATATTATTCTGGGTGGAGTTAATGGACAGCATGATTGCATTGTGCCGCCAGGACATTCACCTGGTGACACTCCTGCTGCACGTACATGTTATGTAGAGATTACACATCTGAATAGAATGGTACGAAGTTGGAGCAACATACCTTGGCTTGATTCATACATTATATGCAATGCTAATATTAGTGGCACTTGCAATGCATATTTTTCAGGTAACACCATTAATTTCTACCGTTCCGGAGGAGGATGCCGAAATACCGGGGAAATGGCAGCGGTATTTGACCATGAATGGGCACATGCCCTTGATATGCATGATGCGCAACCCTCAATTAGTCAACCCGGTGAGGCTTTTGCTGATCTCATTCCAG
>MFGW01000171.1:2914-8965 GCA_001780385.1 Candidatus Fischerbacteria bacterium RBG_13_37_8 | reverse complement strand
CTTGCATCGGAAGAGGTTTTTTCTGGACATTGGACAGAGGCTGTGGACAATGGACCAACTGCCCTTCAAATCCTGGAACTTCCTACGGATATAATTGCAACGGGTATAATACCTCTGAATGCTGCTTGAATTGTACCGGTATTCGCCAAATTGACTATATGCAACATGCAGATCCTGATGCAGATACACCTGTTAACTATACTTGCGCAATCTGCGGTTCAGGTTCCGGTACCCCTTGCGGAAAAGAGACACACTGCGAAGGTATCCCGCCCGCAGAAGCTGGCTGGGATTTAGCAGCACGTGATTTGCAAGCAGCACCTTTCAACTTTGACAAACAAACAGCATTCGAGTTTGCCACAAAAATTATTATCCAGGGACATAATAATGTTACGAGTTGGTATTCCTGCACCTGCCCGAGTACCGTGAATGCCTGTGGCGCTACTAACGCTTATCCGAATTGGATTGCTGCGGATGATGATGATGGGAATCCAAATGATGGCACGCCGCACATGACCGCGATTTATAATGCATTCAACAGGCATGGCATCGCATGTGCTACTCCTACGCCGCAGAATAGCGGTTGTTCAGGTGGTCCTTCCACTGCGCCAATACTAACAGCTACACCGGCTCACAACAGTGTCGAGCTTTCATGGACTGCAGTCTCAGGCGCCGCGCAATATTACGTTATGAGAACCGAAGGCGTGAAAGGATGCGATTTCGGTAAAACAAAGATCGCTACGATTATATCCACAACCTACACCGATACTCAAGCACTAAACGGAAGAACTTATTATTACACTATTATGCCTATGGGAAGTAATACTAATTGTCTCGGGTCGCTCAGCAACTGTGCATCAGCAACACCGTCTTTATGCGTGAGTTGTGCTGCATATCAAGCCGGTTCAGCGATAATTACTACAATAACTGGTGGTGATTCGGATGAGTTTATGGATAATTGCGAAGCTGCTACCATTCAGGTTACCATCGACAGTGTCGGCACTGATACCGCACTCAATACGCAAGTAACCATTTCCACAACTGACCCATTCATAAATATAACAACAGCAATGCCTATCAATGTTGGGGATATTCCAATAGGAGGTTCCGTTAATACAACCTTTGATATAGATATCGGAAAATCCGCAAATAAAGCATCCTGCATGAAAACAGGGATATTCAATATCTCAATACAAGCAACCGGACAGGATCCTGCTGCCGCTGACACGTTCGATTTCACTTTTGAAATTGATTGGGTTATAGGAACAGTCAATTGGCCATTTGAGACGGGACTCGATGGCTGGACGGTAGAAGATGGCACCTGGACACTTACTTCAGCACGTGTCAATCCGGGAGGAAGCACACAAAGTCTACGCTCATCTCAAATAAACCTGAACTGCGATATCATGATTTCACCTGAATTCGAAGCAACCTCCACAACTGCTTTTCTTGCTCCGAATTGGTATGATATCGAGATTCAAAACGCCGGTTACTGGTACGACAGAGCAAATGTCTGGGTAGTGCAAAACGCAACTGAAACTGTTATCAGCCCTGCCAGCGGCAAAACTTATCCTTCAGGTAGTTTCTATAATTGGACCGAATACTGTAACCAGGATTCAGATAAACCGGGCTGGTCCGGTTCCGGTGCTTATTGGGGCAATTCTACATTCAATCTCGGCGCCTACAACAGTCAAAAATTTCAATTGCGCATCAAATACATGACAGACGATTTAACTGCTGGTGAAGGCATTTACTTTGATGACGGATACATCACTAATGTGAAATACCAGGATTGTGACACGTGGTCAGATAATTGCCTCGGTGGGGAGTATCCCGGCAGAATTATTAATACTTACATTATCAACAAAAGCGGCACTAACCTCGTAATGAATTGGCAACCACCGGCTGGTACATGCAATGTTACCTGTACCAATATTTATCGTGGTTCGTTCCCATGGACCGGTTATGATTACCTCCCTCTGCAATGCTGTGTCACCGGTACATCTTACACCACACCGCAATTATCCGGTAGTTATTATTTTGTTGTTGTTCCGGCAAATGATTATAATGAAGGTTCCTACGGTCTTGACTCTAATGGCAATGAACGACCACCTTCAGTCTCAGCATGCAAAACGCAAGATACTACCGTCTGTAATTAAAAAAGGAAATTAGCAATAGTGATTGCAAATAAGAAGATAAAAGCAGCAGAGTGCACAGAGAATGATAAAAAAAATCTCTGTATTCTCTGTGGTTCAAAACACTATCCTTTGCGAGTTCTGCCAAGCAGAACGACGCAATCCCAAACGGGATATAAGAAGTACCGTAGGGGCGAACCTATGTATCCGCCCTCTCGTGGTAATTTGAATTGGGCAGACACGCGGGCCTGCTCCTACAATGCTACTTATAAGCGCGTCAGGAATTGCCACGCACACCTTCGGTGTGCTCGCAAAGAATGATAAAGGAGGCATAGATGAAAAAGGTATCGGGTTCCTCTATTTTATGCACACTATTTTTGTGCATCTTCGTATTCTTATGCATAAACATGGTGTATAGTTTTAAGGAACGAACAGAAAAAAATGCACTGGAAGCAAAAGAATTCCAAGTCAATGAAATGTACATCAGCTCAACTCAGGAACCCCTTGCGAAAGTAATCGAACAATTGCCGAATGCGCAGTTCTGGAAAAATTTCCTTGCTGAACATAACAATGCGCATGTATACATTGATCCACGCTCAGGCAGAGCTGTTTCGTTGATGTATACATATCCCATAATTCCGGGAAGTGGTGAAGGCAATAACATCACACTCGAAACGGTCTCAAGTAACCTCGGATATAAAGTGGAAGGGATTACTACTGAAGTTGTTGCGGCAGTAGTGCTTCAATTTCTCGGCAAACATGCTGACCTGCTCAATATTGATATGCACGAAATTGGAGCTGTACGGGCAACACATCCTGCTGATTACCTCTGGCATGTGCGCATAGAACGGAAGATCAATGATATTCCTGTGCGTGATGCAGCCATAAGCTTCGCAATAAATCACGGCAATCTAGTGCTGTGGGGTACGGATAAATGGGGCGATGTGAATCTCAATACAGCACCCACAATAAACAAGGAACAGGCGCTCCAAACCGGATTCAACTTGATTGGCGGTCAATTAGCAAGTGATAGATTCATGACAAGACCGCATCTTGAATTCATTCCACTTGCGCCTCAATGGGATGGCACAATAGGCAAAGGGTATGAATACGCATTAGCATGGGCATTCACATTCACTAGGGAAGATTATGCTAACACCTGGGAAATGCTCGTGGATGTTCATAGCGGAAGAATACTTCAATTTCTCGATACTAACCAGTATGCAATAAAGAAAGTGGTCGGTTCCATTTACCCGGTGAGCGATGACGAATGTTGTCCCGATGGGTGCGCTGATGTGAACATTCCCGCTACTTATATGCAAACCACACAAGGTGTCACAAATTATGGCGGGATGTATGATTACTCCAGTGGAACTACATGTACAAGTCTCGATGGACAATACGTCGTTCTTGGAACTGATAATTGCATGGCAGTCAACGAATGCTCAGATACGGGTGATGTTATTATGGGAGGAACGAATGGACAGCATGATTGTGCTACTGAACCGGGACATTCCTCCACTTTCGCCGGTCGCTCTTGTGTTATGGAAGTAATGCATATGAACAGGCAAGTCCGCAGTTGGCTTAACCTGGCATGGCTTGATAGTTATTACGTCTGCAATGTGAATATCAATGCAACATGCGGCGGTTATTGGACTGGCAATCAAATCAATTTTTACCGCTCCGGAGGCGGGTGCCGCAATACAGGAGAAATTGCTGCCCTGTTTGACCATGAGTGGGCGCACGGAGTTGATGTCAATGATGGTCAACCAATGATTAGTCAACCGGGTGAATCTATTGCTGATCTTAATGCCGCAATGAGACTTCATGAATCTTGCATTGGCAGGGGTTTCTGGTGGACATACAATAGAGGCTGTGGTCAATGGACAAGCTGTCCTTCTAATCCCGGAGTTTCATTCGGTTATAATTGCAGTGGTTATAATAGTTCAGAATGTTGTATAAACTGCACGGGACTTAGAGAAATTGATTACGAGAAACATGCTGATCCCGATCCGGATACACCGCAAAACTATGCATGTTCACTTTGCGGTTCAGGCCTAGGTACTCCCTGCGGAAAAGAAACGCATTGTGAAGGTGTCCCTCCTGCACAAGCAGGCTGGGATTTGGCAGCACGTGACTTGCAATCTGCTCCATTTAATTACGATAAACAAACTGCTTTCACTCTCGCAGATAAAATAGCACACCAGGGTCATAATAATGTCATCGCCTGGTATACCTGCACCTGCCCGAGTACCACGAGTGCATGTGGTGCAAACAATGCCTACCCTAACTGGATTGCAGTGGACGACGATGACGGTAATATAAACAATGGAACACCACACATGACCGCTATATATTCTGCTTTCAACCGGCATAATATTGCCTGCACCACTCCTGCACCACAAAATAATGGTTGCTCTGCAGGGCCATCCGCATCACCTATACTTGCAGCTACACCCAGCAATAATAGCGTCGAACTCTCATGGACTGCAGTAGCAGGCGCTGCACAATATTATATTATGAGAACTGAAGGTGTAAAAGGCTGTGATTTCGGCAAAGTAAAAATTGCAACCGTGTCCGCAACTGCCTATACCGACACACAAGCATTGAATGGAAGAACATATTATTACACCATTATGCCAGTAGGAAATAATACTGCCTGCCTCGGACCACTCAGTAATTGCGCTTCGGCTACACCAGCGCCCGGCCCGCATGCTATTTACCTGAGTGATACAAGAACGGATTACTGCCCCTACGGCGGTCCCGGTGATAATAACGGCGTCATTGACCCGGGTGAAACTATCACCACGGATATTACCATTATAAATGATGGCACAGGAGGAATAACAAATATTGACGGTATTCTTTCAACTGCTACTCCTGAAGTATTTATTCTTGACAATAATGCATTCTTCCCAAATCTGCCCACTCCTGGAACTACATCTTCCTGCAATCCTCCACATTATACTTACCTGGTAAGCAATTCATTCACCTGCAGCGATGAAATCTCATTTGACCTGAATTTAACATATATGGAAGGCAATGCTACAAGCAGCTTCTCACACACCGTCGGACAATTAGGTTCCCCAGTACCAGTGTTCACCGAAACATGGGAATCTGGCTCAGCAGATTGGACAATAACCGGATTATGGCATCTTACTACCGAATCTGCACAATCATGCATGGAAGAACCTTACCCCTCATCTGCCACTGTTGCCTATTACGGTCAGGATTCTACCTGCACCTATAACACTGGTGCTGCCAATAGCGGGAACCTCGATAAAATTACTCCTGTCCCCGGAATATCAGCTAACTCTGAATTTAACTTTATGTTTGTGGATGGGAATGAAGGTCTTTCTTACTACGATATTGCCTACGCATACGTATCACCCAACGGTTCAACCTGGACCCAGGTATGGAGTTGGGCTGGCATACAGCAACCTTCATGGACTTCTGCAGGACCTGTCTCACTTGCTTCATGGGCTGGACAAAATATCTACCTGAGATTTCGATTTGATACTGTTGACGGCGTCTCTAATAATTACCTTGGTTTTGCAGTCGACAACATCGAAATCACTGCAGCCAACTGGGAATGTAACATGTGTTATTATAGTACGGAGTATCCCGGCAGAATTCTTAATAATTTCACCATCGGCAAAAGCGATACCAACCTCATCATGAATTGGACCTACCCAGCAGGCACCTGCATTGTCTCCTGCATGAATATATATCGTGGCTATTTGCCATTTTCTAGCTATAGTTATTCTCCTCTGCAATGTTGCGTCACCGGCACATCTTACACTACCCCGCAATTATCCAGCAGTTATTATTTTCTCCTTGTTCCGGCAAATGATCATTACGAAGGTTCATATGGCAAGGATTCGAATGGCAATGAACGACCGGCTTCATTCTCTCCCTG
>MFGW01000171.1:0-2877 GCA_001780385.1 Candidatus Fischerbacteria bacterium RBG_13_37_8 | reverse complement strand
GGGGGTCGTAGCATAACATTAGCCTCCTTCACAACAAAGTTCCCATCATCATTTTGAAGGGCTTTGTAAAAATTTCAGCAAAAAATGATTAAAGATCAAAAATTGCAAGAAACAGGTATGGTTCAGATGCAAAGTAAAAGTACCCCGTGAGAAATGAAAATCAAATTTTGCTGAATTTTTGATAATGGTCTCTAGAACGCTCTGCCAGACCGAGTTTGAATAGAATCTAATGTTAAGGTCCGACCCTCCATTAAAGATTGCGGGGGAGGTAATGAAATGATATACTTACGGGAGATTTTTGGATTAGGATACTGTAATGAAAAAGAAATTTGATTTGGAATTAAGTCCTGAAGTAATGAAACAAATGGGTGAGGATGCAATAAAGGCTGTCATTGAGCATATCATGCATTTGCCTGAATCGCCTTCCTTTCACCTGGAGGGAAATGAAGAAATAAGCCGTGCATTGAAAGAATCAGCGTCTGAGGATGGCGCTGATTTTCAATCACTGCTGAATTTTTTAATGCAGCGCATTATTCCATTCTCCATTAATACCCCGCATCCTTCTTATATTGCCTATATTCCTGGTGGTGGACTTTATGCTTCCGCCGTTGCTGATTTCATTGGTGCAGCCACCAATCGATTCACCGGTACCTGGTTCATGACACCCGCTGCAGCGCGTATTGAAAATAATGTATTGGATTGGTTCAGTCAATGGATGGGGTATCCTGATTCAGCGCGTGGTATTTTTACAAGTGGTGGTTCTTTGGCTAATTTCAGTGCTGTGGTCGCGGCAAGAAAACATATTATTGGAGATGATGTGGCAAAGGGGACCATTTATGCCTCTAATCAAACGCATCATTGTGTGATGAAAGTTGCCAGTCTGGCAGGTATTCCTGAAAATAATTTCCGCCTGCTTGATGTGGATGAGGATTATCGAGCGATCCCGGAGCTCTTTGAAAAAGTTATCAAATCCGATCTGCGTAAAGGCATGAAACCATTTCTTATTGTAGGCAATGCAGGCACCACTAATACTGGCGCTATTGATCCTTTAGTTGAACTGGCAGATATAGCGAAAAAATATGGTTTATGGTACCACATTGATGGTGCATACGGTGGATTTTTCAACATATGTGAAGAAGGAAAAAGAAAACTCGATGGAATCGAGCAATCTGATTCGATAGTGCTTGACCCACACAAAGGTTTGTTTATCCCATATGGTTCGGGCAGTCTCCTGGTTAAAGAAGGCGAGCTTTTGCGCCGCGCACATATTCTTAGCGCGGATTATATGCAGGATCAATACACTCCCGGCGATGAAGTAAATCCATCCGAATACTCGCCGGAGCTGAGCAGACCTTTCAGGGGATTGCGCGTTTGGCTTCCACTTAAGTTGTATGGTGTTCATGCATTTCGCGAAAACCTTGAAGAGAAACTTTATCTGGCAAAATGGCTCTACGATAAAATTAAAGCCGAGCCTGATTTTGAATGCACTTCCCCACCTGATTTGACAGTTATTGCTTTTCGTTACCGTCCGAAAAAAGGTGATATCAATGAAGCGAACCGCAAGCTTTACAAGGATATAATAAACAGCAAAAAATTCTATCTATCCACAACATTGTTACATGGCGATTTTTACCTGCGGTGCTGTATCTTAAGTTTTCGCACACACCAGGCACAGGTAGAAGAAGCATTCAAAATTATAAGGGAGAAAGCCGCCAAGGATTGAACAAAAAAGTAATTTATTATAAGATGGTTGAAGGAGAAGATAGTAATGGGCATACTTGCGACCATTTATCACTGGTTCAAAGGAAATGCCGTGGAATACAAGGGAGTAATTCTACCAGCCCAATATATGCGATTCTGCGGGAAAGAATTCAAAGATAATGAATATTTCCTGCAATCTGCATGCAAGGAAGCGGAACGACTCAAGAATCATTTAGGTTTCAGGGAAGGATGCGCAATCTTGGATGTGGGGTGTGGTTTTGGACGATTAGCTATTGGGCTGATAAGCGCTTATGGGGACAAGTACCAGTTTCACGGCATCGATGTTAATAGACGAGCTATCGACTGGTGCACAAAATATATCACCAGTAAACATCCCTCTTTCAGCTTTATGCACCTGGATGTCAGAAATGAGCGCTATAATCCGCTTGGCTCACAATCAATCACAGATTTTTTCACCATGTACAAAGATCAGTCCTTTAATATCATTTATTTATATTCTGTTTTCACACATATTGAAAAAGAAGATGTTGAGGTATATTTGAATGAATTTAGGCGGTTGCTGACACTTGGCGGAAAAGTATTTTTCACTGCATTTGTGCAAAGCAATGTCCCCGACATGGTGGTCAATCCGTCAGACTATAAGAAAGGCTGGCATGGGCCATTGCATTGTGTCCGCTACAGCAAGGAATACATGCTGAAGTTGGTAGCCGGGGCGGGATTGGCAGTTTCCTCATTTGAATATGAGAGCGAAGACAACGGGCAGAGCGTTTTTATGCTTAGCAAGGGAGACGGTCGTTAGTACTAAAGAAGGATTCGAGGGGTCGAAAATTCAAGTGAAGGTGAAAGAAGCGTTTGCCCTTAGGTGCCAATCCCTGATGCTCTGTCATTATGAGTCCCGCGCCAGCGGGACGTAATAATCCGAAACGGAATATGCTTTTTATAGTCCGTTAAGGATTGTTACGTTTGCCTCCAGTACACTCACAATGACAATCAGTCTGTTAGAGAAGCAAAAATATTAGTGACATTGACTAAAAAAGAAACGCCGTTCAGGAGAGAGTTGTGAATTGTGAGTGCCAGGCACCCATTTTGTACTATATAGTGGACATATTTGTAGGTTAGTTGCCTTAATGAGGGATAAAATCCATTATTACCTCT
>MFGW01000170.1:20749-21517 GCA_001780385.1 Candidatus Fischerbacteria bacterium RBG_13_37_8 | reverse complement strand
ACCCGATATTCTGTTCATAGATGGAAATGCCTCTCCGTCATATGATGCAAAGATGAAATGCATTGTTAAAGGCGATGATAACGTAGTGTCAATAGCAGCAGCATCCATAATAGCGAAAGTTTACAGGGATTACGTAATGATTGAATATTCAAAACAATTTCCTGAATATGGTTTCGAAAAACATAAAGGATATGGAACCCCTGAACATATGAAAAATATTATAAGATACGGTCTTACTCCATGGCATAGAAAAAGTTTTAGAGATCTTTTTTCTCTGGAATATAATTTATTTTCTTAACATTTTATGGCTATCAATAAAGGCAAAGTTTTAGCGAATGCCCAAAAATATGTACTGCAGGGTAAGTATGAACAAGCTATTGAAGAGTATAAAAAAATAGTTCAGGAAAATCCGAAAGATTGGAATACATTCATTCAAATAGGAAACCTGTATCTTAAAATAGGGAAATCTCCTGAGGCTATCAATAATTTAAAAAAGGTAGCAGATTATTATTTTCTGGATGGTCAACATGTAAAAGCTATCGCGCTTTACAAGCAAATCAATAGAATTGATCCTGCCCTTGAGGATGTATCATTAAAATTGGCTGATTTATTTGTAAAACAGGGTTTGATCATGGAGGCGAAATCTCAATTAGTAATTCTGGGGGAACATTTTATTAAAAAGGGACAGTCAGCTCAAGCAGCTGAAGTTTTTAAACGGCTTATCGAATTAGAACCGGATAATCTGAAAGCAAAAATTGAACTCGCAAA
>MFGW01000170.1:19333-20692 GCA_001780385.1 Candidatus Fischerbacteria bacterium RBG_13_37_8 | reverse complement strand
CGAGGAATATGAAAAACAAAATTTGTTGCCTGAAAGTCTTAAAATGATAGAAGCAGCTCTTGAACTTCAACCTTCCAATCCTGCTACCCTGAAAAGAGTTGTCGTTTTTTATAATAGAACAGGTAATCCTGATAAAGCTATTCATATATTGGAAAAGCAAATAGATGCTCATAAAGCTTCTCCTGAAATTTATATGCAACTTGCAGAAGCATATTATAAACAGAAAAATATTTCTCAGACAGAAGAAATCTTGCATAAATGCATCGAATTAGATCCTTTATTTATACCTGCCAATGAAAGCTTAGTTCAGCTTTTACTAAACAGAGATGATATTTCACGAGCATCCAAACTGGTTGATGAATTGTCCATTAAATTAATACAGAAAAGAGAGGGTGAAAAAGCTATTCCTTTTTTAAAACAGATTCTTGAAGTAAATCCTACCAACAGCCTTATTGCGGAACGATTAGCTGAAATTTATGTAGAGTTGCATCAGGAAAATAATGCTATCACTATTCTCAATAATCTGCTGGAATCATTGATGGTTCAAAAAAATTACCAGGAAGCAGAACGTATTATTAATAAATTAATTTCCTATGAACCTGATAATGCACAATATCAAGAGAAATTAAAATTTATAGGTGCATTTCTCAGACCTTCCACCGCTGTTCCAAAGGAAAAAATCCCCGCAAAAAAAGAAGAGAAAATACAAAAAACAGGAAAGATAGAGGAAAAAATTCCTCGAGTCACTCTGGAAAAGCTTGAAGTGGAAGAACCATCAGCCCCTCTTGATGAAGAAATAGAAATTGAACTGGAAATTGATGAAGAACCTTCTGTCGAAGCCATTGCAGAATCAAGTGAACCTTTGCCTGAGATACCAATAGAGACTGTCGAGTTTCCTGAAGAGGAAGAAGTTCCTCTGGAACAAACGACGGAAGAAATTGAGCAGGAAGCAGCAGCCGGCCAATATGATATTGAAGAAATGCATGAATTTATCAGAGAACACATGATTGAAGCAGAGGTTTTCAATAAATATGGACTTATGGATAAAGCTGTTGAACAATTAGAAATGATAATCAATAGGTATCCTGATGTTATCGAACCCTATCTTAAATTAAAAGATATTTATCTTAACAAGAAAAAAACTGACAAGGCGATCTCACAGTATATAAGACTTATTAAAATTTTCAGGAACAAGCAGGATCAGGAAAAAGTCAAAGAATTCCTTGAGTCAGCAAAGGCAATTGATTCACAATATCCTGAACTGTTAGCCCTTATCGGGGAACCGGTAAAAAAGAAAGATGCCATTGGTGAAGTACAGAAACTTGAAGCCCTGTATGCTTCGAAAAAACCAGCTAAAGA
>MFGW01000170.1:14796-19309 GCA_001780385.1 Candidatus Fischerbacteria bacterium RBG_13_37_8 | reverse complement strand
AGCATTGGATGAACTTGAACTGGAAATTGATATTACCCGCGACATTGAAGAAATAGCTTACATTAAAGAAATGATGGAAGAAAAAAAAGAAGAGCCTGAAAAAATTGAGAAACTAAAAGCACCGGATAAGAAGCAAAAAAATGTTAAGGATCAAGAACCAGTTGAATTAAAGGAAAAGCCGAAAGCAAAAACTGCTGTGAAGGAAATACCCAAAGAAGTAGAAGAGGAGATAAAGCCTAAAAAGGAAGCAAAAAAAGAAGAAATTTTAGAGGAACAACGACAGCCAAAGAAAGAAACTGTAAAAGAAGAAGTTGAAGCAGAGATCAAGATTATAAAACCTGAAAAAATTAAGGTGGAAAAATCTTTTGATGATAGTATAGCGGAGCTTACTATTGAAGAGGAAGCGGAAGGCGAAGCAACTGTAGCAGGTTCTTCAGAATACGAATTATCAGAAATGCTTATAAAATCCGTTGATGAAAAAATTGCAGTCGGTGATTATCAGAGGGCAGAAGAATTAATTCAGGAAGCATGTTTATTATATGGTGATTTGCCATTTCTACTGGATAAATTACAGGAAGTAGATGCAATAAAGGTTAAAGTTAAAAAACAGGAACAAGAATTTGAAGAACAGCCGGAACGTGATTTTGGAGAATTAGAGAGCGCAATGGATGAATCCTTTGAAAAATACATCGAACCGATTATCGAGAAGAAGCAACTTGAAAGCAAAAAGGAGAAACAGCGCATTGATAAAGATAAGATTCCAGAAGTTCCAATTAAGAAAGAGCCAGAAACAATGATTACAGTTGAAGAGGAGGAATATATTTCTGAATCAGAAACAGATGAAGAAACAGCTGATTTTGCTATAGGAATAACTGAAGAGGAATTGGAAGAAGAAATGACGACGAACACGGTAGGGACAAAAAGAAAGGAAGAAGTTTCCTCCACAAGCGAAATGGAGCTTGAAAAAATTCTTCATAAAGATGCTTTGCTAAAAGAAGAAGAGAATAGCAAAATGGAAAGCGAAGAGCAGCCTGCTGAAGAAGAGACGATATCGCAGCAGGAGGAGATAGAAATGGAACAGCCCGCTGCTTATGAGGAAATACAGGAAGAAACTGTTCTACCGGAGCAACCTACAAAAGCAGCTTCATTTTCTGAACTGAAAGAGAAAGCAAAGAATGAAGAAAAGTCGGAACAGGAAGATGCATCCCAGATATTTAAAGATGAAGAAGATTTCTTTGATCTCGCCTCAGAATTAGAAAATGAGATGCTCAGTGTTACAACAGCTGTTGAACCTGAACAGGAGGCGGCCACTGCACAGGTATCACTGGAAGAAGTATTTAATGAATTTAAAAAAGGTGTTGAAAAACAGATCGATAGTCAGGATTATGAAACACGCTACAATCTCGGAATAGCCTATAAGGAAATGGGATTATTGGATGAAGCAATTGCTGAATTTCAGATTGCTTCGAAAGATGATAAGAAATTTTTAGAATGTTGCAGCCTGCTGGGTATTTGTTTCATAGAGAAAGGACTTCCTAAACTTGCTATCAAATGGTATGAAAAAGGATTAGAGAAATCAGGATATTCAGATGAAGAATATCATAGTTTAAAATATGATCTTGCACAGACCTATGAAATGATTGGAGAATGGCAGAAAGCTTATGATGTCTACCTGGAAGTTTTCGCTGCAAATGCTAATCACCGAGAGGTTGCACAAAAAATAAGAGAATTGGAAACGGTGATAAAGGAGAAGTAATACTTTAACAAAGATTCATGGGAATATACACGAAATTCCATTATTATGCATTTTTCATTTACTCATTGGAAGTTGGAATGTTGCTCATTGTGCTACCATGGCTTGACATGTGGGATAAAAATTACCTGTTTTTTAAGATAAATTATTTAGGCGAGTTGATGAGAAATCTTTATATACGAGGCGCAATTTCAGGTCTTGGAGTCTCTAGTATTTTAATAGCTTTTTCATCCAATGATAACATGAAAGCTAATCCCGAACAGGATAGACAGCATGCATTGTAAACATAATAAAAATGCTAATAAATTATACTGTTTATAAGGTGGAAATATGCAAAAAATAGTACTTTGTATAGGAAGCTATGATCAAAGTGGTTGCTCAGGATTGATAGCGGATATTAAAACCTTGCAGGCATATCGATTTTATGCTGTTACCATCATGACTGCGCTGACCGCTCAAAATACTCACCGCGTAGAAGGCATATACCCGGTACCGCTTGAAATGATCGGACAACAATTTGATACAATAGTGGAGGATTTTGAAATCAGTGCAGTAAAAATAGGATTGATTCCTTATGTAAAAGCAATTGAACTTGTTGCAACTTTGGTGAAAGGATTTGGTTTGAATAATATTGTTATTGACCCCGTACTTAAATCATCAACAGGTTTCGAATTTCTAAAAGGTGACCTGATTCAAGTCCTCAAAGAAATGCTTATCCCTATAGCTGATGTGATTACTCCAAATTTGCATGAAGCTTCCATTCTTTCTGGTATTGAAGTTACTGACGCAAATTCTATGAAAGAAGCTGCAGTGAAAATTGCTGAATTAGGTGCAAAAAATGTAGTTATAAAAGGTGGTCATCTTGAACAACGAGCTATTGATTGTCTCTATGATGGAATTAAATTTAATTTTTTTGATGCGCCTAAACTTACTACCCGTAAAACAAGAGGTTCCGGAGATACATTTGCAACTATTTTAGCAGCGCATTTGGCAAGGAAGGATGATCTTTTTACCGCAATCGATAATGCAAAGAAATTTTTAGCTCGGGCAATGTCTCACCAATTCATTATAGGCAGCGGCAAAGAGGGTCCACTGAATTATAACGTTCCTATTTAAAGAATGCCTTCAATTGCTCGTATTAAGAATTTCCATTGTCAGTTGATTGGTTTAGTTTCCTGGGAATACGGTAATTCTTGCATTGATAGAATTGCTTGTCTAAATAAGTTTTAAGAATTTTACGCGATTCATCAGTAATTTCCATAAAATTAAGTCCAATGCCGTAAAATGATTCTTTCCCAGTATATGAAAAGATACCGTCATACATAACTCTCGAAAGGATCGAGAGCGGTTCTTGTTGTTCAGGAAGAAAGAGAGAGCAATTTATGAGCGTATTTATTTGAATTTTCTCAACTGATTGAACAAACATTCCATCGACGCTAATATCATGCGTGTATGATTCTATTTCCTTGTTGTCCCTTTGGAGAATAACTTTTAATTTCAAGGGAACTCTTGTACTCTTTCTCATTATTGGATTACTAAACATAACCATTTTTTCTTTCCTGATTAACTACGGTACATTGATTATATATTTTTCTCCCGACCAGGTCAAGTCAGAATTCGCTTTTCTCCAAAAAACGAAAGAGAGATCGAGGTTAAGAAAGTTGCTATTTTTATTAGTTTCTACTAAAATCTTCATATCTGAAAAGGCGAACTAACAGTGTATCCCGAATATTATTAATTATATCAGGAGGTAATAATGAAGCTTGGAGTAAATATTGATCATATTGCCACTATAAGAGAAGCGAGGAAAACAAATGAACCAGATCCTGTAGCAGCAGCAATTATTTCTGAATTAGCTGGTGCTGATGGTATCACTGTTCATTTAAGGGGAGATAGGAGACATATTCAGGAGAGAGATCTTCGCATTTTAAAAGAAGTAGTGAAAACTCATCTGAATCTTGAAATGTCAGCTACACAAGAGATGGTTCGCATAGCAACGAATATACAGCCGCATACCTGTACCCTGGTACCTGAAAAACCAGAAGAGGTTACGACGGAAGGAGGATTGGATGTCAGTCTTAATTTAGAAGCCATACGACGCGTCGTAAAACGCTTGCAGGAATATTCTATAGAAGTTAGTATTTTTATTGATCCTGAACTTGATCAAATTAAAGCTAGCTACAATGCTTCAGCAAATGCTATAGAATTAAATACCAATAAGTACTCTCTTGCACGAAAACAGGAGGAAATAGAAACTGAAATTCAAAAAATTAAAGATTGTGCTGCCATGGGTAAAAAATTAGGTATGAGAATTCTTGCAGGACATGCTCTTAATTATATCAATATAGAGAAAATTGTGGCAATTCTTGATATAGAAGAATTGAATATAGGACATAGTATTATTGCGCGAGCAGCTCTGGTTGGATTAGAAAGGGCAGTAAGAGAAATGAAACAACTTATAACCTGAAAGATTTAACATTTCAAATATCCCTGGCACGCACAAAGTTAAGATAACAATGCCTTTGCAAGGGCAGATAATTTGTCCACATGTTCTTTTATCTCGCTGTATGAAGTACCTTCAATCATAATCCGCAGTAAAGGCTCTGTACCTGAGTACCTGATTACAACTCTTCCCCTGCCTTTTAATCCTTCTTGAATACTTAAATATTCATTATAGAATTCGGGAACATCCTCAATAGGTATTTGTGAACTCGTTTTTACGTTCACTAAAATCTGAGGATATTTTTTAAAATCTTGCAA
>MFGW01000170.1:4472-14551 GCA_001780385.1 Candidatus Fischerbacteria bacterium RBG_13_37_8 | reverse complement strand
GGGGAGAGATACTCTGTTGACTTCATTAAAAGGTAAATGGATTTTTTTAAGAATGGCTTGTTCAATTTCCGAGGCTAATTCTTCAGATATTTTGAGCCCGTCAGGTCCTATAATCTTAATCCCATTATCTTCGTATGGATTATGCGATGCCGTAATTGCAATTGAAAATGCATGCTTATATAAAGAAATGAACGAAATAAGAGGTGTTGGAGCTATTCCGATGTGGTAAACAGTGCACTTATGCTGCTGCAAACCTTCTACAAGGTTATTAAAAATTGAAGAAGCTGATTCCCTTGTATCATAACCAATATATATGCCGGAATCAGCATAAGGAGAATTTACAATTATCGAAGCAAGCATGTAACCAAGTATTTTCATTGAAGCAGGATCAATGGGAAACAATCCTGCCTTGCCTCTTATTCCATCGGTTCCAAATAATTTGGGCATTGCCGACGCTCCTCCTTCTCCTTTGTTGTATGTTAATTATGATGATTCTACGGAATTTTTAAATTAATAATTGCATCCTGGGCAGCAAATTGTTCAGCTTCTTTTTTACTCATCCCGACTCCATAACCGATCTTTTCATCATTTATCCATACACTGATTTCAAATAATTTTTTATGCTCGGGTCCGTACTCTTTTTCAAGCCGGTAGCGTGGAACAGTCTTCTGTATTGATAAAAAATATTCCTGAAGCTTACTCTTGAAATCTCTTAAATCGGCATTTTTTCTGTCAATATCTTTTATATCCCTCGCAATAAGTGACAATATTACTTTTCGAACTTTTTTAATGCCTCCATCAAGATAAATTGCTGCAATGAGCGCCTCAAATGCATCGGAAAGAATGCTTTTCTTTTCTCTTCCTCCTGTCTTGTCCTCTCCTTTTCCAAGATAAATATAACTGCCCAGGTCGAGTAGCCTGGATATATTATATAAAAATTCTTCGCTTGCAATATAAGCCTTGATCCGAGATAATGTTCCCTCATCATAATTTAAAAATTCTTTATAAAGAAATTCACTGAGCACAAAATTTAAAATTGCATCACCAAGAAATTCAAGCCTTTCATTATTGTTGCCCGCACCAGCACTATATGAAGAATGAGTTACAGCTTTTTTTAAATGCTCTTTATGCTTAAATTTATAATGTAATGCTTTTTCAAGAGCCGATAATCTCTTCATGATAACTATATATGCAATGCTATCTATTTGAGGATATACTCCTTAAGTCTGTCAAAATAGGCTACTATATTTTGTTTTCGGTATTCAATAAGATTTTCTTTATAGAATTTAATAAGAATTTCGTTTACCAGTTTGGTCTCAAGAGATACTTTGTTTGCTAATTGATCATTAGTTAAAGAAAGAAGAATCTTTCTATCATCATTATTATTGCGCGCATTTATTTTATTTTTGGCAGATTTAATTAAATACTTAGCAATTTTAAACGATGCATATTCATTGTTCGATTTTTCTAATTTAGTAGCATATTCAGATAATTTCTTACTGAAAAAATTAAGAAAATAGTGCATCATATCTTTATGCGTATTAAGAAGGCTGATAAAATCTCTTGTTTTTAAACTTGAAAGTACAGAATCTTCATATGCAATGGCTTGTTCGGGACGTTTGCCATCAGTGCAAAGACAAATTTCACCGAAATAGTTGCCTTTGTCATAAAGCTCCAGGATTCTTTCTTTTCCATCAATAGAAATGATAGATGTTTTCACTTTCCCATCTTTTATGTAAAATAATTCATCCGATGAATCACCCATTAAATAAATAACCTGGTTTCTTTTAAATTTTCGTGAAAAAAAAATATATTCGAAGTGCTGGTATTGTTCAATGATGAAATGAGTCAGCATAATACATTGTCTATGATTCCAGGTAAGAGTTTTCATGTATTGCCTCATAATAATTTAAAAGGCATTATATCACAGATGCGGAATAAAGTCAAATTAATGAATCAATAAAGATGTTTATAATCTTATAATTACACGCCATAGATTTGATGGTGAAACATCATTGAATGCAAAAAGCGCCCAACGTTCATTGACCAGAATAATGTATTGTGATAAATTAATAAAGATGAAACGAAATAAAGCATTAAATCAACAATTTATGCCTGCTGATTTAAAACGTGAAATTGAAACTATTATGTATCCGGAAAGGGATGCTATCCCTGTTCGAATAACTCTTATTCTTTCATTTGAAGAAAATGATAGTGATACAGACCTGCTTATGAAGTTAGCAGAGTTGAAGGAATATTCGACATTTATGAAGCATAATAAGCTTTTTTATAGAGTGGATTTTGAATTTGAGGAGGTAAAAATAATATATACTGCTTATCAGCTTATTGACCTATTACCTCATAAAGAGATTCTCATTAATGGTATCAAATTACCCTATTCAGGAAGTTTATGGTTATCGCTATTATGGTTTTATTTATAGACACAGTCAATTTTTTAAGGAACAAGTCATGAAACCAGATCCTAAAAAAGTAGATAAAGATCTCGCAGAAATTGATGTTTTACTTGGCAAGCTCAAGTTGGAATGGGATAGATATTTTGGTGGAGGGGCAAGAGTTCCGCCATTTCAATTTCAAAAAGTAATAGAAGATCGGTTCCGGCGTTACCTTGATACATCAGAACTGAGTTATTCACAAATTTTTAGATTAAACACAATTCAGGGTAAATTTACCAGCATAAAAGACAGGTTTGAGAGAATGCTAAGATTCAGGGAAGAGGGTCTTTCAGTTGCTGGGAAGGTGATTCCAGTAACTGTGGTTCGATCTGCTGACGAAGAGAAAGAAAGACCAGAAGAACAAAAGGCGGAGAAGGAACAGCAATCTCATGCTTTTAGTGAATTGTTTGATCAATATGTTGCGGCACGAAAACAATGCGGTGAATCAGTGGTTCAATTAAAAATAGAAGCATTTGCTGATAATATTAAGAAACAAAAAGCGCAAATTAAGGAAAAATTGCGTGGACGTGATGTGGAATTTTATGTAGCGATTGAGAATGGCAAGACAAAACTAAAAGCTCGTCCTAAGTAAAGCATTATACAAAGCTTCTTTTTGCAGGGGGAGAGCGGTATTTCTGCGTGGTTGATTAAAAACTGATCTTGAAAAGTGAATTGGGACCATTTGCTTTTGCTTCATTTAGCGCAGCATTAGCATTATTTATAAAATTTCGAAGGGAAAGATTTGCCAGCATTGAAGTAGATACTACTCCGAAACATGCGGTGAGAGGGATAGAAATGGTATCGAAATGAAAAACATTATCTTTAGTAAGGCTGTTACGCAGCATATTGCCCGTTTTTTCTGCTTCATCTATGCGTACTTCAGGCAGTAAAATTACAAATTCATCACCGCCGTAACGAAACAGGAGTTCGCTGGAGGAACCAAGATTTTTTTGAATAATGCTTGCTGTTTGTTTTAGTGCTTTATCTCCTTCGAGATAGCCAAATTGCTGATTAATATCATCCAGATGATCAATATCGATCAATATTAATGAAAGAGGAACGCACAATTCTTTACAAAGAGTGAGTTTTTCATTGAATTTATCCTCAAGAAATCTGCGATTATTAACTTCTGTCAGCGGATCCAGGATAGTGAGTTGCTGTAATTTATTCATTGAATTATAGAGGTCTTTATTTTGTTTTAATAAGACTGCGGCTAACCTGTTGGATATAAAAGCAGTGAATAAAATAAACATACCGAAAGAGAGAATGATGTCTAAATAAAAGGGAGCAGGAATTTGAACGGTTTTATGCCACATTTGTGGTAATTTACCAAGGTATTGAATAGTAATACATATTAAGTATTCTATAATTGAAAGAGCGGCAAGCAAGTAAGCAATATTTGGAGAAAGCAGGAAAGCTGATAGAATAATAAGCAATGGATAAAGCAATGCAATAGTAACAGTAAATATTCCTCCGCGAAAAGCCAGTGCAAGCGTAATACAGATGGAGTATACAATTAGAGCTATTATAAATTGTTTTCTCAGGTAATCAATTTTTTTACTGTAAGGAATAGAAATAACAAAAGCACATAGCAAAAAGGTTGAATAAACACCGGTAGGTCTTTGTGCAGATTCAAATGCTTCGAAAATCCATACATAGCAAAGCATAATGATAGAGAAGAATCTAACGATAGAGAAAATCCATTTTATGGATGTGATTGAATACTCATATTCGCTTATTTGTTCTGTCATAAAAATAGCTTCCACCGTGATGAACGAAGGTAGTATAGCCTAAAACAGCAATTTAGTCAATAAAAATCTTGGCAAATTTCAGCATTGATTCACTTGACAGAATAAGCATTTCACTATAGTATTATCTGACGGAATGGAGGAATTATGATAGCAGCAAGGTATGAAGGGCCGCCGGAATATTTTAAAGTAGGGGAAGAAAAAGTTCCTGAGATTGAAGCAGGAGATTTATTAGTAAAAGTAGGGGCGGTTGGAATTTGTTCCACGGATGCTAAAATAATATTAGGAAAGAGAAATATTAAGACGGGCTTAGTTCTCGGGCATGAAATTGCAGGAGAAATTATTGACTTTAAAGACCCTGTCAAACTATTTAACCGTGGGGATATAGTAGGAGCATTTCCAGGAATGGCATGCAAGGAATGTTATTATTGCACGCTTCATTTAGAAAATTTATGTATGTCAAAGGTATCGCTCGGTTTGCAGATTGATGGTGGATTTCAGCAATACATGAGGGTACCTTCCAGGATTCTGGAAAATGGGAATGTGATGAAACTACCGGGCAGTATAACATTAGAGGAGGCAACATTTTTAGAGCCGATATCATGTTGTATAGAATCTATTGAACTTATCAAAGTTCAGGCCGCATCCAAGATCCTCATTATCGGTGCAGGTGTAATGGGATTACTGCATCAGATAATTTTAAGGGATACAGTCAGCAAAATATATATTTCCGATTTTCAAAAACGAAGGAGAGAGTTGGCAAGGGAATTAGGAGCAGACAGGGCAATAGATCCAGGTTCTGAAAACCTTGCTGAAATTATACTTGAGGAGACTCATGGAATTGGAGTTGATGTCTGTTTTATGTGTGCTGATGATCCACCATTGATTGGTCAATTATGTGATATGGTAAGGAGCCGGGGAGCAATAAATCTATTCTCAAGTTCTATATTAGATGAAAATTATTCCATGGATCCAAACAAATTGCATTATAAGGAAATACACTTGACAGGGAGTCATAGTTCCTCGGTGAAGCAATTTTATGAATCTCTCCCGCTTCTTCATCAGTACAAGCAGTCAATTAATAAATTAATCACGCATCAGTTGCCTCTTCAGCGGATTAATGAAGCCTTAAAACTATATCTTGATCATATTGCTATTAAAGCAATCATAACACCTAATAATGAATAGCATTTACTTCACCGAGGGAAAGTTTTTTTGTTATTCCGTTCGGGATTGCCTCGCTTTGCTTCGCAAAGAATGCATTAAGCGATTATGGTGCCCATGCAATAGCTTCTATCTCGATAAGAGCTGATTTTGGGAGTTTTGATACTTCAACGGTGCTTCTTGCAGGGAAGGAAGAGGTGAAATATTGTTTATAGAGATCATTAATTTGTGGGAATTCTGACATATTTGTGATAAAAATTGTAGTTTTTATAATTGAATCAAGAGATGCATTACTTATTTTAAGGATAGCCTGAATATTTTTCATAATTTGATGGAATTGTTCTTCTAAAGTAGTGAACAAAGAACCTGTTGAAGGATTGATTCCTATCTGGCCGGAAAGAAAAATTAAATTACCTGTTTTGATAGCCTGGGAATAGGGACCGATAGGTACCGGGGCGTCTTTTGAAAACAGTACTTCTTTCATGGAAAGCCTCCCATTTTTTCATTTTTAAGTCGATTTCAATTCGGCGGTGAATTAATCTATTGTTAAAAATGCAAGAGTTCAATTATTTGAATATTTAACTGTGCGCCAGGTATGATAGATCCTATGAATTACCGTTATATTTGACAGGACAGCAATGAAAAAGAGTGCCATTGGCATTCGGTTTGCTAATCCGCCAAGAACTATAAATCCTATTCTTTCCGGTCGTTCCAGAAAACCTACCTTGCAATCCTTAATAATATTTTCTCCACGTGCTCGAGTATAGCTTGTCATAATAGAACCTATAAAAGCGAATCCAATCACTACCAATATTTTTGTTGAATCGAGCTTCGAGTAATAGATAAAAAGACCGAGCAGTAGCACCATGTCTGAATATCTATCAATAACGGAATCAAGAAAAGCTCCAAAAGGAGTTATATTGCCGCTTTCTCGTGCAAGAAGTCCATCAAGCATATCAAAAATATTAGCGCATAATACGATAATAGCTCCGATGAAAAAATATCCTTTCATTAACAAATATCCTGCAATAAGATTGATACAGAATCCAGACACGGTAAGGATATTTGGTGTTATATGAAGAAAGATAAAGACTTTCGTTAAAATGCTGAGAAGTCCATTAGTAAGTGGTGATAATAGTTTGTAAAACATATAGGTAAAATTAATCTTATGAAAAAATGAGTATTAAGTCAATCATTTATTCATGCCGGGGTGCGCTTAAACGTTTTATTAATCTGATGGTCGGTAATTTTCATTATTATTGGTCTTCCATGGGGACAATATTGAGGCATTGACGTTTCGAGCAAGGCTTCAACGAGATACTGCATTTTTTCTTTATTAAGTTGAGTATTTATTTTTATAGCTGCCCTGCATGATACTGAAGCAATCATATCTTCGAGAAGTGTCTCGATATTATTTTTCCTGACGGTATTTTGAAGGTCATCAATAATAGCGATAATCATTTCTGATAGTTCAACATTTCTTATGAATGAAGGAATACCTTTTAATAGGAATGTATTTCCTCCAAAGTTTTCCAGGATGAAGCCGAGCTGATTGAGGTAATTCTTATGTTCCGTGATGAGAATCTTTTGGCTTGGAGTTACTTCGATGGGAAGTGGAAGCAAGAGATGTTGAATGGAAATATGTTGATGTTCCAATAATTTTTTATATTGTTCGTAGAGTATTCTCTCATGAGCTACATGCTGGTCGATGATAAGTATACCGTCATTATCGGAAGCAAGTATATAACAATTTTTATATTGGGCGAGAATATGGATGGGTGAAGCAAGTAAAGAATCGCCTGGTTGTTCCTCCTGGTGTTTGGAGGTAATGTAAAGAGATTGAGGGATATTAGGAGGATATTCAGGCATTGAATCTTGTTGGCCAACTGGCATAATAGGCGTATTATTTTGAGGGTAGGATGAAGGCATGGAAGAAACATTCAAAGGAAAAATACTTACAGGTTTGAAGGCACCAAGTGCTTCATTGATACTATCTTTTATAACATTATAAAGCCAATTGGGATTATAGAAACGGATTTCTGTTTTTGTAGGATGCACGTTTACATCTAACAGATCCGGGGGCAGGTCGATAAATGCAATGATGAATGGAAACGCATCTTTTTTTAAAAATGGCTTGTAGGAATCAAGAAAGGCACCCATCAGCAATCTATCCCTTACATAGCGCTTATTAACAAAAAAGTGAATACTATTCCTGTTCGGTTTCAAAAAATGAGGGAATCCGATCCTGCCGTACATCTTAATATTAGCCTGCTCAATAGAAAGAGGAATAGATTGATCAACTGCGGTTTGACCATATATTTGAAAGATTCTTTCTTCGATTGAAGAAACTGGTGGATAATCCTGCTTAATCTTGGGAATTTCTTCAAGATAAAAATGAATTTCAGGATAAGCAAGAGAATAATTTGTCATTATATTGGTAATAAGACTGCTTTCATATGCTGCGCTTTTTAAGAATTTTTTTCTGGCTGGGATATTGAAAAATAGGTTTGAAATTTCTATTCTTGTGCCATGAGGACATGCTATGCGTTCAATTTTTCTTATTTTGCCGCCTGAAATGATGATTCTCGCTCCAGTATCTTCTTCAACTATTCTTGACTCAAGTATAAAATGTGAAACAGAAGCGATGCTTGGCAATGCTTCTCCTCGAAAACCCAAAGTATTGATTTGATGAAGGTCCTCAATGGTTTTAATTTTACTGGTTGAATGCCGTTCGAACGCTAATAGAACATCATCATAATCCATTCCTGTTCCATTATCGATGACGATAATCTTATATTTTCCTCCATGCTGTGTCACCACTGATATTTTCTTGCTTGCGGCATCTATGCTGTTTTCTACCAATTCTTTCACAGCTGATGAAGGCCTTTCGACAACTTCTCCTGCTGCAATTTTATTCGCGATATCCTCTGATAGTACCCTTATTTTTCCCATGATTCCTTATCTCTCCTCACGCCCTAATATTAATCAGTACTGAAAAATTTAAATTCAATTTCTTTATAATCTGCAGGCAATTCGTAAAAGTTTGCATTAAAAGGTGTTTCTTTTACACTCAGTACCTCTCCTTTCAGATAGTACCAGTCATCCTGAAAACTGACTTCTCCTTCTAGAAAAATAGGAAAACCTTCTATAGTATCGGTAATACGCTTGATAGATAAAAAAGGATGTTTAACGGTAGCTGTGATTTGTTCAAGAATTGAAAAGTCAAGCTTTAATTTTTTTGCAGACCAAACATTCAAAACAGATTGTTTTTTCTCAGATTTATCTCTTTTAAAAAATATATCAGTTCTATAACATTGCCAGTTATGAATTTTTTTTGTTTGTTCTGGATGATGCTTGATAGAGTCTGTTTGAAAACTTTTTTCAGGTAGCAGAAAAGCAAGAAATAAATCTAGCAAAAATAATTGTGATCCCTGGAATTTAAAGTAATTCTTTTTTGTTCTATTTGCGTATAAGACTTTATTATTGGAGAGGATAATAAGTATTTCTTTATGTTCTACTCGCATTTTACCCGGAGAAATCCATACTTTGTTTAAGGCAATGGATTCGTTGTCAACTCCCTTGCTGCTGGCATATATTTCCACATAATAATTTTTTGCATATGAAGAGCCACAAAATACACAAATTGTTATAACGGTAATAATAATAATAAATATTTTCCGCAGCGCCAGCGATGAGTACTGTTTAAATAAATTAGCATAAGTCATTGAGCGAATCCTTTGCAGAGATATTGCATTACATAATTATCTATTTAATTATTGTACCACCAAGCGGAGGCATGTTGCAATGCTGTTGCTCTGTGAATATTGATAATATTGTAGCTAATGCTATAATAGACGTTGATGAAAGCAGTAAGAAAAAAGACATGGATTAAAACAGCGGTGCATATATTCTTATTTGCGATAGTTCTTTTAGTGATTTTATCAATACCTGTGATCAGTATTTATTTAAAATCTGCATCTTATTCGACGAGGTTAACCTATGAAGCACTAAAATTTTTACGAGCTACACTGGGACGCGACGTTGAATTGGAAAGTATTACTTTTTCATTTTTGCCCTTTGGTGTTTATGTGAAGGGACTGATTATCTACGGTCCGAAGGGAGAAAATGAAATTCCTTTTTGCAAATTGGAAGGCGTGCGTCTCGGTTTTGATTTTATGAAGATGTTTCAAAAAAAATTAGTAGTCACATCGGTTCATTTAGAAAATGCTTCTATAAATATTATTTATTATAAGGAAGGAGGAACAAATTTTATATCGATAAAGAAAAAAGAGGGAAAAACGACAAAAAGTCCTTTTGATTTCAGAGTGAACAAGGTAATCGTTGACTCAATGAAAATTATTTTTAAACATGAAGATACGCCGCTTATCTTTTATACACCAAATCTTAATGCCGTATTCATATATGATGCAAAAATAAAGGGATACAGAACGAAACTCACATTTAGCGATGGAATATTAAAAATAAGAGATTTTAATGATTGGGGATTTAATTCTGAAATGAAGTTTATAGCAAGAGGGAGTGGATTGGAATTTGATTATATGATGTTTGTTTCTAAAGGGATAAGGATGGTAAATCATGGAACGATGATAGATTTCAGAAAGAGAATATTTGATCTAAAAGTATTTCTTGCTTATGATTGCCGCGAGGTTAAGTATTGGTTTTTAATACCGACAGCCCTTGAAGGTCAAGGTTA
>MFGW01000170.1:0-4234 GCA_001780385.1 Candidatus Fischerbacteria bacterium RBG_13_37_8 | reverse complement strand
ATAGAAGCAAAGATCACCGGCAAGGAACCTCTCATCGAAGATCTTTGGGAAATTGAAGGAAGCACATTTTTTATCGGGAAAGTCAATGAATCATTGTCCAATATTAAATTTGAAGGTAATTTCAAAAGCAATGGAATTAAATTTAGAGATGTCTTATGGGGGGGGTGTACCGGTAAAGTTGTTTACAGTAAGAGATTGTTTAACGTGAGCGATATAACAGTCACAAAAGGAGAAGAACAATTTTTGGCTGATTATGCCATTTTTAATTTAGGGAGCAATGGTTTCTTCGAAGATGGTGATGTGAGCGCCAGGGTGAATTTTAAAAAATATAAAGTCGAAGATGTCCTAAAAGCTATAAAATTAGATATTCCATTAAAAGGGAATTTATTGGGAGAAGTTGAAATAAGTGGGACTACTGGTGATATCGAAATAAATACGGATATTAAAATATTTAACGCCCTTTTATATAATAATGCTGTAGATTCTTTAGATTTACAGATGCAGTATCATAATAAAGAAGCAGTAATTAAAAGAGCTTCTTTGCGTGCCAAAAATGCTTTATTGCAAGGCAAAATGGATATTAATCTTGAGCATTATCTTTTTAAGAATGTGTCAATTAAAGTGCAGGAATTTCCACTTGAGGTGTTGGAAAATATTTTAAAATTAAAGATTTCAGGAAAGCTTACGGGCGATCTGATTGCATCTGGAGAGATAATAAAACCTGAAGGAACATTAAAAGCTGCGGTAAGCGATTTCAGTGTCGGAGGATTTCCTATTGGGGATATAAGCGGTGAAGCTATAGCACAGAAGAAAGGAATTACAGTCTCTTTGAATAAAATACCACAGGATAATCCAATTCCAGTAATTGATTTTCATGGATTAATAGAATATGCTCCGCCTTATGCTTTTGTAGTGGAAGTTGTCTTTAATCACTATCAATTGGTATTTCCTCTATCTGCTCTATCAGCCGGTAATGCTATGATACCAGGTCATTTATCGGCGAAAATAAAGAGCTTTGGGACGATAGAAAACTACATGAACGAAAACGTGATAATAAAAGTTACCGATTTATTGTACGATTTAGACACGTTCAAGATACAGAGTCCGGAAGCTTTTAATATAGTAATGTCAACAAAAGATATGGTAATGCCTGAAACAACTTTCTTAGTTGATGAATCTCAATTTATCATGAAAAGCAGCGTGGATATGAAACGTGGTGAATTATCATCTCTGCAGGTAAATGGGGATATAAGTCTTAAAATAGTAGAAAAATTTGTTCCTGGTTTATATTCTGGAGGCAATGGAAATGTAGAAATTGAAGCTAATAATTATGACGGCAATATCCTTTATGAAGGTAAAATGCAGATAATGGATGGTACCCTCAAATACCGGAATTTTCCATTGTTGCTGGCTTCTGTCAGCGGTTCTGTTAATTTTAATAAACAGGAGATTAACTTCAACAATATAAAGGCTCGCAGCGGTATGGGAGATGTGTTCATAGAAGGGGTTTTGAAATTTGCAGAGGATAAATTCTCCAGTTTTTCTATCAAAGCAACAGGCAGGAATATCGTTTTTCAATATCCTTTAGAAATGGCTTCCTATGGTGATTTTGATATTGATTGGTTTGGGACAGCCGATTCCAGCATAGTATCGGGAAATGTTCGAATTGATCAGGCATCCTGGAATAAAGATGTGACGCTCTCTTCATTTTTACAGGAAGATAAAATTATGCCTGTTCAAACAGATGAATCTGGTTGGCTGGATAGTATACGACTTAATCTTCATGTTGTTGCTCCAAGAGAAATAACTTTCCAGGCTAAGTTTGGCAATCTTGAAGTGGATCTTGATGAAAAAGTGGATCTTTTAGTGGTAAATACTATGAATAATCCAGTATTGCTGGGCAGAGCAAATACTAATTATGGAACTATTTTATTTCTTGGCAATGAATTTAAAGTATCCAGAGGGATTATAGATTTTATTGATCAGAATCAGACAGTTGCTCAATTTTCTTTGACTGCAGAAACATATATCAGTGAATATTTAGTAAAATTAATATTAAATGGTACAATAGATAAATTGTTGTTTCAACTGACTTCCGAACCTCCATTATCACAAGCCGATATCTGGGGACTTCTATCAGGACAAAAGATACAACCCGGAGAATTCTCATCCTCGCGCGCTTATGCTGAAGATTCAACTATTGCTGCAATTGGTTCCTCTTATCTTACCAGCCCTATTTTGGGAACTCTACAGGAAGAAACAAAAAAAATACTGGGACTCAATAAGCTCCAGATATCTCCTACGAATCTTTCAACGGAAACTAATCCATCTGCCAGAGTTACTGTCAATAAATACCTGACCAGGAATATTACTGTTATCTATTCAACTGATCTTACTTCCTCAAATGAGCAAATAGTTTTGATCGAATTTCAGATTGCACCTGGAATAATGGCTGTAGCTTCAAGAAATGAAGAAGGATATTATGGATTAGATTTCCGCCTCAATAAAACATTTTAACTATGAATAAATTGCATGTTTCCCTATTGCCTAAAGCGAAAATGGTGCTTATTAGAAAATGAGTAAGAAAGTATTCTTTCCATTGTCATTATTTTGTTTAGTTTGTGCGTTTCTCCTCGCTGACGATAATTATCTTCCTGGAGAAATTTATAAATACCGCGGTCTCATTGTGAGAGCAGTACTAATTGAACCATCACAGGTAAGTGAAGATAAAGAAATAGAACCATATATAAGAAAATTAATTGAAATTGTTCCTAATTATGATATCCTTTCTCCTGCTTCAGTTTCACGTTCCCTTCAGGCTTTGTATAAAACCAACTACTTCCGCAATATTAAAGTATATGCACGAAAATCTTTCGATGGTGTTGCTGTTATTTTTTCCTTTGAAAAAGCTAATATGATAGATAATGTAGCCCTTCTTCAACTGCCCTCTCCTTTAAAAAAGAAAATAAACTATCTCGTAGCTGTTAAAAAAAATACTCCCTTCAATGAAGGATTGCTTCTTGAAACAATAGATAATCTTAAAGAATCACTTATTAAAGCAGGCTATCCTGATGCAAATATACAATATCTTTTAGTCCCAAAAGGCAATAATTCTTTGACCGTTCAATTATTATTCACCATCGGAAAACCAGTAATTATTACCAATATTCATTATATTAATGAAGGCCGGGATAATCCAGAAATAGTAAAATTGTTGAAGCAAAATCTTAACTTGCACCAGAATAACATTTTTGATCAAAATGAATGGGATCTTAAAATCAGAAAAACAATAAGTACCTTCCAAAAAAAAGGTTTTATTGGAACTTCTATTCATTATGAAACAAGAGAAAAAAATAAAAATGAACTAGAATTATTTATCAAATACAATTTTGGCATAAAACCATCTATCGAGATTAGAGGATTTTCATTCTCCAAAAAGAAAATAAAGGAATTGGTGCCAATTCATAATGAACAATTTATCTCAGAAGTACTGCTTGATAGCTATTCTAAAAATATAAAGGATTATTTAAATTACAAAAAATATTATAACGCCCAGGTGCATTTTAGCTTTGATAAAGAAACAAAAAATATCATATTTTATATTAATCCAGGAATGAAATATAAACAGCTTGATATTATCTATGAAGGTAATAATTATTTTACGAAAACGCAGCTTGATGCCTTGCAATTATTTTCAATAGGATTCATACAAAGTTTTATTCCCAATGAACTTAATAAAATAATTTATGAATATAAAAATGAAGGATTTCTTAATGCAAAAGCAAATTTGGATGCCATTAATTTAACACCTTCACAAAATCTTCTTGTCACTGTTAAAATTGAGGAAAATGAACAAATTACTATCGAAAAAGTCAGCATAAACGGTTTATCAGCATTCAGCGAATCCTTTGTAAATGAAAAGCTTAAAATATTTCAGTACCCTTATTTTTCACAACAACGAATTGAACAGGATATTCAAACGCTTAAAAATAAATATATTATTGCTGGATTTTTAAATATAGAAATAAATTATTCATTCATAAAAAATCCACAAAAGGACAGCATATTTTTATCTGTTAACATAAATGAAGGAAATAAAGTATATATCGATAGAATAATAATAAGTGGTAATTATAAAACGAAAGCATCTTTTATTGAGAAATTTATTGATCTTAAGCAAGATAAACCTCCTCTCTATTCAGATATTGTATCCACACAAAAAAGGCTGTACGAA
>MFGW01000169.1:3746-5958 GCA_001780385.1 Candidatus Fischerbacteria bacterium RBG_13_37_8 | reverse complement strand
AGGATACTGCCAATCCGTATTTCAAAAGCAAGTACGCCGATCTTTGCGAAGTAGTAAATACGATCAAAAAAGCAATGGTTGATGCGAAAGCGGTGCTACTTATCGAGCAGTATCCTATCACAGAGTACAAGGACGCTGAGCCACAGTGTACTACCCCTAAAGTGGGAGTATGCACGAGACTTACCGATGTGGATTCCGGGGAATGGGAAAGCACAACTGTGTACGCCTATCCAGCACAGGACACCCCACAGGCAATCGGAAGCGTTATTACATATCTTCGACGGTATACACTGATGCCTATTTTTGGAGTGGTTCCAGAGGACGACGACGGCAATGCAGCAAGCGGATCAGATAAGATGGACCAGCGACCACCCGCCGACCGTCGACCTCCAGCAACCGGGAGACCAGCCCAGCAGCCACCCGCTCCGGCACAGCAACCAGCCTCCGCAAGCCAGCCGGGACCGCGACCAACCCGAGGCAACCCCAGAAGAGCGACAGCCCCGCAGCAGCCCCCGAAGACGGCTACACCGGTAATGTCGGCACTACCTGCAGGGGTGACACCGGCACCCGCAGAACAGGGACCGAATGATCTTCCTTGGGAACCCGAAGCCCCGGCAGCGACACAACCGGCATCTACCTTTACCCAAAAAGAAGGGTGCATCGGACAGTCTGAGTACGATCAGATCATAATGGGTCTGCATGCCAAAAAAATAAAGAAGTTGAAGTGGTTGGCGTACATCAAGGAGAAGTACAACGTGGATACCGCTTCGGCCCTGACAATGGAGCAATTCAAAGAAGTATTTGCACTTATTTACTCTAATCCGGCGGCAATCGATCCGGGACAAAGTTTTTAAGGAGGAATCATGAATTCATGGACTATTGAGGGTAATGTCGGGAAAGTCCCCGAACTGAACGACAGGGGGACTATGGCACGGTTTTCAGTGGCCGTATCAAAGCCTCCCAAGAATAAGGGCGACGATTGGCCTACCACATGGGTTAATGTGAAAGCCATAGGCGGAGCTGTTGAAACATGCAAGCAGGTTCGCAAAGGCGACAGGGTAATGTGTGCCGGAGAGTATTGTCATGATGAGGCTGATGACGGTAAGCATTATCACTATATGCTGGCGTTCAAGGTAGGTGTGACGCGGTTCAAGCCTGATGCTGCAGCAGGGAGTGAAAACGTTGACCAGAGTGGCGGCAGCTGGTGAAGTTGATCGTTCGAAACAGCGGTGACCGGGACAGGTTTATTAATCTGATAAAACAGATTGATATTTCAAAACCGTTCACCGCAATTTTCGAACCCGTTAAAAAGAAGAGAAGCTTATCCCAGAACAAATTAATTCACCTATGGTTTAAGTGCCTTGAGGATGAGACAGGAACAAGCGCAGCGGTGTGGAAGGAATATTTCAAAAAAAAGTTTCTTATCGTTTATCATGATGTTTGCTTTGGAAAAGAAATCGAAACAGTAACCGGAACATCTGAACTTACTACCGGAGAGTTCAAAGATTTTGTTGATCGTGTTCACCAGGATGCTCTTGAACAGGGGTATTATCTACCATGGCCCGATGATATGGGATACGATGATTTTATTTTAAAGTACGGAGGATGATATGGACATTCTTTTTGTTATACTCACGATAATTTTTATTATTCTGTTTTCAGTTTTACTTGCTTCACTCATACTGCACAGCAATACCAAGATTGAGTTCTGTCGGCATTGCGGAGAGTTTATTGCAACCCATGAAGACCACTGGTGCCAGAAGCGTGTGCAGGCAATCAGAGACAAGCAGCACGGGCGTAGGTGGGATGGGATATCACGCAAGATAACGGCAGTATACCAATGTCCAACTTGCTTTAAAAAACGGTACCGAGTGGTGGTATTCGATTATAAGAGCAGCTTGCCGGATACCGAGATTATGATCAGGTCTTTGTGTGGTACCTGTAAGCCAAGGATGGTGTGGTAATCGAATGAATTATTTCATATTCGTAGCCGCAAGCCGAAGAATGATAAACATTGCAAAGACGGTTCTTGTTATTGCCGGAATATCGATGGCCCTGATTGTTGTTTTTGCATTTCGGATACTGATGGAGGTGATGTAATGGGGTTTTCGAAGACAGCTATAGATTGGCCGAACCTCGATTACACACTTCATCCGCAAGTTGGTTGCCGAAGAAGTTGCCCCTGGTGCGTCATTCGCAACCGTGTATGGCC
>MFGW01000169.1:3578-3706 GCA_001780385.1 Candidatus Fischerbacteria bacterium RBG_13_37_8 | reverse complement strand
GTAACTGAGTTACCCAAACAGCTCGACCGGCTGAAAACAGTGAAAAAGCCATCAACATTTTTTGTAGGATTCTATACCGACATAGAATATTGTTCGATGAAGTACATGAATCACATACTGGATATTTT
>MFGW01000169.1:3467-3532 GCA_001780385.1 Candidatus Fischerbacteria bacterium RBG_13_37_8 | reverse complement strand
GTCGGAGCGCAGACCGGCAAGGATGCGGTGGCGCCGCACAAGGATTGGATTAAAAGCATAACCGA
>MFGW01000169.1:3185-3423 GCA_001780385.1 Candidatus Fischerbacteria bacterium RBG_13_37_8 | reverse complement strand
CGTATTTGTGATTAAAGGAGGAATAAGTGGACAGAAAAGGAAATTATATTGTTACGTATACCGGGAAAAAGGTTTATCCGTTTGACCCGCAACCGGAAGAAATATGCATTGAGGACATCGCTCATGCATTATCAAATCTTTGCAGGTTCACAGGACATTGTACCGATTTTTATAGTGTGGCTCAACATTCAACCTATGTGTCGGTACACGTTGGCAAAGAAAACGCAATGTGCGGTCT
>MFGW01000169.1:2814-2961 GCA_001780385.1 Candidatus Fischerbacteria bacterium RBG_13_37_8 | reverse complement strand
CCACGGAATATGCTCCGTGTTTTACTTTTGCTTCCTTGCCCGTTGTGTTGTCCGGGCGGGTAAAGCTGGCCCAGGTAAAGCACGGAGTTTTTTTATTTTAGGAGAACAATATGCCTGATAAACTAAACAACCCACCGGCATTTGCAC
>MFGW01000169.1:2578-2720 GCA_001780385.1 Candidatus Fischerbacteria bacterium RBG_13_37_8 | reverse complement strand
CGCAGAGTATACCGATACGCAATTTGTTGTAGAAAAAGCATTTGATATCGCTGATGCCATGCTACTGGAACGGGAAAAGAGGATACAGTAATGGCTTTTGCAAAACTTGATTCCAAAATAACAAAGAGCTCGTTATGGTCAG
>MFGW01000169.1:2373-2496 GCA_001780385.1 Candidatus Fischerbacteria bacterium RBG_13_37_8 | reverse complement strand
AATGAGAAGAACATGTAACGTTACAGACGATCCTGATGGAAAAAAGTTTGATGATGCTATTAATAAACTGGAATCACCGGACCCTGAATCACAGACAAAAGACTTTGAAGGAAGAAGAATATC
>MFGW01000169.1:2218-2360 GCA_001780385.1 Candidatus Fischerbacteria bacterium RBG_13_37_8 | reverse complement strand
GGTTGGATAGTGTTAAATCATGAAAAATACAGGCTTCATGATGATATTGTTAAAAATCAAACCCGCGAAAGAGTTCGAAGGCACAGAGAAAAAATTAAAGGATTAAAAACCTCTCCCCCCACACCCTTCTTACCTAAAACAA
>MFGW01000169.1:1002-2194 GCA_001780385.1 Candidatus Fischerbacteria bacterium RBG_13_37_8 | reverse complement strand
CAGACTGTAACGTTACAGTAACGCTATATCAAAAAACACCAGAAGAAAAAGTATTTGAACACTGGAATTCAAAGGAAAATTTGATAACTCATATAAGATTAACTGATTCTATGAGGGACATCATAAAAGATAAAATGAAGGAAATACCGTTTGATGATATGATTAAATGCATTGATAATTATGACACGGTAGTGGGATCAAAAGACTCATGGTATTCCTACAAAAATTCAATCGATGATTTTTTCAGGCCAGGAAAAAAGAAACCGGCGCCATGCATGAAGTTTATCCCGGAAAGATATGTGGAATCTAATTTTATCAGACCATCAAAAGAAAAAAAGGAAGGTGGAATAGCATGGAAAGAATAGAGTTTATCAAACTGATGGATAAATTCGCCAAGTTTTATAAAGCAGAACTCAGCGAAATTCAAACTGACTGGTGGTTTGAGACATTCAAGGACATCAAGGCGGATGATTTTCTGAACGCATTAAACTGGCATATTACCCATGACCAGTACAACAGCTTACCGGCACCCGGGAAGATCACCGCAGCCCTTGCAGCCCTTGAAGAGGATCGATTGAGCAAACCTCCACCGTATCCAGAATTTACCACCCTATGGGTACGGGTGATTGAATTGTTTCCCAATAAACAGAATTACGAGCACTATCCACCAGACAGCGACGTAGGGGCATGGAAAGCGCTCTACGATCAGGTGGTACGGATACCGCCATCACTCCAAGGGGTGGCCGTAGAGAAGGCTATGCGAGAACTGGAAGCGAAATATAACGTGAGTAAAAAATGAATTCGTACTTTGAACATTCTGGGATAACTGTTTATCACGGAAGCGTCACTGATGTACTCAAAGAACTGCCTACTGAGTCGGTGCAGTGTATCGTCACTTCGCCCCCATACTGGGGTCTGCGCGATTACGGAGTTGAAGGTCAGATTGGACTTGAAAAAACACCGGAAGAGTATGTTGATAAAATGGTTTCCATTTTTAGTGAAGTGAGGAGAATACTGAAAGACGAAGGAACGCTATGGGTTAATATTGGTGATTCTTACGCTGGGGGTGGATGTGCCGGTAAAAATGGGCAGGCGTATGGAGGAGTGAAGTGGGGAGCACCGACCGGAGTAATTCAAGGACTCAAACCTAAAGATCTTGTAGGTATCCCTTGGCGCCTCGCTTTCGCGCTGC
>MFGW01000169.1:542-996 GCA_001780385.1 Candidatus Fischerbacteria bacterium RBG_13_37_8 | reverse complement strand
ACGGATGGTGGTTAAGGCAGGATATAATTTGGAGCAAGCCTAATCCAATGCCGGAGAGCGTTACCGATCGATGCACGAAGTCACATGAGTATATTTTTCTCCTGTCAAAGTCGCAAAAATATTATTATGATGCGGATGCAATAAAGGAAAAGTGCAGCCATAATACTCATGAGCGAGGTATGCCACAGACGCCAAAGGCAAACAGGATTCTCGCCGGGTGGGACACCGGAGAAGATGGTCACAACGGGCTAGTTGGCCGTTACCCAAAGAATAAAAACAACACATCTTTTGATACAGCAATGACGGTTATGCCAGAAATGAGAAACAAGCGATCGGTATGGACGGTAAACACGTTCGGATTTTCAGAAGCACACTTCGCAACCTTTCCTCCCGACCTGATAAAGCCTTGTATTATGGCGGGTTCGCGGCCGGGTGATGTTATTTTGGATCCCTT
>MFGW01000169.1:0-529 GCA_001780385.1 Candidatus Fischerbacteria bacterium RBG_13_37_8 | reverse complement strand
ACTACGGCGTTTGTTTCAAAAGAGCTTGGTCGTAAATGTATAGGGGTTGAATTGAACGAGAAATATATACCGATGATTAAAAAAAGGACAGCTCAGGAAGTGCTTCCATTATGAATCAGCTCGATTACTCAACAGAACGTGTCCCGCCACAAGCCCTCGATGTGGAGCGTACCGTTCTTGGGGCGATGATCATTGACAGCGATTGTACATCCATAGCCGTTGAACAGCTCACCGAGAACAGTTTTTATCTAATGGCCAACCGAACAGTGTTTATTACCATAGCTGATATGTTCGAAAAAAATATCAACGTCGACCCTGTTACCTTGGCCGAAGAGCTGAGAAAAAACGGAAGCATGGGGGACATCGGAGGTGAACCGTATCTAGGGGAAATAGCCGAGGCTGTAGCGACATCGGCGAACATGGAATACTATTGTGCAATTCTTCTCGAAAAAGAAACTGCACGAAGCCTGATAAAGTCATCCGCTGAAATAACCAACGAATGCTATGGGAGTAAAAACAGGGATGAACT
>MFGW01000168.1:36550-36851 GCA_001780385.1 Candidatus Fischerbacteria bacterium RBG_13_37_8 | reverse complement strand
AAGCGCCGCCTGAATTTATGAGACCTACTCTTCCCATAAAACAATGTGCTACCTGGTAACGAGTAAGATCAATAGGATGATCTGTAGCAAGTGCTGAATACATTAAATCACTGTATTGACCGTATTGCAAATTTTTATATCCGTAATTTATTTCCGGTTGTTTTTGTTTTATTATATCAGCTTCAATAGTAGCAGCAAGGTAATTAGCCTGTCCTGTCAGATCAGCGGCAACATGATAATCGGTTTTATCTACTTTAAAAGCAGAATTACGCAGGTATGCCCACAGAACGGTGACTAAGCC
>MFGW01000168.1:35784-36535 GCA_001780385.1 Candidatus Fischerbacteria bacterium RBG_13_37_8 | reverse complement strand
TTGGAAAGCTTCTGATACTTCTTCAATTTGACGGCGGCAATCAGCGGAGCCATAGTATATAGTAGCACCAACAGCGACAGCACCCATATCAAATGCCTGGTCAATGCCGGCAAAGAGTGTTTGATCATGAATATTAGGAAAGGCGAGAAGTTCATTATGATTGAATTTAAGAATGAAAGGAATTTTATGTGCATATTTTCTTGCTATGGAACCGAGCACACCGAGTGTAGAAGCGACGGCATTGCATCCGCCTTCAATAGCTAATTTCACTATATTTTCCGGGTCAAAATATAAGGGATTAGGTGCAAAAGATTTACCGGCAGAATGTTCGACGCCCTGGTCGACCGGCAGAATGGAGAGATAACCGGTACCCTTCAAGCGTCCAGTATTAAAAAGTAATTGCCAATTCCGCAGGACATTAGGTGTGCGGTCAGAGAATGCGACGACAGTATCGACGAAATTGGGTCCTGGAAGATTCAGGGAATCACGTGGAATTTTAGTACATACATGTTTTAATAAATCATCTAATTCTTTGCCTAATAAATCAATAATTTTTTGTTCCATTATTCGTACCTCCTGGTTTATCGGAAAATTCATTATACACCAAAAGGAGGGAATAGGGAATAGGGACTGGGGACTGGGGACTGGGGACTAGGGACTGGGGACTGGGGAATAGGGAATCTTTGCGAGTTCTGCTGTAAGGGCAGACCAATGTGTCTGTCCTTGCGAAACAGTCTGCGCCACTTGTCAT
>MFGW01000168.1:30150-35708 GCA_001780385.1 Candidatus Fischerbacteria bacterium RBG_13_37_8 | reverse complement strand
CCTGACGGAATGCTCATAATGACAGTCCGTTACGGATTATTACGCTTGCCTCCGGCAAGCTCATAATGACAACAGGGGGGATTGCCTCGCACTGGGCGAACACAAGGTTCGCCCCTACAGTGTGCGCAAAGGATGCTATTCCTATCCCCTGCCCCGGGTTTCGATGAAGAAGAATTTTTCCTGAAGGCCGTCTCGAGAATCGGTTATTATGGGGAGAGGTGTTAAGGTTAGGATTTGGAAACCTGCGTCTTCGAGGAGGGTGCAGATTTCTTGTGCGGTGGCAAACATGAATTCAGGATTAATCATGGATTTTTCGAATGCCCAATGTACCCGGTCCGGTGGTGCTATGCCCTGTTCAGGTGCAAATTGATCGATTATAATAAAACGACCATTTGGATTGAGAGAGTTCTTTATTTTAAAGAATAATTCCTTCCCATAAATATTCACATCACACTCAAGAATCAGATCAAATCCACGGGGTAACGCATCCTGTAAAAAATTAGCAGGATGAAAAGTAATACGATTCTCTATTGATTGCCCGGCAGCTAATTCACGCCCTGCCGTGCATACATTTGGAATTTCTACCACCGTAGCATGAAGGTCAGGATAGCGCTGCAGAAGTGCCATTGAGATGACACCGGAGCCTCCTCCAATATCCATGAGCTGCTTTACATTGCTGAGATCAAGGAATTTTGCGATGTCTTGTGCGAGCGGTTGATGAAGTTCGAAGAGCATGCGAGTGAAGCGACGTGCGCGTTCAGGATCTTTCTCCATCAATGCATAATAGGAATAGAAGCTCAATCCGGAGGCTTCTTTTACTGATCCGGGATGCTTAATAGTATGTGCAAGGTGAATAAATACTGGCATGCGTTCGCGTGATTCTGCTGCTAATAATGCCCATGTATCCTGGCTGTAAACCTTGAGGATTGCCATTTGGGCAGTTGATGACAGTTTGTAGCACGCTGAATCAAGTTCTATTAAATCAAGTGCTTGCAGAATCTGAAGCCAGTATGAACACCGTCGCAATGGGATGCCAATTGCAGAAGATATTTCCTGTACGTTCATAGGATGAGCATCGAGCATCCAGAAGAGTCCTAATTCTATCGCAGCACCTAAAGCAGTCGAAGCAACCGATGCTTCCAGTAATTCAAGAATATCTTCCGAGGTTGAGAGTTTCATAATAACCTCCATGAATTATTATAAGAAGCAAAACGTAGAATAGCAACAGGAGTATTGGAAGAGGAAAGAAAAACAATTATAGAACATAGCGTCGCAAGGCGACGCAATTGGGTTAATGGAATGGTGGAATGATGGAATAATGGGCTCAGAAGTGGATGTTGGTTGAAGAATGTTCAGGTATCTATTGATAAAGACATTTGTCATGAAAATGTAAATGATACGGAAGCATAGCTCTGCTGCTTGGTTGTAAAAGGGTGATAATTATATTGGGTAAAAGCTTGTAATTATGATTGTGTCATTTTTGCTTCTTGATGAATATAGCCGTATTTTTTAAGAGCTTTTATCCATCGAGGAGCATTTCTTCTGGTCATAAATTGTTCATAGTTGACTTTAGGCTCATAATAAGGTTTGTTGTTAATAAATGCCGAGAATATAACTCTCAATATTTTATGAGCCAAAGCAACGATAGCCTTCTTGTGTCCCCGCCTAATAAGAAGGCTTTTGTAAAAATATTCAAATTGAGTTCCTTTGCATTTGCATGCGGCATTTGCTATCTGGCAAAGAGTTCTCCTTAAAGCTTTGGAACCCTTTCTTATTTTTGTGGATTTCTTTTTTCCTGCGCTTTCATTATTGCCAGGACAAATACCAGCCCAAGAAGAAAGCTGTCGCCTATCATTATGGAATTGCTTCATATCAACACCGATCTCAGCTATTACTGAAGCGGCGCTTATAGCGTCTATTCCTGGGATAGTCTGCGCTAGCTCCCATTGCTTCCTGTAAGGCTCAATATTACTAAGGACCTTATTGTTAAGATTAATCAGCTTTATTTCAAGCAAACGCAAATGCTCATTCATGTCTGATAACAAATATCTTTTCTCTTCATCTAAATTTCCATCGATTGCTTTAGCAATTATTGATGCTTCAGTTCTAAGTCGCTTGCCTCGTTTTTCTGCTATCTCCTGCAAGGCCATTTTTCCTTCTATTAAATCTTTTATAATCAGTGAACCAGAATATCCAAATATATCGCTTGCTACACATCCAAGCTTAATCCCTGCGGTCTCAAGAACTTTTGTTATTCTATTCTTTTGAGCTTGATATTGCTTTAAAATAGCAAGTCTATACCTTGTGAGCATCCTTTTTGTGCTTTCTTTTAACAGAGTCGCGATAATTGATTTCTTGTGCACATCAAGTCCGCAACATGCTTTTAATACATGTGGAATCATTTTGCACCTCCTGCTTATTTTTGATATAATTAAGTATGAGGAAAGTAATGGCAGGATGCTCCGTTTTACAGTTCCTTAATTTAGGAAGGAAAGTTTGTCATACGTTCATTAAAGAACAGGCGGGGCTACTTTCGGAGCATCCCGTGTCAGGTTAAATAGCGGAGACTAAAGCTCCAAAACGTCTTCGACCTCACGCCATTCTTTCCTCAAATTATAATAATACTATATAAAACAATTAGAGTCATTTTCATTGGCGGGGATGAAAGATTCTTTCATGAAAGGTTAAATAATGCATTTGCGATGGCAATGGAAAATATATGTTATAATCGATGCGCTGCTGCGACTTATAAGATGCAGCATGGGGAGGATATTGAATCAGAATTGAAAGAAGCGGCTGCCTACACACAGCAAGCACTGTCTATTGAAAAAAACAGTCCTTATTCCAATTGCTGTATAGGGGAAATATATCGAATCAGGTTTGATAATGAAATAAGAAAGGGCAACTATTATAAGGATATGTTCAATAATGCAATAGCTTATTATGCAAAAGCGACTGAGGCAAATGCGAAGATATTCGAGGCATATACGGGCATGGCGAGTTTATTACTGCGAGATGCGCGGTACAAATTCGAAAAAGGAAAGAATCCGCTGGAGACATTAAGAAAAGCGGAGGTGCAGGCAGAGAAAGCGATGAAGATTAATGCCAGTTCGATAGTGCCATACATACAGAGGGGGGAATTAGCGTTGCTGGAAGCAAAGTGGCAGAAGAAAAACGGATTAGGATTCAAAAAATCTTTGAAGAAAGCCGAATCAGCATTCAGCAAAGCCATGCAAATCAATCCACAAGATGCTGAACTGCAGGATGCCATGAAACAAGGCGGAAAGGGGATTGGAGAATAGTCCCTTGGTAGTGAAATTCTCTGTGTTTATCTGTGTTCTCTGTGGTTTTTTCTTTTTGGATCCTGACTTGTTCGCGGTAGGGAATAGGGAAGAAAATTACGACGAGGTGGAACTTTATTGGAATAAAGGTATCTAAATCACAGTACATTAATTAAGGAGTCATCAATGCTTTTAAAGCAGCGCGCAGAGATATTAGTAAATAATAAGAACAAAACTATTAAAAGGGCAGACACATAGGTCTGCCCTTACACCTTATTTGCATAGGAGTCACCCATGCCCCTAAAGGGACACCCAGAGATATTAGTAAATAATAAGAACAAAACTATTAAAAGGGCAGACACATAGGTCTGCCCCTACACCTTATTTGCATAGGAGGTAAATATGAAACGGTTTATGATTCTGTTAATAATAGGAATGGCATGCATGCTGGTAAAAGCTGACATGAATACTGTAGATAAATATTTTGATAGGATAAAAGTTGGGGATCCAATTGAATATGGCAATCTGAAAATATTTCCTATATTAGCAACGAGAACACTTTCACAACGTGATTATGTAAGTTTAGACGAAGCGATGGAACGTGGTTGGTTAAAGATAAGGGAGAGTGGTGAAGGTAATGTTAATATTGTTGAGGTAAGGAATAATGGCAAGGAGAAAGTATTCATATTGACGGGGGAAATGTTAACAGGAGCCAAGCAGGACCGGATGATTGAGAACGATATTTTACTGCCTGCGCAGAGCGGCTGGGTAAAAGTACCGGTATATTGTATTGAGCATGGGCGTTGGAGCGGAGTAACGCATGAGTTCAAATCCAGTGAATTAGTGGTGCCTAATGTAGTCAGGCAGAAGGCGGAACATAGCAGGAGCCAGCATGAGGTATGGGCAGGTGTTGCAGAAAGTCAGCAGGATCTTGGAATAGCTTCGAAAACAGGGAATGTGAAGGATAATTACGATGACAAAAGGGTCCAGGAAAAAATAGCAGATTATGAAAATAATATAAGAAGAGTACCTGATATATCGAGAGCAACGATAGGTATAGTAGCAACTACAGGTAATCGTATACTATGTTTCGACATGTTTGCCAATAATAATTTATTACGAAAATACTGGCACAAATTAATAAAATCATATGCAATGGATGTATTGCATGGAGAAAGAAGCAGGCTTACCAAGAGTGACATTCATGAATTTCTCGAAGAGGTACAGTATGCAAATTATTATTCCACGGGCACACCCGGTCTTGGCGATTTGTATGATATAGAATCAACTATGGGAAAAGGTTCAGCGCTGGTTTATTCAGATGCAGTTATTCATCTCGATTTCTTCCTGTCGGAAAATGCAATATTCGGAAATGATTCAGACTTAGATTTGGATTTCAGACGCAACCGCCGATAAAGAAAGGGCGAGGATGAAGTAAAGGAGCGGATGAGGAAAAGGTTAAGGTTAAGAAAAGCTTGAGGTTGAAGTTAAGGATGGGCTTAGGATGAGGATTAGGAAAAGACCTTGTTTATCTTAATCTCGACATTAACCTCTCTTCAGCCTCAACTCCTCCTTAACTTTAAGCTTGATTTATCTTAACCTTAACCTCTTCTCTTCCTTAACCTTAATCCCTGACACCTGTTTTTTTGTATTGATTTTATTGCATTTTTTAATATATTCATTATAATAAAGATATCATTGGTTGATACCAATAAGAATAATGAATAGGAGGATTCCCATGTGGAATTATACAGATAAAGTCAAAGAGCTTTACACAAATCCCAAGAATGTTGGGAAGATGGATAATGCTTCTGCTGTTTCTGAAGTAGGAAGCATAGTTTGTGGAGATGCTCTAAAATTATATCTCAAGATAGAGAACAACATAATTATTGATGCAAAATTTGAGACCTTTGGATGTGGAAGTGCTATTGCGTCGTCATCGGCGTTAACCGAAATGATTATTGGCAAGACGGTAGAGGAAGCGGAAAAGATAACCAATCAAGATATTGTAAAGCATCTTGGTGGTTTGCCGGACGAGAAGATGCATTGTTCAATAATGGGTAATGAAGCGTTGGTGAAAGCAATTAAGGCGTATCGAGGTGAGAAGGTAGAGGACGAGAAAGAAGTCGAATCAGAAATTGTATGTCAGTGTTTTGGAGTAACGGACACATTAATCAGGAAAGTGATACGCGAGAACAATCTCAAGACAGTTGAGGAAGTAACGAATTATACCAAGGCAGGAGGCGGGTGTGGTTCCTGCATTCCAAAGATAGAGGA
>MFGW01000168.1:28062-30097 GCA_001780385.1 Candidatus Fischerbacteria bacterium RBG_13_37_8 | reverse complement strand
AAAAGAGACCGATGACGAATATAAAGAGGATGCAATTAGTTGAGGAGACAATAGCAACAGTAATCAGGCCTACTTTATTGAAGGACGGCGGTGATATTGAGCTTGTAGATATTGATGGCAAGGATGTAAAGGTAGCATTGCGAGGCACGTGTTCCAATTGTATTGCATCGACATTCACCTTAAAGCATCTTGTAGAATCAAAGCTCAAGGAACTGGTTGATGACCAGATAACTGTAACCGAGGTGAAATAAGGAGGAGGGACAGGAGCTATGAAAAAAGTAATATATCTTGATAACAATGCGACGACGAAGGTGGATCCAGAGGTTCTAGATGCAATGCTGCCCTTCTTGCGCGACAGTTATGGTAATCCATCCAGCATACACAGTTTTGGCGGCAACATAGGACGTGATATTGACAAGGCACGCCAGAATGTTGCTGACCTGGTTGGTGCGGAAAATGATTATGAAATTGTTTTTACAGGAACAGGAACCGAGAGTGATAATCTTGCCTTACTTGGCACCGTAGCATATTACAAGGAAAAGAATCATATTATTACCACGCGGGTGGAGCATCCAGCCATACTCTCGCTATGCAAAAAACTTGAGAGAGATGGATATCGTGTGACCTATGTACCGGTAGACAGGGAAGGTAATTTAGATGTAGAAATGCTGCGAGACACGGTTAATGATGATACTGCAATTGTTTCGGTCATGTATGCGAATAATGAAACCGGGGTAATAAATCCAGTAGAAGAGATTGGTGCATTTCTCAAGGAGCGTGGTATTCAGTTTCATATTGATGCTGTGCAGGGAGCTGGCAAGATGTCTCTTGATGTAAACAAGTTCCACTGTAATTTACTCAGTCTATCAGCGCATAAATTTCATGGACCGAAAGGTATAGGAGCGCTTTATGTACGCAGAGGAACAAGGATGAGACCAATTCTTCATGGCGGGCACCAGGAGAAAGGCAGACGACCGGGCACAGAAAATGTGGCAGGAATTGTCGGAATGGGGAAAGCAGCGGAACTTGCGCTGAAGCACCTTCCTGATGAAAAAAGGGTGAGAATGTTACGCGACAAGCTGGAAAATGGCATCCTGAAGGCATTTAAAAATTCGCATCTTAATGGTGACAAGGAGAAGCGTGTTCCCAATACTACCAACATAGGTTTTGAATATATAGAAGGGGAAGCAATTTTGTTATATCTTGATGAGCGAAGAATAGCTGCATCATCGGGATCAGCATGTTCATCCGGATCCCTGGAACCATCGCATGTACTCAGGGCAATGGGAGTGCCCTTCACATCTGCCCACGGTTCGATACGATTCAGTTTAAGCAGGTTCAACATCGAAGAAGAAATTGATTATGTATTATCGGTAATGCCGGAGGTAGTGAATAAATTACTCGAGATATCACCTTATTGGGATAATGAGAAACAGGAAGGGAAACCAATATCCATTTAGTTAAGGGGTGCCTGGGATGAATATCGAGAATTCCCGGAAAAGAGATGAATAAAGATAGAAGGGAATGGGGACTGGGGACTAGGGATTAGGGAATAGTCGTTGTTTCCTGAATCCTGCTATGGGAATTAGCAGAAAATGGAGGCGGTATGAGGATACAGAAGGTAGGAAGATATGGGAAACCGGGGTATCCCGAGAGAGAGATGTATGCATTGCAGCCGGGATTACTTGCGCGATGGATTCCAACCTGCTGGTTAAAGAGCAAGGCAGTGATGGGTACGTTGCTGGCATTTGTGTTAAGTGGAGTCAAGGGAGATTGGGCGTTCAGTCAGACTTCACAGCAGACTGAATTAGTCAGCCAGGAAAAAGCAGATACAAAAAAGGAGACGGAAAAACAGGAATCTGTGGTAAAGATTGCACCGTTGTTCATACATGGTGAGGGGCATGGTGCAACCGGATGTATTGTAATGTCACCACCGGTATTCATGACAGAAGCAGAAGCAATAGAAGTGATTTTTGAGGAATTAAAGAAAGAAGGTATCGTTATTGATAAAATTGATTATAAATTGAAAGATTTC
>MFGW01000168.1:27698-27986 GCA_001780385.1 Candidatus Fischerbacteria bacterium RBG_13_37_8 | reverse complement strand
GATATAATTACCTCACTGAAAATAATCCAGAAGAATTATTAAAAGCACAGGTTCAGGATTTTATTAAATGGCTGAAAACAGAATTTGCCATTAAGCAGAAATAAGCATGAAAAAAGTAATATTAATCACAGCAATTGATAACTTACAGGTGAAGGTATATTTAGAACAAGCAAAGCGGGAAATGATATGCATATAACACTTCATTTAACGACGGGATGTAATATGCAATGCGGGTATTGCTATTCGCCGCCTCTCAGACGCGAAGACATGACACGGGAGGCCATTGAA
>MFGW01000168.1:26596-27638 GCA_001780385.1 Candidatus Fischerbacteria bacterium RBG_13_37_8 | reverse complement strand
GGTGAGCCGCTGATGCGCAAAGATTTAATACAGGATACCATTGCACTTTGCAGGGAATTGGAACATAAGCACGGCTACAGCTATCATTTCAAAGTTACAACGAATGGCCTGTTGCTGGATAAGAAGTTCCTTGATTATGCTCATACAGAGAGGCTTCACGTGGCACTAAGCATTGACGGCATTGAGCAGGTTCATGATTATTTCAGGAAGAAATTCAATGGCGCCGGCACATTCAAGCTGGTGGAAAAAAGGATCAAATTGCTTTTGACGTATCAGCCTTATGCTTATGCATTAATGGTAGTGGCACCGGAGACAGTACAGCATTATGCAGAATCAGTGGCATTTCTTATTGAAAAAGGATTCAGGTATATCCTGGCATCATTGCAGTATGCTGGTGAGTGGTCAGATGATACATTGAAGGAGCTCAAGCAGCAGTATAAGAAAATAGCGAAGCTGTATGAGAAGTGGACGCTTGAGCAGAAGAAATTTTATCTAAGTCCGTTTGAGAAGAAATTTGCTTCGCACATCCAGGGAAAGGAGGCGTTATGTCAGCAGTGTCATTTTGGTGTAAAGCAGATATCAATAGCGCCGGATGGCGCAATATATCCCTGTGTGCAATTTGTAAAAGATGGGCACAGCAACCATGAATTCAGCATAGGGGATGTCTGGAATGGGATAGACAGGGAGAAGCAAATGAAGCTATTCACTCTTTCACGGCGCGAGCAGGAGATATGCGAAGGATGTGCGATACGGGAGCGATGTGAGCATAACTGTTCCTGTCTGAACTGGCAGACGACCGGAAGTATTGATCATGTTTCAGCATTTTTATGTGAATCGGAACGCATACTCATTCCGATAGTGGACAAACTGGGCGAGAAATTATACCGCAAGCATGCGCCATTATTTATTCAGAAGCATTACAATGCGATGTATCCGCTGATTTCGTATATCGAGGACGTGGGCAATCAATAAAACCACTGAGAACACAGAGAGGGAGTAGGGAATGGGGAATAGGGACTGGGGATTAGGGACTGGGGATTAG
>MFGW01000168.1:26274-26416 GCA_001780385.1 Candidatus Fischerbacteria bacterium RBG_13_37_8 | reverse complement strand
AAAGAATAAACCGCGAAGCTCACGAAGAGCACGAAGAAGGAACTAATCCCTATTCCCTTATTGTATTAGATATTTGCGGACCTGCTCATCATAAATTGGTTTCATCTCGCGGAGAAGCTGCTGGAAATCATGATCATTCCTT
>MFGW01000168.1:24133-26242 GCA_001780385.1 Candidatus Fischerbacteria bacterium RBG_13_37_8 | reverse complement strand
ATAGAGAGCACGGCAAAATTTAATCGAGCTATTTTCCATATTAATTAAAGGTCCAGCTGGCTGAGCCAATTTTTCTGCACTTATATGTTGTTCCAATTCAGCTATAAGCATATCTGCGTTCTGCAAATCATTTATCGATAATAAGTATAATACATTAATGTATTTACACATCCAGGCATCAGGCCGCAATGACAGGCATGAACTCATATCACGAATAGCATTTTCTTTATCTCCAATATTTAAATATGCCCAGGCCCGATCGCTATAGAGATCATGATATACAGGATTCAATTCAATTGCGCGCGTTGCATATTTGATTTGCTCATGAATCATGCCAATGACAATATAGAATGATTCCAGAGTGTAGTAATTCTCATAATCATCAGGATAATCCTTTATTAATTTCTTAATAAAATAAAATGATTGGTCGTTCTCTCCTTTTCGCAAAAGAAATAAAACCATTGTGCGAATCGTTTCAGGCATATCAGGCCCATATTTATATGCGAGATTCGCATAATGATCTGCTTCTTGAAGGTCATTCTGATTATTTGAAAACCAATAACGAAGGGAATAAAGCCTTCCAATTATTGCATGTCCAAGTGCATATTCAGGATCAATTTCGATTGCTTTTTTAGCATAACCGATCGCTTCTGCAAAATCCTTTTTATCAAAAGATGCATGATATTTATTATAAAGCACATATTTTGCTTTTAAGTAATAGTTATAGGCTTCAATATTTTTAGGTTGTGTTTTTTGTGCAGCGTCAATAATTTGATTTCCTACAGCTACCTTGAGTGATTCTGCGATCTGTTGTGAAACTTCATCCTGTATCTTAAAAATATCTTTAAGTCCCCGATCATAGTCCTGTGCCCATAAATGAGAACCGTCAGCAGCATTGATAAGCTGTGCTGTAATTCGTACCTGGTTGCCTGATTTCCGTACGCTTCCCTCCAGAATATGCTCCACATTAAGCTCCTTTGCGATTTGACGAATGTCTTTAGTAGTATTTTTATATGCCATGATTGAAGTTCTTGCGATTACCTTTAAACCTTTCAATCTTGCCAGATTGGAAATAAGCTGCTCGGTCATCCCATCACAAAAATAATCCTGATTTGGCTCAGGGCTGATATTCTTGAACGGAAGCACTGCAATAGAATTCTTCCAATGCAACTGAGCCTGCGCTATGGATTCATGCGATGGAATAGCTTTTGTTTGATCTGGGGGAACGGATAAATGTGGAGTTTCTTTAATATAAATAGAATAAAATGCAATGCAGATCACCATAATCATGAGTACTGCTACTCCCCATATCCATCGCGCCAATTTTGATTTTGATTTTGCTACCTTTTCAGGAACGGCTACCTGTGATAATGCATCGCATACTTCATGAATTGATTGATAGCGAAGTACAGGATTTTTTTCAAGGCATTTGAGAGTAACCTTCTCCATGGACGGTGGGACATCATGATTTACTTCCGAGGGCTTTTGGGGAACAGCAGAAATATGCTGAAGAAGCAGGTCTGCAGTACTGTCTCCGGTAAAAGGTACTTTACCTGTCAATAATTCATACATGATGATACCAAGCGAGTATATATCACTGCGCTGATCTGCCGATTTTGCTTGCGCCTGTTCAGGTGACATATACTCAGGTGTTCCAATGATTTTTCCCTCAAGACTGCTGCTATCATCAGTGATACACGATTTGGCTAATCCAAAATCCAGTATATACACCTGACCCTTATGATCCACCATGATATTGCGTGTTTTTAAATCACGATGCAGAATCCCTTTTTCATGAGCAGCATGCAATCCATTACAGATCTGCTGAATTATGTCTATCGCCGTATCGATGCTGAGTTTTTTCGAAGCTCGAATGAAATCCCTAAGATTCAATCCCTCAATAAATTCCATAGAAATATATTTAATGCCATCAGCTTCGCCAATATCATGAATTCTAATTACATTCTTATTACTGACCTCGCGTGCAAGAAGCAATTCTTTTTTGAAACGATTGATAGCTTCCGGATGGGTGCAATGCTCGGGATGAATCATTTTTAATGCAACTACCCTGTTCAATTCCTTATCAAATGCTTTATATACTCTGCCCAT
>MFGW01000168.1:23789-24025 GCA_001780385.1 Candidatus Fischerbacteria bacterium RBG_13_37_8 | reverse complement strand
TGGCTTATCCGGTAAAATCAGGGTTCCTATCTCTGAAAGGTCTGCCCCACACTTACTACACGTAGTGTTCTGCAGAGGATTCCCGGTCTTGCAAACCGGACAATCAATTGTCTTTCCAGTTTCTCCCATCCCTGTATTGTATCATATAATTTGGCAGCAAGCACTATGTTATTGAAAACAGAAAAAGTAGAATATAGTCATATGAAATATGTCGCTTTTGATTTATCCAAACAGAT
>MFGW01000168.1:19545-23751 GCA_001780385.1 Candidatus Fischerbacteria bacterium RBG_13_37_8 | reverse complement strand
GTATCGTATTTAAAATTCTTATTCGAAATAAAGGGGAATCAATTGATACCATTTTGCAAGACACAGATAAATTGCTAACCACAAATATTTGAATTTCAAATATCCAATGAAGGAATTATCTTATCATTTAAGGTTTTCCAGTAAATTACCTGCCATTCAAACAAATTGTAATCGTGCCGTATAATGTACAATGCGTCATCATCTCCTAATATTTTGAAATAACAATAATCTTCGCCCTGCCATTGATCAATGATTTCTTTAATTATAATTTGTTTAATTCCCCAATAGAAAGAAAGTGGTTTCTCACAAGCTTTATACCCTTCATAACATGTCACTTTAATTTCAAAAAATTGCTGTTCTTTCATGGATCTATTTTATTGGTAATCTAACAATAAATTCATAGTACATCATCAATAATATATTACGCATTTTGACGAATAATACAAACAGCAAAGTATGAGATGCGAGAATTTCAAGCGAAGTTAAAAACTCTTGCTAAGAATTCTGTCCAGCTCACTTCGATGAGGTAATAGAAATGATTTTAAGATTTGACAACTGTAATGCAGTGGTTGTCAAATGAATTTATTCTCAATGAAGCATAAAATTGAGCGTGCCAGACACCGGAAGGAAGAAGGGAATGGCTGGGATGCAGGGATGAATTTCACGACTGGCTTTCTCATGCAAATGAGGTGCAACTATTTTTCCAATCAGCTCATGAATTATCTCTCATATAAAATATGGCTCCCCGATTTGGACAGAATTCGCAACTTTTGCTTAATTCTATGGAAGTCCATAAATTCTTAGAAACCGCTCATCATTTTATCTTTTGAGCTGCCTTTTAACATTTCCAATTCCAGATGGAAAAAGGACTCAATTGTTTCATTCAAATAATACCTCTACTGAGATTTATGGGTGCACATTTGCATTCAATATGCACCTATGGTATTTTATAGGTATATGTGCAGGGAAAATAATGACTTTAAAAGCACTACAAGTTCAAAACAATGCTATGTAGCGCTTGAATTCAAATACTCTATTTCTTTTGAATCCAGTTATTTCGACCAAAACGCCCGCTTTTTCAAATGTGGAAATAATGCTCCGCGCTGCTCTTTTATCGAGGACAAGCTGCTCCATAATATATTTTACATTTATGGCTGGTTTTCTATAAAGCAGCGTGATAAGCTTCCGGGCATTTTCACTTTTTCTGCCCATGGCTATTATTTTTTCATCTGTTTCATTTTTTAAGGTAAAAATACGATTCAATGTTTCTTTGCCATGAACAGAAGTTTTGAAAACGGCATTGAGAAAAAATTTTATCCAATGCGCTATATCATTTGATTCGCGTACACGTGAAAGAGCATCATAATTGCTTGTTCTATTTTTTTTGAAAAAATCAGAAAGATACAATGAAATATATTTCTCACAAGGAATAAGGAAGCAGACATTCTCTGAAGAATCAGCTGTTCAGCCAAATTGTATTGATTAATATTATTGCATTTTACAATTAATTTAGCAAAATGCAGGTAGGATGATATTAATACATTAGGATATTTTTTTTCAAATTCAATAGATTGGTGATAATATCCTATAAAGGTAAAGGGGACATACAAGTAAACACATCCCCGATTTAGACAACATTCGCAAAATTAGAGAGCACTGATCTCATCGATTTCGTTTTTATCATAATTAGACAAAGCACTGTTTTGTAAAAAAAATAAAACTTTATTATAACCTGGACCTTCATCGAGAAAAGTATTAAATGGCGTTATCCCTGAAGCGGCACCTATACTTATTTGCCCTAATTGAGGAATTGAACTGCCAGAATAATCTAGATTGTATTCTAACGATGTAACTGGCTCTTTTAGCACATTATTGAACTGACGCCAAATGACTCCATTTGAACTGATATCCAAGATTTTTATTATGCCATATTTATAGTTTTCATTATTTATTTTTATCTCATCACTTAATTCGATCAAATAAATGCCCCCAATTTTTAATTCATCTGAATGTATTGCTTTTTTCTCTGATTCTTTATTATTTTCACAACTTATTATTAACAAGAAAATTCCAATAAATGATGCTATTGTAAATATATATCTCAATAGTGCTTTATGCGGGTAACAGTGTTTATCCATTAAAATGCTATCATATCCAAATTTACCTAAAAAATAGCTGTAGATTATTTTTGTAATCCTCAGGTTTATAGTTATTTCTCTAACGCTTTTGATAATCCTAATGATATTTAAACCAAAGCCATTTAAAAGGCTAATGACACAAAAAGCGAATTTCATTATTTACCTTCTCCTTTATAGTAATTCAAAATAAATTGTTTATATCGAACAAACGAGAACAAAGCAGAAAAGTATGCTCATTTGCTTATTCATTGTGATGCTCTCTTAAGAAAGAATAGGAAAATCAAGTTTCGCAATCTTGAATTATAGATGAGAAATTTGTCAATCTCAACAGAGAGGAATTATAGGGACAGGGGCAGGCATTTACAAATCTTACATCTTTGTAAAAACCTGTCCCGAATGTTTTGATTATTTGTAAATTTAATATTATAATAAGTCATGAAAGGTATGCATATTGACACCTTAACATTTATCAAAGCTTGCATAAAGCACCGTAAAATATTATGGACTTATCATGTAAACATGCGGTTGAAAAAAAGATTTATTCCGCGTGATGCAATTTTATTTTCAGTAAATACCTATGAAATAATAGAAGAGTATCCTCGGGATAAATATTTACCCAGTTATCTTATATATGCAGCATATAAGGATCTAATCATTCATATTCAGATAGCAGTTGACATAAACAATGATAGCATTACTATCGTTACAGCTTATAGACCTACTTTAGATAAATGGGAAATGGATCTTAAAACAAGGAGGAAGCCATGATCTGTCAAAAATGTGGCGCAAAATTAGAGAATGTTATTACAGATTTTCCATTTAAAATTAGAGATAATTCTATTGTGATTATCAAAGGCTTACCAATTTTGCAATGCCAAAATTGTAATGAATATTTAATAGAAGATCCTATTATGGAGAAAATCGATGTAATTCTTGATAGAATAGACATTACTGCAGAACTTGAAATACTAAATTTTGTTGCATAACTTCACATTTCATTTATTTGTTCCTATTAGATCATAAATCGGGAGATCCTGATTTTTTCAGATATACATTATAAAATTTCCTGAAGTAAGCTGATTTCTTCAGGAGTCGATCGGTAAGAATTTTTTTGTATTCCGGATCATCTAATGATCCCAAAAAACTGTTATAAAATTCTATGAGTTAATCTTTATGATTTAAGCTGTTCTCTTTAAAGGTATTGTCTGTCCATTCATATATTACAGGCCAGTACAACTCGTTATATGATACCTGCTCAATGCATATTAATTGTTCTTTATCTGATAATTCAGCTTTGGACTCTTGCAACTGGCATCCTTCAGAATCTGTTCCCACACTTTCAAAAAGCTTCACTAATTTACCTTTTTCTACTGTTATCAGCATTGTTTTTCCGCTTCCGTGTCCCTGCCCTTCATTACTTTGTATCAGAGCCGCAATACGATTCTCTTCGTCGCGTTTCACATCATATAGTTTTAATATCTTAGCATAGCAGAAATTTAAATCACTTTCTCTGGTTAAGACATAATCATGAATTTGTTTATTGGCATCTTCGTAGAAAAATTTATTATAGCCTATATTAAAAATAAATATTTCCTGTTTGTCATCACAATCAAGGTCAGTGATGTGTATATCCCCCCATTCTAATTCAGCAAGATTGATGTGTCGCATGAGGTAGTCGATTCCTGATTTATATTTATTAGCAATGGCTGCAGCTAATTCTATTTCAAGTCTTGCCATTTCGTCTTTCGCAGATCCCCAAAACGAATTATCCTTGCAGCAGCGCTCGGATAAATAATAAGCTCGTTCTGAGATCGCCTTGATATTAAGTTCTTTTGCTATTTTAATATATGTTTCAATTTTAGCTTGCGGATTTGCCTCATTAAATGCATTCTCAAATTGCTTGATAATTTTGTCCTCGGCAGCAACACATATAGAACATATAAAAATCATGAACAATACAGGAAAATGCTTTATCATAGTATAGGAATTGTATGCTTAGAATAAAGGAAATTCAACTAGTCAGGATGAATTTCAAGAAACATGAACGGAAGAGGCGCCTCTTCGGCGG
>MFGW01000168.1:18968-19514 GCA_001780385.1 Candidatus Fischerbacteria bacterium RBG_13_37_8 | reverse complement strand
TGGCTCAGCCGGGAGTACTTATTATAGTACTGGCGGCAGGTATAATCCTGTAACTGATTCATGGATTCCTACTTCAATGATAGGTGCTCCAGCACGCAGGGAATTTCATGCAGCACAATGGATGGGACAGGAAATGATTATCTGGGGAGGTGAATTTCTTTTAGGTGGTCAACCGAAATATCTCGATACAGGTGATTTTTACAGCGCAATTGTTGCTGGCGCTCCTGGGGCTGTTCCTGATAATAATAAAGTTCCCGGAATACCGCTTTGAACAATGACCATGAATTATTGTAGTAAAGCAGCATATGGAAAAAAGTATTGGCTCCCCGATTTGGACAGAATTCGCAACTTTTTCCATGGTGCCATAAATGCGCAAAGATTCTTCCTGTCAATCCAGAGTTTTCATGTATAGCTACTAAAGCACATTTGAAACAACCGTCCGGAATGGTGGAGCGAAGCGGACGACTTTCACAACCATTCATGAAAAAATTTTTCATCCCCTCCAATGAAAATGAATTTGACCATAGCTATTTGGGTAATATAATA
>MFGW01000168.1:15333-18853 GCA_001780385.1 Candidatus Fischerbacteria bacterium RBG_13_37_8 | reverse complement strand
ACATTCTTTGAATCGTCTTAGAAATCGTATATAATAAAGGCGATAAACCATTAAAAAATACTCTTATTTCATATACATATTATGTCCAATTCCCAGTGAACCAGTATGTTATTGCTAATGCTTTATTATTGTGAAAAAGAAGGATTTTTTATGCAAAAATCTTCTTTACCATGTACATTTGGCATTAGGATTTTGAATCTTTTTCAATTATAGTTTCAAAATTAATATAATGTGTTCTTCCTTTTCTAGGAAGACAATGTTTATTTAAAAAAATTTGTTTTATTTTATACTCGTTTTTCACAACAGTTAATTTAAAATAGCCGGTTAGAAAAATGTTCATGTTCATTAAATTTTCTGAAAGCGTAGGTTCGGAACTTTCAAAGTAATGATATAAATAAGATACTTCTCCATTGTTATCAGTCTGTCCAATAAGAAAATTAGTAGTTTTTTCAGCGCCATAATTAATATTTATATCAGAAAAATATATATTGGCTTCTTTTATAAAATTTCCGCTATCATCTTTCACAATTCCATGTATATTAAAGTACTCATCCATTGTATAACTAATAATTGATATTTCTATTTGAGACCACAACATAAATATACATAAGGTAATAAATATTATTATGGATATCCACATTAACTTTTTTGCTTTTGATTTCAAATATCCTCCTTAGAGACACCTTTGTTTGTAATAAAAATACAGATTATAAAAGAAATTAATCATTCCTGCACTCCTGATCCTCATCAGGGACACCTTTATTTTGACCTTCTTTCCATCCACAAGTATGAGCCCATTCATGAATGACAATACAAGCAATATCCCTTCTTGGGGGACGGTTCATTGGATTAAGGCATAAATGCGCCGTATTAGTTTTATGTTCCCATTTCCATTTATGAATTCTTATTCTCGATGTAGAAGTATATCCTGGACTTGTCCCTATCATAAGATATAAGGTCCAACAATCATCTTCGCATTCTATTATTCCGTTCTTACATCTTTCTTTTATGCAGTCTCTTATAGAAATATCAGTTATTCTATTTAAGTGCTTTTTACAATAATTCCCAACATCCATAGCTATAGTTGTTTCTGGAAACTCGTTAGGATCTTCAGCATTTAATTTCACATCGCATTTTTCACAATCTCTCATTTTGAATTCACCATATGGATCAATATTCATTATGGGCTCATTTGAAACGTAGTGAAAAACATGCATAGCCCTTTGATAAATATCTTTTGATATAAACTCTTTAATAGATGATGCATAATAACGAGCTCTATAATATAGCATATGATTTTCTGAAGATTCTCTTGCATTATATGAGAAGGGGTTGTGCGAATTTTCTTGGCTAATAAAGGGATTAAACAGCTCTCCCCAAGAACCGTATCTGTATTGGTTGAGGATAGAACCAGTATTGGATGTCAGTTGTCGGATTGAACCGAGACTGTCAGCATAGTAGTAATAGGGATTTAGCAGTGAGGAGTAAGGGATTTGGATAGATGGTTCATCTATACCTGGACTATGAATATAATCATTAATGTCACTATTAATATTCTCTTTTATTATATCTTCATTATTATAAAGATAAGCTATTGTATCAATATCAACTGTTTTTCTAAAGCGATTTCCATTATTTGCATAAAAATATGAAGCTGTATGAGTAAGATTTGGATCACCAGGGATGTTTTCGTACCAGGTCATTCCTGTTATACGGTCTTCATATGCATAATCACCATCCCAGCTATGGGGCTGTCCAATAAGGGGTCAGGTCTTGTGAAAAAGGGAATGGCTGGGATGCAGGGATTTGAACCCCGATTAATGGATCCAGAGTCCACCGTCCTGCCAGTTGGACGACATCCCAGCAGGTAATTTAGGGGATGGTGCCGGGAGGCGGAATCGAACCGTCGACGCAAGGATTTTCAGTCCTTCGCTCTGCCGACTGAGCTATCCCGGCAACACCGTGCATTATTATACTATTCTCGTAAAATAAAATCAATAAAAGAAGAGGTTAAGGTTGAGGTTAAGATAAGCTTGAGGTTGAAGTCAAGAAGAGGTTGAGATTGAGGATTAGGAAAAAACCTTGTTTAATCTAATCTCGACATTAATCTCTCTCTTCACAACCTCGACTCCTCCTTAACCTTAACCTTTTTTTCTTTATTTGGAGAATATTGCATAGAAACTGTATTGGGGATTGAAAAAGAGTCATTTGCATGTTACAATAAAATATGCATTTGACCTGTTATTTTGAATAAGAAAAGAGGTAGCGACAGCATGCCTATTTATGAATACCGCTGTAAAGATTGCGGCAAAAAATCATCTTTTTTGATTTACGACAAGGGACTGCTTGAGCATTTGAAGTGCAAGAAATGCGGCAAGAGCAATCTCGTACGTTTATATTCACGATTTTCAGCAGTTCGCTCGGAGGATAGTCGACTTGAGCGCTTAGCAGATCCGTCGAGTTTAGCAGGACTTGATGAAAATGATCCAAAAAGTGTTGCCAAGTGGATGAAAAAATTAGGCAAAGAAATGGGGGAAGATGTCGGACCGGATTTTGATGAAGAAGTAGAAAAAGCAATAGAAGAAGAAGCAACTTCTTCCGGTGAACAAGCTGACAGTGATGAGCTCTAACATCATGTCATTTCATTGAAGGGATTTGATTACATGAAAAGAGTATTATTGCTATATTCATTTAAAAGGGCAGACACACAGGTCTGCCCCTACACCTTATTTACAAAGGAGATTTGACATAATATAATATAATAATGTAATTATGAAGCCAACATCAAAGTATAAAAAAATAGGGAGATACAAGATAGAAGGTGTCGTAGGGCGTGGAGCGATGGGAATAGTGTATAAAGCTTATGATCCTGTAATTGAGAGGAATGTAGCAATAAAAGCGGTAGAGATGGGCACAAAAATGCCTGCGGCTGAATACGAGGAGTATCTCGAGCGATTTTATCGTGAAGCAAGAGCTGCCGGAAAATTATCGCATCCTAATATCGTAACCATTTATGATGTATCGGTAGATAAAACAACTGGCATTCCTTATATTGTGATGGAATTTATTGAAGGACATAATTTGAATGAATATTTAAATACCGGCATGATGTTTTCACTGGATGATATTTTAAATATCATGGATCAAGTTACTGATGCACTTGAATATGCACATCAGAATGGGATTGTTCACAGGGATGTGAAATGTTCGAATATCATTATACAAAAAGGCATAAAAGTTAAAATGGTGGATTTTGGTATTGCACGGGTGACCACATCAAATCTTACAAAGGAAGGACAATTTCTTGGCACGCCAAATTATATGTCACCCGAACAAATTCAGGGATTGCCGGTTGATAAAAGAAGTGATGTTTTTTCATTAGGAATTGTACTTTACAGGCTTTTTACCGGGGAACGGCCTTTCCAGGCAGAATCCTTTGCTGGAATTAGTTACAAAATCATGAACGAGGAACCTGTGCCCCCTAAACACTTAAATCCTCTAATCCCTGCTGCATGCAATA
>MFGW01000168.1:11651-15283 GCA_001780385.1 Candidatus Fischerbacteria bacterium RBG_13_37_8 | reverse complement strand
GCTCAGGGCATAAGAAATGATATTTGGAAACTTCAGTCCAATGATCTTACTTCATTAGAATCCATTGGAGCAGCGGAAAGAAAAAAAGCATCTCTTTTCGATTCTGTAATTCCGTATCTGAAAAAATTAGATATTAACAAGGTACTGGGATGCATTGCAGTAATAATTTTATTAATAATGGGCTACTTAATTACTATATCAATTAATAAAAATTCAGAAGATACTCCTGACAAATCCGTACAACAGCAACAAGGAATTCAGTCAAATAACCAGGCAGATCAATTACCACCTGCAGACATAAAAAATAATGAATTTACTACCTTTAAACAATTCGGGATGAATTTTTACCAGAACAGGAATTTTCCAAAGGCAGCCATTAATTTTGCAAAAGCCCTGCAATTACAAAATGAGGATGTTGCTACTGCTGATTTTTTAATACGATCCATTCACGAAATATTGAAGACTTCATTTAGCTGTATAAATGGAACTGCTCAACATACAGTAATAGATCTAATGACAAGCAATCTTAAACCTGGTTTTATACTATTAAGCCAGGATAATTCATTATGCTATGCAGCAAAAGTATCTGATAGTCAAATTACCGCTGCTCTGAATGTTTTTACTGCTGAATCGGAAATCAGCCTTTTTTATGTATCAATTGCAGAAAAACAACTCTTTGGTACTTCATTTGTATTTAAGCCTGAAGAGAAAAAACCTTATTATTTAGAATTATCATACGCTGAGGAAGATAATAGGATATATCATACCATAATGCCGGCAAAAGATGAGCAAAAAACTGAAAAATGATAAAAGCACACCTACTATTCACAATATTTTGTTATGGATTAGCAAGTCTCTTAGGGATTATGATTCTTTTTCATTCGCATCTCAAGATTTACTGGCACAGAATCAGATTTATCATATTTTTAGGATTTGCCATTCATACCATAGCATTGATGTTATATTGGCAGGAAAAGCAGCATTTCCCCATTATTACTAATCTTGAGGCGCTTTTTTTTGTAAGCTGGTTATTAGTACCATTAATGCTTTTTATCGAATACAGAAACAAAGATATAACCATGAGCAGTATTTTGCTTCCTTTTGTGCTTATTGTACTTCTAATAATGGTTACTTCTGATGCGCCGATTGCGGTATTGAGTCCGAAGCTAAAAAGCAGTTGGATGTATTTACATATACCTTCAAGCCTTCTTGGTATTCTTTTTTTATTTATAACAACGGGTACTTCCTTCATGTATCTCATGCAGGAACGAGCCATGAAGAATAAAAAAATGGGGTGGTTTTATGACAAGCTTCCTTCTTTACCAATGTGCGAATCAATAAGCTACAGCAGTCTTATCGTTGGATTTGTTTTAATAACCATTGGAATAGTAAGCGGCATGTTCTGGGCAAAGACCGGTTTTGGAAGATTTTGGCAATGGGATATTAAAGAAATTTTAAGCGGATTCACCTGGCTTACTTACGCATTATTGCTTTATAACAGGAAAACCATGAAGTGGACAGGAAAATTGGCTGCTTACTTTGCAATAATAGCATTTTTGCTGGTTCTGCTGACATTTTTTGGTTTCAGCATAATAAGCAAATCTTATCATACTTTATAAAAATAAATATCCGCACTATTATCAAAAGATAGATAAAATGCTTAACATAGCTGTAATTGGATTAAACCATAAAACTGCTCCTATTGAAATAAGGGAGGCATATAATATCAGTAATAATGATATGGAATCTGCCTTATCACTTCTTTTCGAGTATGAAGATATTGAAGAAGCTTTTATCGTAAGCACCTGCAATAGATTTGAAGTATATGTAAGAATGACAGACAAGGCAACTGTTCTTAAGCATTTGCAGCAATTTTTTTCAACCTATTTTAGAAAAAGTTGGGAGGAAGCGGGCAGGTATTTTTATTTTTATGAAGATATAGAAGCGATCAAGCATTTAATAAGAGTTGCTTCAAGCATGGATTCGTTAGTAGTAGGTGAACCGCATATACTTGGACAGGTAAAGGATGCTTTTTTTACTGCGAAGGAATGTGGAGGTATAGGGCCAATCTGGCATCCGCTTTTTGAAAAAGTACTTCGGGTAGTCAAAAAGATAAAATCCGAGACTGCTCTTTCAGACAGAGCAATATCAATCAGTACGGTAGCTGTGGATTTAGCGCGAAAAATATTTGGCAACCTGGAAGAGAAGAATATTTTAGTAATAGGAGCCGGTGAGATGAGTGAGCTTGCCGCTCTTTACATGAAAGAACGTGGAGCTCAATCTTTATATTTAACAAACAGGACATATGAAAGGGCTGAAGAATTAAGTAATAAATTAGGAGGTACCGTTCATCCATTTGATGAATTTAAGATACTTTTGCCAGCTATTGATATAATCATATGTTCTATTTCAGCACAGGAATATGTAGTAACATACGAGGATATAAATAAAATATGGGCTCAGAAAAAGCATAACGCGCTTTTCATAATGGATATAAGTGTTCCGAGAACAATTGATCCAAAAATTAATACATTACCCTTTGCGTATCTCTATGATATAGATGATCTTAAAGAAGTTGCAGAGCATAACAGGAAGGAGCGGCAAAAGGAAGCAGAATTGGCAGAATTGATTATCGAGAGGGAGATACATACAATAAAAAAATGGTTCGACTCATTAAATATATATCCTGTTATTCGAGCACTTCAGGAAAGAACCGAACATATAAGAGTGGGGGAATTAAAAACTATGCGAAAAAAACTAGGAGCACTTCCGGATGAGCAACAGGAAAAAATAGATTTAATGACCAAAGCACTCATAAAAAAATTAATTAATCCTTTAATAGAAGAAATAAAAAGTATCAATTTAGAAAAAAAAGAAGACGAGAAAATACACTGGCTTCGCAAAATATTCAAGCTTGACATAAAAAGCTGAGCAAAAATATTATAAATCTTTTTGCTAGGTACAAAGGCACAAAGTAAAACGATAATGGAGCGAATATGATTGAAACTATAAGAATAGGAACGAGAGGGAGTCCGTTAGCATTGGCTCAGACAAATATAGTAATGACATTGTTAAGAAAAAAATATCCAGGGATAGATATTAGGATAAAAATAATCCGGACAAGCGGTGATGTACATCAGAATATTCCACTTCATCAGATAGGCGGAAAGGGCTTATTTTTAAAAGAAATTGAGGAAGCATTGCTTAAAAACGAGATAGACGCGGCGATACACAGCATGAAGGATGTACCGGTTGAAATAGCGCCGGGGCTTACCATAGCAGCAATACTACAACGTGAAGATGCAAGAGATGCCCTGGTAAGTAAAATCATAAATGCATGGCATAATCTGCCTGAAGGCAGTGTCATAGGAACGAGCAGTCTGCGCAGGGCATCACAAATACTTTCCCTGCGTCCCCAATGGAAAATCAAAGAATTGCGCGGGAATCTTGATACACGCTGGAAAAAAATGGAACATGGCGATTATGATGCTATTATTTTAGCCATGGCAGGAATAAAGAGACTTGGTCTCATGTCTGAATTTGTAAATCCTCTTGATCCAATGGAATTTATTCCAGCAATAGGTCAAGGAGCCTTAGGTATCGAAATCATGGAGCAGCGAACTGACATTCAA
>MFGW01000168.1:10352-11645 GCA_001780385.1 Candidatus Fischerbacteria bacterium RBG_13_37_8 | reverse complement strand
ATTACAGCACTGAACGATTCTGCATGTGCTGCAGTCGTACAAGCTGAACGTGCTTTTTTAATAACCTTAGGAGGAGGTTGTCATTCAAGTTTAGGAGCATATGCAATTTCACAAGAGAACGGCATGACCATCCGGGGATTCGTAGCTTCTCCTGATGGAAAAACAATTCTCACCGATTCATTACGTACCGAAAATTATTTATCATCCGAAGAAGCTGGAAACTTGCTTGCACAGAAATTAATTGCACGCGGTGCGCAAAAACTGCTTATCTAATACGTAATTTTTCTGATTATTCCTCTTCCGAATATAATTCAATCCAGCCCGGACCTTTCTGGCGTGCTTTTTCATACGATTTATTTGCTGCATCTAAAAGAGACTCAAGGTCATCTTGTACGCAAAGAACCAGTGAAGCAGCACCTGCATTAATATGAATCATTGTCTCCCTGTCAAGAATAGTAGCATTCGCTGATGCAATTATTCGCTTTAATTTTTCAGAAACATGCAATGCACAGGCAATATCTCCTCCCTCAATACCTATGATATATACCCCATTTTCTAAATAGCCCTTTATATCTGAGGATCGCAAATTCTTTGCTATTTTCATGCCAACATGACTAATTAATTCACTGATAAAAGCTTCTCCTTCTTTCTTTAACAATTCATCATATTCATGAATACCAATAAAAATCACTGAAACCGGCAAAGCAGTTTTGGATGAACGTTTCGCAAGCATTTTCATATGATAGAGAAACGTTGCATAGCTGAATAAACCAGTTTCTTCATCAATACTTGCTTCCTGCTCTTCCTTAAACAATATTTCCTGAACAAGGGCATTATATTCTTTTCTCAGACTACAAATTTCGATAGCTTTATTGCTATACAGAACCAATTCTTCTATGGAATCTACGGGTTTTTTAAAATAATGAAAAACACCTTTTTCGAGCAGTTCCAATATCTGTGAAGTTGCGGTACCTTCAGCGGGGAAAAGAGCAATGATTGATATATTTGGATGATTTTTCCTGATTTTTTTGAGAATATCCATTGTATTTCCACTTGAAATTTCATAATCAAGCATGACAAGATCAAAAGCTTCATTCAGCACTGCGTTAAGACCATCGTCGCACTTATGGTAGGAACAAATATCAAGATAACAACGCCGGTAAAAAGGTATCATTTCATTGACAAGATTTTTATCTTCACTAATTATTGCGACTTTTCCTCTCACAAGCGCCTCCTTTTAGTTCTATTTATTATAGCATATTTTCATTAATTTCAAACTCTTACTTTCCACTC
>MFGW01000168.1:1540-10333 GCA_001780385.1 Candidatus Fischerbacteria bacterium RBG_13_37_8 | reverse complement strand
CCCTGTCCCCTGTTCCCTGTCCCCTGTCCCCTGTTCACTGTTCCCTGTTCCCTGTCCCCTGTTCCCTGTCCCCTGTTCACTGTTCACTGTTCACTACTTCATAAAGCAGAATATTTCCTTTCAAGCCATCGCGATATTTTTCCCTGTGTGTATCTGGCCATTTTTGAATCAGTTTTATTTTATTATAAAGAGGATAGTTCTGATCATTAAACAGTTCAGATTTTTCACATAGTATAAAACCGAATGTCAAGCCCCCTACTGGTGAGATATAGTATTGACCATGTAAATCCTGCACCGCGTTAAAATATTCCTTTGGATTTTCTCCTATCAGCAAGGGCAAATGATATAAGGTAGTCAAATAATCCCTCACCAGGATATATTTTATCTTGTGCTTATAAAGTAATTGAAGTGCATCATATTCTGAGTAAGTAAGTAATATTTGAGCAGCAAGATGCATCTGATTATCTTTGCCAAAATTATCAACAATAACTGCTCGATGTGCATAATACTGGATATAATGACCAAGGCTCCATTCACTTAATATATAGTAATCCTGGCGTTCTTTTTGATTAAATTTATCCTGCAAAGAAGGTGTTTTTTGTTTTAACCAGGCATATACGGGCAACAAGCTATGCAAGCTTTCATATAAATTATCATTGGCAAAATAAAAAATAGGGCGTATCGGGTAGAGCATTCCTGCAGTAATAATGATAATGATAGCCAGCGCAGCGATGCTTTTAATTTTTTGTATTAGCCAGGCATAGCAGAAATAGAGACTTAATCCCAGTAAGATACTAAAGGGCACTGAAAAATGATAGCTGAATTTTTTTTGAAGGCATATAAGTATAAAAAAGACTGGCACTATTACAGTAAGAAATGCATATCCTGCGGGCTGCAAAAATTTTTTTCTTGCTGCCAGTAGTATATAAAACAAAGGAAGCAAGAAGATAAAAAAGGAAAAATACAGAATGATGGCTGAGAGACTCCATTGTTCGCTAATTTTAAAGATTGATTCACTCTCTGACACAAAGCTCATGAATAGCGGTTGTTTTCTCATCAAGTATTTTATACCGTTGAATACTTCTTGAAAGGAGAGAAATAATGCCACAATGCCTGCGGCATAAGAAAAAAACATCAGGATTTTTTCTTTGCTGAAGAGCATTTCTGTTTCTGTATGTATCAGTTTCAAAAAAATGAATATAAGCGCAGAAAGAATTACATAGGACAATGGCTGGAAGAATGAGAATGCATAGAAATCAACTGTTGGAGCGCCTTTTATGACATAATAGAGAGAAAACGGTGCAATACAGAAAGCTGAAAATAAGAATGCCATTCCAATTGATTTAAGTGGAGTATAATGAGTATTTCCGCAATAGAAGAAGGCAACCAGGAGGGAGCAAAAAGCAAAGAATATGGAACCTGTCCATACCAGGGTCGCAAAAGTAACCGACAAGGAGAACAGAAGAATACTTTTCAGCGAACCTTGTTTTAGCAGAAGGATGAGCCTATAAAAGAGAAAGGACATGCATAATACTTCAATCGCATGATGATCAAGATTACCGAGAGAACTGTAAATAATTCCTCGTGGTAAAATACTGAAGAAAAAAGAAGAAATAATAGCAAATGCAGATTCATTATAGATAAGCAGGGCAAGTTTATAAATAAGGAAAGCATTCAGTACTGCCAGGATAGGACTTATGAACATGAACAAGGCAAGGATTGTTTGTTTGCCGAATCCCAGCAAAGCCATAAATCGCCATAAAAAAGCACCTATCCAATCATAGAGCGGTGCCCAAATAATATGATTTTTTGATTCAGCCCCAGCAAAATTATCAAGAATAAGCAAATGAGGAAAATGTTGTGCACTTACTTCAATTCGTCTGAGATGATAACATGCATCGGGGTCTGCTATATATATTTTCCCATCCTGGAATACATAATTCCAATATGGCAGGATCCTGAAAAGAAAAGCTGCAACAAAGATACTAATAAGCAATACTATTTTTTTCATGTTTTTATTATTTTCCTATAAATGTAGCACGATGAGCAAGTATTTTTTTACTATAATCTTCCTGTTTCATTCATGTAAACATAATGGGGATAAGCAACATACACAATTTTGTGATGCAATTTCTGCTATCTTCATTACAAGTAATTTATTAATATTAAGATTATCTTTATGATACAACAATCCTTCAGCTTCACCGAGATGCAAATCAGAGAGACATAAATAATCAACCGTCATAATTTCATCCAACTGTAGCAAAAATCTATCTTAACAATTTTTAAGAAAAAAGTCTTGCTTTTTACTTTCGGGTTATTAATTTTTTCAATAATATACCGGGTACTTGATTGACTCTGATGAATTTATCTACTACAATATGATTAGAATGGACTAATATGAAAGATATTCCGGATAAAATAGGCAGATATGAGATAACCGAGATATTAGGTCAGGGGAGTGTTGGTATTGTATATAAAGCATACGATCCATTTATTAAAAGACCTGTCGCTTTAAAAATCCTGAAAAAAGATTTTATTTTTGACGAAGACACGGAAGAATTTTCAAAGAGATTTTATAAAGAAGCCCAGATTGCTGGGACATTAAATCATCCTAATATTGCCATTATTTATGATGCGGGAGAATGCGGAGATATTTCTTTCATATGCATGGAATATATCAATGGAATACCATTAAATCAATGGCTGGAGCAAACCAAGCAATCTTTCATAATAGGGAATTTTCTTTCAATTATTCTGCAAGTTTCGCAAGCATTAGACTATGCACATGCCCAGGGAGTAATACACAGGGATATTAAACCTGCGAACATATTAATCACGCAGGAATTGCAAGCAAAAATATTAGACTTTGGCATTGCCCTCTTTGCAAATATAAGAACAACAAAGGAAGGAAAAGTAATAGGTACTCCCTATTATATGGCGCCCGAGCAAATTTTAGGTAAAAAAATAGATCACCGGGTAGATATCTTTTCCCTGGCTGTCATTGTATATGAAGCTATTACAGGAAAAATTCCCTTCACTGCAGATACCATAACAGGCATTATTACAAGAATAGCTTACGATGAGCCGGATATACCATCAAATCTTAATGAACTTGGATTCATTCCAGATTCATGGGAAAAAGTATTTACTAAAGCATTAGCAAAAGAACCTGCGAAACGCTATCCGACCGCTTCCTTATTTGCAAAGGACCTTGAATTAATATTCCCAAAAATGCAATATGCAAGTCTTGAAGTATCTCATGATGTACCTTCATTCCTCGAAAAAACCGCAATCATGCAGGAAGATGAAATTGAAGAAAAAATTATTGGTGAAGAAGATATTAATCTTGAAGAAACATTTATAGAAGAAGATGCAAAATCTACCTTAATTACTACTCCACTCTTTACGGAAGAAGAAAAAGAAGAAGTTCCTGAACCTGATTTGCCTCCGGAAGATGAAATAATTGAATTAGAAGAAACTGACACCGTCATAGTAGAAGAACCGGTAGAAAGCATTGAACCGCCGAAACCAAGGAAAAAGAAATCATGGCTTATCATACCCATAGCAGTTATTGTATTGATCGGTACGTTGGCAGTAGTATTATTTTTCCTGAGAAGCACGGCAAAACTGCCGCTTTCAAAACTTCTAAAAGAAACTCAAAAAACAACGAAAACAAAGCAAAACCTGGCTGAACAAGAGAACCAATTCACCATTACTGTTCTCAGTGTGCCTGAAGGTGCTGAAGTGTATCAAAATGATACACAAATGGGTACAACTCCTTTCGTACTTGATAGTAATCTGGAATCACCAACTAATATATTGATACTGAAAACAGAAGGTTATGATGATTATACTATTGAATTAATTCCTTTAGCCGTCAGCTATAGTATTACGTTTGCCATGCCGCTTAAAACGGTGAAAGAAGTACAATATGCTGCTCTTAAAATATTTTCAGAGCCATCGGAAAGCAAAGTATTTCTGCGAGGTAAATTGGCTGGTTCAACACCACTTACTATCAACAATCTTTCTCCTGGTAAATATACCATCGTGATTGAAAAAGAAGGCTATAAATCATGGGAAGGCACTGCCACAGTGCGCATATCTGCAAAAAATACACTTAATGCAGCTCTTGAAAAAATAGTGGTTAAACCTCCACCAGTTGAAAAGAAACCAGAGAAACCGAAAGTACCAGATAAGATAGAAAATCCTGTGCCTCTCAAAAAAATATATCCGAAGAAGCCCAGCCGTGCAGCAGGCAAAGGTGATGTAACGTTAAAATTGACTGTTTCAGAAAAAGGACAGGTTGAAAACGTAGAAATAGTCTATGCACCTGATCCAATCCTTGCAGAAGCTTCTATAAGAGCAGCAAAGCAGTGGAAATTTAAACCCGGCACGATAAATGGAAAGGCAGCGAAAGGAGAATATACCGTTGTTTTCCGCTTCCAATAGACAATATGTAGGGTAGTAACATCACATTTCAGATATAATAGCATGTTAAATAGCAATTATACTCACATTTGCAATTCAAAAAGGATTTTGATAGAATTTGGCTTTAAAATATGTCAGTCTCTTGCAATTGTCAAATTAGTTATGATAGAATATGACTTAAAATTTAATAATAGGGGGTTATATGAGGTACATTTACCTGCTATTGATTTTGTTAGCTGGTATAGCGTTTGTATTAGGCTCCATTGAGAAAATTTATGGTACGCCTGAAAATTGGTATCCTCCACTTTCTCTTTGGAGATTCGCAATAGGCTGTCTTGCATTTGCTATCGTATTCGTATTGCTCGACATTAGAGATTATCTAGTTTCAAAGAAGAAAGAATAATACAGCAATAAAAAGAGATTTATTTAACAAACTAACAATTGAATAGACGCTTAAAAGGTAAGAAGTAATAGTTTTGCGGAGGTCAGTAATGCGAAGGAATAGTTTTTTTACTATTATCGTAGTACCGGATGCACAGGCCAATTATAAGAAGTTTAGCATCTCCAGAAAGAAAATATATATTCTTTGTTACTGCATTGCAATATTCTTTCTTTCATTTATTATTCTTTGCTGTTCCAATGTTTATTTTGCAAATACAGTAGCGCAACTTAAGAAGGTGGTTCCAGAAAATAAAAAATTAAAAGATGAAAATTCTTCTTATAAAAAAGCTATTGTGGATCTTACCAAGAAAATGGAAGATTTTGGATTTGTAGCAAAGAAACTCAAACTTATGGCAGGTATAACACAGCCAGCAGATGCTTTCATGGAAAATCCTGGAGTCGGTGGTATGGGAAGTTCTGAAATGACAGGAATGCCTCAATCAAAAACTATGCAAGAAATTACCTCTCTCAAGAATAGTTCAAATCAGCTAAGCCAAAATTTCAAATTACTCGAGCAATCTTTTCAGAAGCAATATTTGTTATTGGCATCTACTCCATCTATTACCCCTGTAAAAGGTTTTATATCGAGCGGTTATGGAATGCGGAGAAATCCTTTTACCGCCACAGCAGATTTTCACATGGGAATTGATATTACTGCTCCTCTTGGCAAAGCAGTAGCTTCAACAGCCAATGGTACTGTTATTTTTGCAGGCAAAAAGCCTGTTATTGGCAACATAGTAACCATTGATCATGGTTATGGTATTATCACTAATTATGGGCATCTCAGTAAAATCCTTGTGCAGCCTGGTCAAAAGGTAAAAAGATGGGATATTATTGGCCTTGTTGGCAATACAGGAAAATCAACAGGACCTCATCTTCATTATGAAGTAGTGAGAAATCAGAACACTATTAATCCGCTTGATTATATGCTGGATTTTGAATACATTCAATAGTATCAATATTTATAAGGGTATATTTCCCTAATCATTATTTTATCAATTTCCTTATCAAATTCTGATTCTATTCTCTGATTTTGTTGTACTACTATAAATGTTATCGTGGTATCAGATCCATCTTTAAAATATATATCTACAGGCACTGCAACTACAAAACTTGGAATCACCCGGAAGCTTAGTTGAACGCTATTTTTTCTAATACTTTTTTTCAACTGCACTTGAGGATAATTTGAAGAATAATACCAATCAGTAAAAAATTTTCCAAGTCCACATTGACAATTTTGCTGAGCAATAGTTATGAAATCATAGGTACTGGCAAATTGAAAACGGTATTTCTGATAAAAATCTTGTAAGGTTTTTACGAATGCATTTTCTCCTATAAATTCTTCAAGCATTGCCAGCACTACTGCTGTTTTATTATATACAATTGCGCTATAGGCATCGTTATCTTTATTAACAAGACCCAATCTTCTGCCAAGGATAATAGGGCCTGAATCCTTTCTCTCTTTAGCTGTATCTGAAAATTTTTTCAACAGGTCATAGTAGGCTTCTTTTCCTTTTGAATATTCTATATATTTTGCTGCAAGAAAATGAGCTAATCCTTCAGATATCCATTGATCCTGATATGTTAAATAACTAACTGTATGTCCCCACCATAAATGAGCTAATTCATGTGCCAGGTAGAAATCACCAAACTGAGGAAATTCGAGTGGATTACTTCCGCGGAACACTTTTCTTGTAAGAGGATGTTTATTAATAAGAATGATAAAACCTGCCTGTGCATATCCTCCTTTAAATTCATCAAAATGATAGTACAAATCGAGTGTTGGAAAAGACAGTTTCCCGATATATTTTTCATAAAAATCCAAGATTTCTATTACTTTTTCATATATTTCCTTTTCGGGGCTCCCCCGTTCCAGAATAAGTCTGAGGGAATTATACTGTTTTATATTAATACTTGAATTTCTCGTAAGCATAAGGCTGAAATGCTTGGCGGGCACTTCCGATTCAAAGACATATCTGGAAAAATGTTCTTTATTTTCATTATATTTCAATGAACCTGTTGCAAGAGCAAAATATCCTGGGGGCACCACAATTTCTATTTTTCCTTTTGAAAATTCCGGTAATATTGATTGAGGATACCAGAACAAACTTCCTTCATAAAATGAAATTTGTTTTGCTACATAACGTTTTGGTTCCTTATCACTCAAAGAATCCTGCATATAATCCTGAAATGGACGTGAAGGCATAATAATGCCTGAATAAGATATCTCAAGCGTAACCGTTTCGTTTTTCCGAACTCCTTTCTTTAGATACACATTAATAAGTCTGCTCCTATTATTTTGGAAATATAACAGGGTTTCATAATCCTGGTCAATAATTTCTGTAATAGTACATTTATCATTCAGATTAAGCTCTACATTACTCAGATTCTCTATTAAACTCTTAATAACAAGGGAGGTTGTTCCTTTAAAAAAATTAGTTTCCGGATTAATATCCACCTTAGTATCATAATAATCAACATTATAATGAAGCCCAAAATTAAATTGAATTGCCTGTCCTTTTTTTTGAAGCGGATTATAAAAAGAATAGATAATATAAGGATTTTCCCTATATAATTGAACTGGAAAAGGAAGATTTGGACCGTAATAATAATTAAGCATGCCAAATTTTTTTGTCTTAATTTTTATCTTTATCGCTTCATCATCAAGTGCAAAATTCCAGATAGCATTTTTATCAATTTCTTCCAGCCATGAAAGCTGCAACTGATTTTCTTTTTCCTTTTCCCACATTTTTATAAATTCGGGTAAAATTTTTTCTGTTTCATGAAGAATTACCATTGAATCATAGGTGAACAGATCTTTTATATTAGAAGAATTAGTTGCCATTATAGCCTGTTCTATTTTATCATCGAAATATTCTTTTCCTGAGATTAATTTCATTTGACCTGTTTCATATTCTACTGACGGTGTCAGGGTAAATTTACCACTGCCAATCAGCAGGAATATGCTACCTTTTTCGGTTTCTCCTTCTTTCATAAGGTAAGCATGCTTGAAATGCAATTCGCCATCGGTAATTTTTAAGGTAAGATTTCGCAAATCAAATATTTTATCTGTATTGAGAACATATCGCTTGACACGGGGAATTCTGCTTATTTTTTCAATTCTTGAAATAAGAAATGAATTATTGTCTTTGACAAAAAAGATGTCCCATACTTCGATTACGCATAACGCTCCATCAAGAAATACTGCATTTGCAGTAAGTCTATCAGGCATCATTTCTGTATTTTCAGGGAGTTTATAGTTAAGATAGAATTCGCTATAAGTGATTTCTTCAAAATATTTTTTAGCAAACTCATTCACACGATTTTCAGCTTCTTTTCCAGATATTTGAAAGACAGAGAGGAGGGATTCTTTATTTTTTTGTTTAATTGCCGATTCAAAATGAATCAACACATCATTGATGGTAATTTCTGAGGAAAAAAGGGATATATTCGTGCTGCCAATCACGAATATGCAAATGAAAATTAGGTGTTTTAAATAGTAATTCATAGTAATAAATATTTAAGGTACAGGTTCCCATTCTGCATAGTGTTCTTCGGTAACTTTACAAGTACCGGTGAAATGCCATTTGGTATCAGAATTATAAGTCCAGCCGAGATAAGGGGAGCCTCCTGCATTCTGTGTAGTAATAAGAAAACGGTTACTGAGGTGTCCGAAAAATGCAGCTTGATAAGCGGGTGATGGGTCATCACCGCCGCTGGGATCAACAGGAATCCAACCATAATTAGGCAAATACACTTCCACCCATCTATGGAAAACGTCATCCATGGAAGCATCATCGCCTCGAACTACTACTGAACCTACGTAACGTGCAGGCAGTCCAGCAGCTCTGCTCATTGCAATATATACAAAAGTATATTCGGAACAGGAGCCATTACCGCGTTTTAATACAACCGGTGCAG
>MFGW01000168.1:0-1523 GCA_001780385.1 Candidatus Fischerbacteria bacterium RBG_13_37_8 | reverse complement strand
AATTCGTATTCAAGATGATCCATAACATAGTTATATATTTTTCGAGCGATCCAATAAGGATTTGTTTCATCTCCCAATGCATTCTGAACAGCTTTTTTGATAATCTTATTATGATAATCATATTTTTCGCCATCCTGCAAGTATTTTTCTTTAATTTCTTTCGGTATATCTTTCAGGGAGCCTACCTTTTCAGGATAGATGAAATAATAAATCTCATATGTTTTTACTTGTGCTTTCATAACTACTTCAAATCGTTCATAGGGTTCTATAATATCTTTTTTATAATAAGCAACTTTAAGACCAGACGGATCCGTGAGATATTTATCAGGAGCCGGGAAAAACTGAATTTCGCTTTGTAATTTTTGATTATCTTTCTCTTCAGGCACGGCAATAAATAATTCCGCATTTTCAACTCTACCGGGACCATAATTATGATATTCCTGCGTATAGGTAACATTTGCATATCTTTCATTACGAAGCAGAAAAGCATCAGTTGGAGGGGAAAAAGAAAATATTGCTTTTTCCTGGTAATCAACGTTCCATAATTTTTTACCATCGAAGGCTAAGCCAACCGGAAATTTACCGGGTGAGGGGAAAAATAAGATAACGTTCCCGCTTTCATAATCAATCATGTATATTTCATCTTTTACTCTATCTGAAATCCACAAATAATTACCATCATAAACAGCACCCATTGAATTACCGGATGGTGCTTTGAAAGAAATAACAGAGGTACCATCATCAGGGGAAATTTTATGTATCATATCTTCTTTATTATCTACTACTACCAGGTATTTACCATCCCAGGCAAGACCTACTGCCGAAGGAGAAGGAGCGTCTATTGTCCTGATGGTAACATTTTTCTGAACATCAACCTGAAATATTTTATTTTCACCGATATCGCTTACCCAGAGATAATTTCCATCCCATGCCAGGCCAAAGGGTGTATTTGCCGGGGCAGGAATCGAAGCAACCACTTCTCCATTTTCCGGATTCAATTTATAAAGTTGATCTGTTTTTCTGTCCGCGACCCATAAATAGTTACCGTCAAACGCAATGCCCGTTGGGAAAGGACCAGGTGCTTCTATTTTTGACACTATCGGAATAGTAGTTTCTACAGTTTTTTGGGTAATAAGGGGCACTTTGCATTCCTGCCCTGTTTGAGCAGGCAATGTGGGTGATTGTATATCAGTCTGTGCATTTGCAAGGACCATTAATCCAGCCACTACTATAATCGCCACCATATATTTCATTATATCCTCCTTAGCGCTTTCTTATGAGTTGACTGCATCACATAGTAATAATATGACGCATATGAGGGTGCAGTTTCTCATTTTCATGCTATAATTATAACTAAATTTACTATTTATAGGCAACCTCATAAGGAACAGGCGGACTGGGGACTAGGGACTGGGGACTGGGGACTGGGGAATGGGGACTGGGGACTGGGGACTGGGGAATGGGGACTGGGGACTGGGGCATAAGCGCTCAAATAAGAGGTGTTGACATTACGGAAAATATAA
>MFGW01000167.1:13907-19805 GCA_001780385.1 Candidatus Fischerbacteria bacterium RBG_13_37_8 | reverse complement strand
AAAGAAGAGGGCACACAGCTATTTGGACAAATTCTACAATAGATGATATGATTGTTTATGGTGGTAGTAGTTACAATGCCGTCAATGTTTATCCCGATGGAGCAAGATACTGCTGTACATGTAACTGATACACTGTTGAGTAACATTAGCGTCATTTTTATCATTATGAGAAAATGTAGGGGCACAATGCAATGTGCCCCTATTCCAAATTTGCCGGAGTTTTGTATAAATTATATAACAATGCGATGCTCATTTTTGACTACGTTCAGGACTATGTGCGTGACCGTCCGGTCAACATTCTTCTGCGAATGCAATACTTTCTTGATAAATTCATTCAGGTCCTCGCGATCCTTGAAATGCCCTATCGCTATCGAATCCCATTCGCCCGTTACATCAAAAACCGTCACTACATGCGGATCCTTCGCTATGCTCTCCTGCGTCTCAATAAGCTTGCCATGCGTTATCCTGAATCCTATGACCGCCGTTAAACCAAAACCAAAATACTCATTATCCAACACAGGTATGTATCCCTTGATCGCTCCCGCTTCCTCTAATTTCTTGACACGCTGTATCACCGCTTGCACCGATGTGCCTATCTCCTTCGCTATCACACGAAAACTCTTGCGTGCATTCTCATTGAGCGCACGTATTATTTTTACTTCCAGCTCATCTTTCATAACACCCCCTCGGAATGCACGTTTGTATAGCATTTTGCAAAAATAATAAAACAATCGTTAATTATTCGCAAAAAACACTTGACAAACGTTTCAGTTTTCATTATTATAATAAAATTATGAAGAATCACATGATTGATCATAAAAAGAGCATACTGAATTCCGAGGATGAAGTCAAATTGTATGCGAAGGAATTTCTTGAACCGCCACCTTTTCTTAATGTGCTCTTTGGGCGGATTCATGCTGTGTATCAACCGCGAAGCACAGAGAAGATCAGGGAAATATTTACTTTCTTGCATGAACGGAATCTCGGGGTACTACCGCGGGGCGCTGCCACGTATGGCATGGGCGGCATAACACCGCTGAAGGAATCGGTTCTGGTTGACCTGACGCATCTTGATCGTATCATTGGTTTTGATGAAGGTACGCATACGGTGACATGTGAAGGTGGAACGCGGTGGTGGAATCTGAAGCGATATTTAAACGGCTTTGGCTATGACTTGTGCACGTATCCGACGAGTCTCTTTTCTACGGTTGGTGGCTGGCTGTCAACCGGCGGGTATGGAATCAACAGTTTTCGTTACGGTCATATCTCGCGGCTGGTTGAATCAATTGAGGTAATTACACCTTCGGGTTCTGTATTGCTGAATAATTCAGACCAGAGATTCAAGTATTTCATAGGCACCGAGGGGCAGAATGGCATAATCAGCAAGGCAACATTGAAAGTGAGGCAATTAGGACATAGCAAAGCATTTTTATTTTTGTTTAATACAGCATCCCGCGCAATGGAGTTTTTGGGTACGCTATTTCATGCAGAAGATATAGCGCCGGTTCATATTGCCTATTATGACCGCGCGAGTTTGTCGCACAAGAATCCCTCCACGAACGGTGATGGCATGTCATTTCCCGCGCTGGATGGGGTGTTGGTAGTTCTCGACGATGACGCCTCGGAGCATGCATTGAAGCGGCTCGGCGAAGTCATGGAAGCGGTGAGTGCACATCCGGCATTATCTGCTTATTTATGGAATGAGCGTTATTTTCCTTTTTCAGTCAAGCGAACGCATCCGTACATACTTGGCAGTGAAGTGATCATCCCGGTAGAAAATCTAAGCATGTACCTTGAGCGTGTGAAACGATTCAGCAAGGAGTATGGGATAGAGCTTTCCACCGAGGCAGTATGTATCAGTCGCGAACAGGCAGTGGTATTTGCATTATTTCCATCTGAAAATAGCTCTATTGTTCGAATCATGCATTTATTTATATCGAGTGCATTGACAGAGCTTGCGTTAGGTTGTGGTGCCGTGCCTTACGGCATGGGAACATGGAATCTGCCATTGAGGAAGAAAGTCTTTACCAGAGCTGAATTCATGCAGTATCGTGATTTCAAGAAACGCATAGATCCGGATAATATACTTAATGCTGGTAAGTCACTTTCAGGCGGTTCAGTTCTGAGCACGTTTCTGCGAGGAGCGCATGCATTCAGCGGATCGGTGTTCTTTCATAATTATGTAGTCAAAGGATTTTCGCGAATTTTAAGCAGGAAACATACGGTTGCTTCGTCGGACAGCGTGGAACCGGATTCATGTGCCAATTGCAGTGCTTGCACGGTAGTATGCCCGGCATATTTAGTCACAGGCAACGAGCTTGTCACGGCGAAAGGCAAGCTAATGCTCATGAAACGTTTGCGCGAAGGTGAGCCGGTACCGAAGGAAATTGCAGAGAGCGCATTTCTCTGCCTCCATTGTGCGCTCTGCGAAAAAGTGTGTCAGAGTAAATTGAAGTTGAATGATACCTGGGATGCATTCGAGACCGTACTGCAGGAAAAATATGCACGACCCGATGCACGAATCGAAGCATTCATCCGCGAAGCAGAAGCTCATCCCGAATATAATAAATTACTGGATTCATTCCAGCGGAGGAGTCGCTCATGCTTCTAAAGCGATACTCAGAAATATTAGCAAATAAAACTACAAATAGAACCACAGAGTACACAGAGATTTTCTCTGTCATTCTCTGTGTACTCTGTGGTTTAAATATAATGCCAAATTCAGTTATAGACTTATTTACATAGGAGTTGTCATGCACTATCGCCGTTATCACATTGATGCGACGCCTACCGAACTGCCCACAACCAGGATTGCGCGATTCCTGATCATGCGCGACAAGGAACGGTGTCTCAATTGCGGGCGTTGTGCGATGCATTGCATATATCATGTGCATGAGCGTGATGTCGCAGATTTGAGGCGATTAGGCGAACCGGACAGTTATCTCTGCAAGAACTGTTTCGCTTGCATTCAGAATTGCCCACAACATGCACTTACGATGCTCAATAATCCTGCATTCTTGCTACTGGGGAATGAGTACTGGAAGCCGCAGATGGTTGCAACGTTGTGGGGTGAAGCGGAGACGGGGAAGATACCGGTATTAGGAGCAGGATACCGTGGACCATTCAGAGGGTACGGATTTGATGAAATCTGGACTGACATGTCCGAGATTGTGCGACCGACGCGCGATGGAATTCATGGACGCGAGTACATCAGTACGACAGTGGAGATTGGCAGCAAACCATCCTGGATTAAGGATTTCAGCGCATTGCCGGAATGTGCATTTCAGGAAATACCGGTGCCGGTATTATTTGATGCGAATCCCGTCGGTCTGAATTCGAACAGTATAACTTATTTAATAGTGAAGGCAGCGCATGAACTCGGCACACTTGCAGCAATAGATATTGAGCGCTGTGATGAGAAGCTGCTGCCATTCTTCCAATCGTTGGTACTGCGCATCCCGTTAACTGCTATCGAAGCTATTGATGAACATTTTCTGAGACATGCGCGGTTCGTGGAATTAACTATATCCGGGATGTTATCAATAGAGGCAATTATTCCGGCGATCGGCGCAATAAAACGCAATAATAAATGCGCAGTTATCATCCTGCCGTTGCGTGATAGTTCAGTCGCGGGTGAGACGCTTCATGAATTAATGCAAGCCGGAGTGGATGTGTTCAAACTGGAAGCAGATGAATGCGGGCGAATCAATGGCGGATTTATTACCGATGCGATACGCGAAGTACATCGCAAGCTCGTGAACGAACGATGTCGCGATGAGGTAACACTGTTGGTGCAGGGCGGCATAGGCGCAGCGGAGCATGTACCGAAAGCGCTGATATGCGGTGCTGATGCAGTCATTCTTGACCGCTCGTTACTGGTAGCAGCAGGATGCCGCGTATGTTCGGAATGCAAACTTGATGAATGTCCGGCAGAATTGGGCACACTGGTTCCTGCTGTTGGCGTGAATCGCATCAAAAACATGACATGTGCATGGCGCGACCAGCTCCTGGAAATATTGAGTGCTATGGGAATCCGCGATGTGAGACGATTGCGCGGAGAAGTAGGCAGAGCAATGTTTTATGAAGATATTGAAAAGGAATCATACGAAATTAACCTGCGATATTCGAATTATTTCAAATATATAGGACAGGCACAAAAACAAAGAGATACAAAAACACAAAAGCAACCGAACAAATGAACCATAAATATTATAATAATAAAACCACAGAGGACACAGAGAATAACAGAGAAAATCTCTGTGTTATTCTTTGCGAATTCTGCTGTAGGGGCGGACCCGTGCGTCCGCCCTTACATGGCAATCCGGATCGGACTGTAAGAAGCATGAACGCTAGGGATTGCCACGCTTTGCTTCGCAAAGCTCGCAATGACGAAACATCGTTTACAAAAGAGGAGCCAAGCTGATGAGTCGACCGGAAAAACGAATAGACGCCGTAGAAGAAGAACTTGCGCGACGATGTCCATCGCGGTACAAGGCGGAAATTGGCAAGTATCGCGTGACATTGAACGAGCTGTGTTTTCATTGCGGGTATTGTGCAGATGAATGTCCCGAAGGCGTGTTTGAGCGACTTGATGGATTCAATCAATTATTGCCGCCGCATTCATATCTTTGCACCGGTGAGAAATGTGCGCAAGGTGCGTTTTCATGCATAGAGAAATGCCCGGTGCATGCAATTGCTATTGAGCCGGATCCGCAGTGGCGTTCACTTGGTGATTATCGCTGGACACCGGATTTAATCCTTGCAACATGGCAGCAGGCGGAGAACGGAGAGCTTCCCGGTGATGATTATGAATATCGAACAGGCGCATCCGGCGGCGGATTTGACCGGCTTGAATTCATAACCGTGAATAATGATAATCCGTCGGTTGAAATGTTAACACATATCAATACTGCTATTGAATTGAACAAGCGCCCGGAAGGCAGAGGCATTACTATCTCAGTGCCGTGGTATGGCGGCGGCATGTCGTACGGATCGATCGGAATATCGACGATGCTTGCACGCGCCATAGCTGCAAAGGCATTCCAAACCTTCATCTCGACCGGCGAAGGTGGTTACCCTGCTGAATTAATTCCTTATAAAGATAATATTATTACACAAATTGCCACCGGGCTGTTCGGTGTGCGTGAGGAAACTATTCAGCGCGCACCGTTGATCGAATTCAAATACGCGCAGGGAGCAAAACCAGGTCTCGGCGGTCATCTGCTGGGCGATAAAAATACGCAATCCGTGGCAAATATGCGCGAAGCAGTACCCGGGACATCGCTCTTCTCTCCATTTCCGTTCCATAGCGTGTATTCGGTGGAAGATCACAAAAAACATATCGACTGGGTGAAGATGATGAACCCGCTTGCGTTAGTCTCGGTGAAAGTATCAACACCGTCAGACGTGGACATGGTCGCTGTGGGAAGTTATTATGCCGGGGCAAACATCATTCATCTCGATGGTGGGTACGGCGGAACAGGCGCAGCACCCGAAATCGCAAAGAAAAACATCGCCATGCCGATCGAATATGCAATCACGAAAGTGCACAGCTTTCTTCTGTTCGAAGGGATACGCGATGAGGTTGTGCTGATAGCAAGCGGCGGCATACGAACCGCACATGATATTGCGAAAGCGATTGCGCTCGGTGCGGATGGTGTGGTAATTGGCACATCGGAGCTGGTGGCGCTCGGATGCGTGAGATGCGGCAATTGCGAGAGCGGGCGTGGATGTCCGCGCGGCATTGCAACGACTGATCCGGAGCTGGATGGGCAATTCACACCTGAATGGGGTGCGCGTCGAATAATGAATCTGTACGCATCCTGGCAGAAACAACTCAGACTGATCCTGTATCAGCTTGGATTGAATGACGTCCGCGACCTGCGGGGTCGAACGGAT
>MFGW01000167.1:11954-13889 GCA_001780385.1 Candidatus Fischerbacteria bacterium RBG_13_37_8 | reverse complement strand
GAAAGATAAAGCGATACGAGAATTATTAGTATCGAGGAAAGCGCTGCAGCCGCTTCATGAACGGCCGGCAAAGCGTGAGATGGAAGGCGGATGCGGTGTTGTCGGATTGACATGTAATGAGCGGATAGCGGGTCGGCATATCATGCAGGCGCTCGTGCAGATGCGCAACCGCGGCAACAGCAAAGGCGGAGGTATTGCAGCATTCGGACTGGATGCGGAGCAGATGCGCGTATCTGATGAAATACTTGCGAAGGATTACCTGCTGCAGATTGCATATCTCGATAGTGCAGCACGTCGTGCGGTGGAGGATGAGTTCATACATCCTGTTCTGCATGTGGATCAACAGTACCCGGTCGAGGCGGTGAATGATTACCAGGATATTGACGGTTTGGACATTCAGCCGCCGGAAGTGTGGCGCTATTTCTGTTCCGTGCGTTATGAACAGCTCGATGCATTTGCGCGCGCGAATAATCTGACTACATTGGAACGGCATAAAATTGAAGATGAATTCATCTACCAAAACAGTTATCAACTAAACAGGAAATATTATGCATCACTCGGCGAAAAGAGAGCGTTTGTGTTGTCGCATGGGCGCGATATGATAATACTGAAAATCGTCGGGTATGCGGAGCAGGCAATTCAATATTACCGGCACGAAGATATTAAAGCGAATATATGGGTCGGGCATCAACGCTATCCGACGAAAGGCAAGGTATGGCACCCGGGTGGCGCACATCCTTTCATTGGACTGGACGAAGCGCTGATTCATAATGGCGATTTAGCGAATTATTATTCGGTGGCGGAGTATCTCAGTCAACGCAATTATTATCCACTTTTCTTAACCGATACCGAGGTAGCCGTTTTGCTGTTTGACCTGCTGAATCGTGTGTATGAATATCCGCTTGAGTATATAATAGAGGCGATGGCGCCGACGACTGAGCGCGATTTCTGCCAATTGCCGGAAGAGAAGCAGAAGGTGTACCGTGCGATACAGGCAGCGCATTTGCACGGCTCGCCGGATGGTCCATGGTTCTTCATTATCGGCAGAACGAATGTCCGTGAACAGAGCCACCAGTTGATTGGCATTACCGACACGTCCATGCTTCGACCGCAAGTATTCGCACTGCAGGAACACAACGGCTCGAGCATCGCACTGGTCGCGAGCGAAAAACAGGCAATCGATGCGACTTTGCGCAGTCTATACCGTGAAGACGAGCGCTTCCTGCCCTACGCGGATGTATACTGGAATGCACGTGGCGGCAGTCACACCGACGGCGGCGCATTCGTGTTTACACTGAAGGGTGGCGAATTGACCGTAACGGATAAATTCGGAAAAAAAATAACGACAAGCAAAACAGGATTCAAGGATTCGAGGATTCAAGGATTCGAGTGTGACAATGAGCGAACGGTTAGCTCTTGCAATATTATTGAGAAAGATGAGATTGATTGTAGGGGCGAACCTTGTGTTCGCCCGCTCGATGAATATTCTTCATCTCATGATATAGCCGTGATGGATGATAATTCAATAACTGAGGCAATAGAACATCTCACACGCACCATTGACCGGCGGTGGACATACCCGGTGCATGAACGCGCACGAATACTTACCGAATCCGAACAGGAACTGAATACACTTCTCTGCTCTCTTGCCAATAGGGAAAATACCGACTTCCGCTATATCGACTGGCAGAAAAAGGATACTCTCTTTGTCCCACAAAACTCTGCACAAACACTCGTGATTAATTGTGAAGCATTTCCACCCGAAGGCAATCATTCCGCCGCGCAATACATCGTGAAATCGTACCGGCGCGGCTGGAAACGTTTCATCACCTTCAACTGGAGAGGACAGCGGTTTTGTGGATGTGGATTAGGAGCCAGTTCGGTTGATGTGCGCATTGATGTATATGGCAGTTCCGGTGATTATCTTGGTTCCGG
>MFGW01000167.1:10585-11944 GCA_001780385.1 Candidatus Fischerbacteria bacterium RBG_13_37_8 | reverse complement strand
GCGAGCGTATACCTGCATGAAAATGCCCAGGACCAGGTAGGGCAAATCATGCAGAGCGGCAAACTGGTTATTTACGGTGATGCCGGACAGACGTTCATGTATGGCGCCAAGGGCGGCGAAGTATATGTACTCGGCAATGCAGCCGGCAGACCGCTCATCAATGCAGTCGGGCGCCCGCGTGTAGTAATTAATGGGACATGTCTCGATTATCTTGCCGAATCATTCATGGCAGGTAATCCACTCGAAGGCGGCGGCTTCGTAATTATTAATGGACTCAGGTACGATCATTCCGGTAATCTTGTGGAACTCGACACACCCTACCCAGGCGGTAATCTTTTCTCACTCGCATCCGGCGGCGCAGTCTACATCCGCGACCTGCACCACCGTGTCACCGAAGATCAGCTCAATGGCGGCATCTTCGTCCCCTTCACTGATGCCGACCGCACTCTCATCCTCCCCTACCTCGAAGAGAATGAGCGATTATTCGGACTGGCGTCAAAGCTCGACATCCGACATTACCGCAAACTCGTCCCACAGAGGGGGGTCGGACCTTAACATTAGACACTCCGCCAACGCATACCTGCACTGCTTTTCAAAGCGTCCTGACAAAAATTAAGCGAAATCTGCTTAAGCTGTTGCTGATACACTCCAGAACGGATTATTGCAATTTTTGCTGAAATTTTGACAAAGGCTTCTGCGATGCAGTACAGAATTAGCTTGTAGCATGGGTCAATGTTGTGCTACGACCCCCGCTCTTGTTCTTCTCTTTAAATCCATACTTTTCAGAATGAGCTAATACATCTTTTATGTAATTGCTGTATCCATCAAAATCTTTTAGGTTATTTTGAATAATATAGTGCATTTCATCGACAGTGATTTCATGATAAAAGTGAATTAATCTATTTCTATATCCTGCCATTTTTATGAGTTTATCCGTTGCAAATTCAGGGGAAACTACTTTGTTTTCACCAAGTTTTCTGGCAATATCTTTATAGCCGGAAGGTTTTCCGCCAGGCAATCTCGATAAGATGTATGCACCAATTTCAAAAACTGCTTCCAGTGATCTTCTGAGAGAGTGTTCAGCTATAGCAAAATTCTCTCCTGTTCTGAACTCATTAAGAGGCATAGTGGTGAATTGAGTTAGTTTTCCCATACAGCGTTGAATCTCGTCAAGCTTTGCTATGACACTTTGTTTATTCACAGGCAATTGTTTCATATTCTTTCCAGGATTGCTTTATCAATTTCTTCTTGCAAAGGGAGAAAATCGGCATATTCGAGAATTATTTTTTCTTCGTATTGCAGCCGAATAGAAGAATTTTTTTCGTAAATAATTTTACCATATTTGATTGTATCAAACTG
>MFGW01000167.1:9892-10571 GCA_001780385.1 Candidatus Fischerbacteria bacterium RBG_13_37_8 | reverse complement strand
CTTCATCGAGGAAAACTATGTCAATCTCTTCATTTGAAAAAATTTCAGAAAATAATTTATAAAGATCAGTTGAGAGCTCGGTGTAATGTTTCTGTGAAAGATTTTTCTCTAAAAGAATGCCAAGGTCTACATCACTATTTTTATGTTTTAATCCGGTAACTGAAGAGCCAAATTGATACACTACTGTTACACCTAATGTAGCAAGCAAATTTTTGCGTCTCTTGTGCATAGCATAATTATATTAGTTAGTACAACAATAATCAAGAAAACGTGCAGAATGGGGAGAGACATCGGCATTCGACACTATCGCAAACCAGTCCCACAGAGTATTTCAATGCGCCACGATAAAAATTAAGCAAAAATTGATTTAAATGATCGCTGAAGCACTCTAGCAAGCATTGTTGCATTTTTTGCTGAATTTTCAGCAACAGCCTCTGTGATGCAGTACAGCACTAACTTTCAGCAGGGGTTAATGTTATGCTACGACCCCCTCTTTCTTAAGGAGGAAATGATGCTGCCAAGGGGAAGAAAATACACTATGAGCACCGCATACATGGCATATTTATTAATGCCGGTTCGTCCTAAAAATGCAAAAATAAATATCATGGCGTGCATTCGGATGACATTAAGATATGGTGAAAAGAAGGGATTACCCTTGCCTTTAATAATCGTTTTGCTG
>MFGW01000167.1:9706-9848 GCA_001780385.1 Candidatus Fischerbacteria bacterium RBG_13_37_8 | reverse complement strand
GTAATTTTTGAATGATACTCCTATCAGAACCAAAAATTGTATAAAAGCTGCGCCCAGAGAATTGCTTGCGGATTTAGCTTTTACAAGAGGAAAAATGAAATTAAGAAAGTAAGAATGTCCGAAATGAAATCCTCCAAAATGC
>MFGW01000167.1:8508-9573 GCA_001780385.1 Candidatus Fischerbacteria bacterium RBG_13_37_8 | reverse complement strand
ACAAAAGAATAACCGAGGACAAGACTCGAAATCCAGAGACTCCAGACGAGATCCTTCGTTGTCCATTGAAAATGCAGAGCAAGCCCGGCAGTGATAATAAATATGACAATATCTACAATTATGTTAGTTGCTTTCATGTTACTTCAATGCTAATCAAGGTTCTTAGATACATTATCGCATTTTAGCAGATTTGCAAAATTTTTTACAACAATGACAAGTATTTACAGATTTGTAAACGTGTAGTACCTGTCCCCATTTACTGCATTTTTTGCTGAAATTTTGAAAATGGTTTCTAGGATGCAGTACAGAACTGACTTACAGCTATGTCTAATGTTGGGCTTTGATCCCGGATTACATTTTCTTTTTCTTGCGGCGATATCTGCGGATGGCATAGTAAATGAGGAATATAATAATAATGTAGGGCCAGATATAAATAATTCCGATGACAAAATAGCGAAGGCTTTCCCAGCCGCTTTTGATTGCCTTGAAGACTTCTTTGAAAAAGCCGGATTTTGGCTCTCCTGCATAATCGAGTTCCTGATAAAAAAGCAATGATATAGTGCTGAAAAGTACCTGGTCTTCAAGATACTTTAATTTTCCCTCGGTTGCTTCAATCTCCTCCCTGAGCATGCGCAATTCGCGCTCTACCTCAAGCATATCCTTAACATTTTTTGCCTGCTGAAACAATTCAAGGTAACGCTGCTCAATCTGTTTTTTTGTCTTGAGACGTGTTTCCATATCAACAAATTTTTCTGTGACATCCTCAACATTGATATCTTTATTATTGAGGTGGTAAGATTCATTAAGCAATTCATTGAGCAGTTTGCTGAAATTATTGTACTTTACTCTGATAACAACTGCATTCTGAATACGCCAAGCGGTGTTGGTCTCCTTCTCGGAAGCAATATATCCATTGTATTTCTCAACAATAGTTTCAATGGCAGCTTTGCTTTTCTTATAGTCTTTCACCTGGAAGTTGACCGATGCATTTTTAATCAATTTTGTTTTTCTTTGGACGGGTTGAGCTTCTGCTGGTTTTGATGGTGACTTATCGGCAGCCCTGCC
>MFGW01000167.1:7722-8495 GCA_001780385.1 Candidatus Fischerbacteria bacterium RBG_13_37_8 | reverse complement strand
GTAATTGTTTCTTGTGCAGGCGCTTGCGCAAGGTCATAACTGCCCGGCATTTGCTTTGCCATTCTATCGCATGCAACGGCAAGTACCGTGATACATATAAGTAAGGCTATTTTTTTCATTCATTCCTCCTAAGATAATAAATTTAAGGATTCGAGGGATCAAGTGAACAAATATACAACATGTCATTGCGAGGAGCTAAGCGACGAAAAAATCCATGGCTTTCATGCTTCTTAAAATCCGCCAGGGATTGCCACGCTTGCCTTCGGCCTGCTCGCAATGACAACAACAATATTTTCATTGTTCTTGGTGTGCATAAATACATCTTCAATGCCTATAAAAACTGTTTATCACGCATACTATTTCATTATAAACAAGAATCGGTATTTTTAAAAGCCCCCTTGTCTTTATATTGTCATTGAGTATCTCTTCCGTTGTCTCTAATAAATTGAACCACAGAGATCACAGAGAAAAAAGAACTGTCCTTCCCTGTGATCTCTGTGGTTCAAAAAAATTAAATAGCAAGGATACTTCCTCGTTGCAATATTGGAGCACATACCCTACAATGATTTCTCTGTAGAGTATTGCATGACAGAAGAAAAGTACGAATTCTCATTACACAAATTACAATCAGGTGATGAAGAAACCTTCAGGAATCTCGTCGAATACTATAAAGACAGGATTGTAAATACCTGCTATCGCTTTGTTCATGATGCATATGATGCTGAAGACATTGCGCAGAAGGTATTCCTGGAGGTAAATCGTTCGGTCAAATA
>MFGW01000167.1:5869-7676 GCA_001780385.1 Candidatus Fischerbacteria bacterium RBG_13_37_8 | reverse complement strand
GTGAATGCATCACTTGATTTCACATGAAAGAAAAGGCGAAAAAAACGATTTGGCTTCATTTGGAGCCTGGCGCCCATAAAAAAATTAGAACGGGGTCAGAGCCTGACATTGGACATTGTAGAAACACAGTCCCGGACTATATTACGAACAACATTTTTCAAATTTCAGCATAAGATGAAAGAATCCCTGTACAGATATGCACAAAAGAGGAGTTGCGGCGGAAAGAAATATCTTTTTTCTGCGGTGTTTCCATCAAATTTCGATGAAATTTCAAAACAGTCGCTTGAAACACAGTCCTGGACTACGTTGTGCGAGTGTCTAATGTTTAGGTCCGACCCCCTCCTTCCGGTTGCTTGACTTTTAGAGAGAAAGAGTGTATATTAGTTATATTAGACAGGTTTAACTTAAAGAAAGTCAATTTCCCCTTTTTTCCAGGAAGAAATTGTTTCTTTTATGATTGAATCCTGGTCAAAAGGAGGCCAATTATGGCAGATAAAACATTAGTTTGCAGAGATTGCCAAGAGCAATTTGTATTCACCGAAGGTGAACAAAAATTTTATGCAGAGAAGGGTTTTGAGAATGAACCACAGAGATGCCCTTCGTGCAGAAAAATGAAGAAACAGCAGAAAAGGCAATTTCAGGATCGTCAGTTCAGGTACTAATACATTTCGATTCAGCGGGGGCGTGTTTTCGGATGCGCCCCCTTTTTATTTTCAGAAGAAATTTGAACCAAAGAGGAAGGGGATAAGGAAAGGGGATTAGGGACTGGGGAAGAGGGAGCCATGACAATTTTTTTCTCCAGATCCTGAATAAAGAGAATACTAAATGACAGAAACATCTTTCTTGATAGAACGAGCAGCATTTCCTTGTAAAGAATATTATCCTGAAAATATATTTGACTTATTTGAAAATATGAGAAGAAAGTAATTTATGGGTTGCTATTCCCCAGTCCCTAATCTCTAGTTCCCCTTCCCACTAAGTGGTTTCTTTATTATGCAGCTTGAAATTAGTTTCATTCACTATTACAATATGCCTTTATACACTTTGTGAGGATTTTATGAATATTACATTGAATGAAAAGCAGTGGAAAATATTAAAGACGCTGTTGGATGCGAAAAAAGAATTATCAATTCAGGAACTAGCTGAACTGACGGGCGAGGATCAGACAATGATTTCTGCGACGTTTCAGTACGGCGAAGAACAGGGTTGGCTTGAGCTTAAAGTAACACTGCGAGATGAATTGGTTCTGGCTGAAAATGCAGGTGAACAACTGGCGAAAGGTTTACCCGAGCGGCAGGGATTGATGTTCCTGAAAGATGTCGGAAGAATATCGATACGCGAATTTTCCCAGTTGACGAAAGAAAAGGATATTCCCATGAATGAGATAATCAAATGGGGTTCATTTCGGGGATGGATCGAGAAAGATAAGGGAGATGTGTTTATTACCGAGAAGGGAAAAAATGCGCTTGAGCAACAAGATGATGATGAGAAAGTGCTTGAATTGATACAGCAGACAGGGAGCATCTTTTTAGATGAATTAGAGAAACATGCAGTGGATGTGGAGTTAGTGAAAAAATATCTCAGCAATCGCACTATCCTGGCAAAGATAAAGTCCCGGACAGTGCGTTCCGCAATAATGACAGAAAAGGGACGCAGTGTGCTCATGCGGGATGTAAAAATAACAAAGGAAAGAAATATTCTTACCACGGAAGATATTACCAGCGGTGACTGGAAAAATATTCAATTGCGACATTATGATGTAACGTTGACAGCGGAGAAAGTGTATCCGGCGAAGATACATCTAATG
>MFGW01000167.1:5643-5848 GCA_001780385.1 Candidatus Fischerbacteria bacterium RBG_13_37_8 | reverse complement strand
CGCAGGGCATTTCTTGAGATGGGATTTACGGAAATAGTATCACCGCAGGCAGAATCTGCATTCTGGGATTTTGATGCATTGTTTCAGCCGCAGGATCATCCTGCGCGGGATATGCAGGATACATTTTACCTTGAGCGGCCGTTGCAGGCGAAGTTACCAGATGGAGCTATAGTTGAGCACGTAAAGCAAACACATGAGAATGGCT
>MFGW01000167.1:0-5636 GCA_001780385.1 Candidatus Fischerbacteria bacterium RBG_13_37_8 | reverse complement strand
GGGTTCGAAAGGCTGGGGATACCGGTGGAACATCGAACGCGCAAAACAGGTAGTTCTAAGAACGCATACCACTGCTGCGACGATACGTGCATTGGCTGAGAATCCGAATCCACCGCGCAAAGTTTTCTGTGTTGGCAAAGTGTACCGGAATGAAGCAATCAGCTTCAAGCATCTTCCGGAATTTTTCCAGGTAGATGGTATCGTGATTGATGAAGGTGCGAACCTGGCAACATTGCTCGGCACCCTGAAAGAATTTTATGCCAAGATGGGTTTTCCGAAAGTGAGGTTCAAGCCGTCATTTTTCCCATATACGGAGCCGAGTGTAGATATAGTCGTGTACATGGAGCAGAAGCAAGGCTGGCTTGAGATGGGCGGTTCAGGAGTATTTCGCCCAGAGGTAACCATACCGTTTGGCTGCAAGGTACCGGTGTTAGCATGGGGATTGGGTCTTGACCGGCTTGCCATGCTGCGGTACGGCATACAGGATATACGCGAGATTTATTGGAGTGACCTGGACAAAATCAAGGAGGTGCCATTATGCCAGTAGTAGCAGTAAGTGCCAAGAGATTGAATGATTTACTCGGGAAGGAATACGAGATGAATGTGCTTGTTCATGCACTGGAGCAACTCGGATGTGATGTAGAGGATACTGCCATCCTGAACCTGTATATATGTCCCGTCTGCCAGACGCCTAATGATAAGCTGGAATCGGAAGATCCGCCGAAACGGTGTGATTATTGCGGACATGAAGGCGAGGAATATTTTGAGCTGTATGGTTCCGACAAGGTAATTCGAATTGATTTGCTTGCAGATCGGCCGGATTTATTTGACTCGGGTGGATTATCACGTGCCTTGAAGGGATTTCTTGACCTCGAGAAAGGACTTCCGGAACTGACGGCAATGCCCGGCAATATCGAAGTACATATCGATAAAGCATTGTCGAGCGCTGATTCATATCGTCCTTATATTGTATGCGCAGTTGTTACCATGCCGCCCCTTGATCAGAACAGCTTGCGTGAGGTAATGCGGCTGCAGGAAAATTTGCATTGGGGAATCGGTCGAGACAGAAAATTAGCGTCTATAGGTGTGTATGACATGGATTCGATTGCACCTCCCATACGGTACAGCACTGTGGATCCGAAAGCTTTCACTTTCCATCCACTTGGTATGCCAGACACGCTGATGACGCCGGAACAGGTACTGACAACGCATCCCAAGGGAGTCGCCTATGCGCATCTCATGGAACCGTATAAGCGCTATCCAATTCTCATTGATGCAAAAGACCTGGTGCTTTCCATGCCCCCGATCATTAATAGCGATGAGACGAAATGCAAGATTGGCACGACATGCCTCTTCGTCGATGTGACAGGAACGGTAGAAAGTGCGCCCGTTGATTCAATCAATACGTTAATCAGCGCATTGATTGAGATTGGCGGCAAGGTGGAAACGGTGCAGATGCATTTCCCGGAACGCACAATCGCCACGCCCGACCTAACACCGGGTACCATCACCATTAGCTATGAAGAAAGCAAACGATGGCTCGGTCTTGAATACACACGCGAAGAAATGATTGCCTACCTGGAAAAAATGCGTTTTTCCGTGACACCGGCAGGCGAACGTTTCGAGGTGAAATACCCGGCATTCCGCACCGACATGCGCCATGAAGTCGATGTATTTGAAGACCTGGCAATCGGATATGGGTATGAACGGATTGAACCGAAATTGGTGCCTAACCTGACAATTGGCAAAGCACGCAAGGAAGAAGAATTAAGTCAGCTTGTTCGCGATGTGATGATAGGACTTGGATTTACCGAAATCATGAGCCTTCACCTGAATTCCATTGAACGCCATTTTACCAAGTTCGGAATGGAACCGGGCGAGAATCATATAATTGTATCAAATCCCAAGACAATAGAACAGAAAATTGCACGAAGCCACCTCATGACCGGTATCATGGAAACCTTCAATAAGAACCGGCGCAAAACCGTTCCGCAGTGCTTATTTGAAATTGGCAATATTCTGTTGATTGACTCAAGTAGGGAGACAGGTGTTAGTGAATACCGTCATATTGCATTCAGCATCATAGGACCCGCAACTGGGTATGCCGAGATACGTATGAACCTCGATGCATTGCTCCATGAATTGCGATTCTCAGGAGACTATAAGCCCGTGGTGCATCCGTCATTTTGTGAAGGAAGGTGTGCAGAAGTGACCAATGATGCAGGCCTGTGGGCACTGCTTGGCGAAATACATCCGCAGGTATTGAATAATTTCAGTCTCACGTATACCGTCAGCATCTGCGAACTACGCCTCCTGAAAGTTATTTAGTGGGTGCCTGTCCCCTTGGTAAATGAGGGGGGTCGGACCTTAACATCGGACACTGTTGCGACAGAGTCCCCATCGTTGTTTCGAAGGGCAATGCAAATTTTTCAGCAAAAAACGATTGTGTCTATTTTGCTGAATGCATGATCGAACGTTAAAGCACCCTGATTTTGGATCTGATGCATCTGGAAATGCAGCTTGTGAGACACGTCATCATTTTTTGCTAGAATTTGAGCAATACCCCTCTACACCATAGACCAGCACTGCATCTCAACATAGTCTAATGTTACGGTACGCCCCCCCCTCTAGGTTAACCTTCTTATAGGTGAAAAAACGGAAACTGCCGGAAATGTACACAGGCGTACCACTAAAATCGGATGGAATCGTATAACCACTGCTAATGCTTATTGCATGCAATCTTCCATGCAGAGGTAGTTCCAAATGAAAATATATGAATAGAAGTACCAAAGTTAAGATTATATATCTTATCAACTTCATATTTTTTTCTGACTATAGTATATCAGAAATAAGTAAAGATTTAAACAGCAAAGGCTGCATAAAATTATGCTATAATAGTTGGATGAAATGTCCACGATGTTTACAGGATAGTATGAATGAGGAAGGGTATTGCAAGCATTGCGATACACCTACCATTGCTGCTGCACATACTGATTCTTTGCCTACCATGGAATTGCCGGACCAAAAAAGTATCGAGATCACGTCGGGGAAAGATTTTGGATCACGCTATAAAATCCTTGATGTAATTGGCAAGGGCGGCATGGGATGTGTGTACAAGGCACTTGATAAAGACCTGGAGCTTATCGTGGCACTGAAACTAATTCGTGCTGAATTAAGTACTAATGCGTCCATTCTCGAGCGTTTCAAGCGTGAATTGCTCCTCGCACGTTCCATTTCGCATGAAAATGTGATACGTATTCATGATCTCGGTGATGTGGGCGGCATTAAATATCTCTCCATGGCATATATTGAAGGAAGTGACCTGAAGGCATATATACGCAAAGCACAGAAATTATCTATTGATGAAACTTTAACTATTGCGCGGCAGATTTGTCATGCACTCAGTGCTGCGCATAAAAAAAATGTAATACACCGCGACTTGAAGCCGAATAATATCATGCTGGATGAAAACCGGCATGTGTATGTCATGGATTTTGGCATTGCTAAATCACTGGAAGTGAAAGAAGTAACACGCGAGGGCATTATAGTCGGTTCACCGGAGTACCTGTCACCTGAACAGGCACAGGGCATCAAAGTGGATCATCGTGCTGATATTTATGCGCTCGGACTGATCATGTATGAAATGATAACGGGACGCACGCCGTTCAAATCGAGCAGTATTACCGGGTATCTTCAAAAGCATGTGCATGAAGTACCACCACCGCCCTCGCAGTTTAATCCCGAGGTACCAAAATTCCTCGAAGCTGTCATCTTGAAATGCCTCGCGAAAGATCCCGAACAGAGATATCAAACCGCACAGGAAATACTGGATGCGCTGGAACAAAAAACGACAGAAATAACCAAGCCCGCACCTCCTCGTTATTTCAAATGGGCAGCTCTTGCATTGCCAATAATTATAGTTCTTATATGGTTTACAGCGACAAGAATTAACATCGGTCCTGGGCAACCATCACGGCGCGGGAACTCGACTCCCCATGCAGTACAGCAAAAAGATGAAACTGGTGCTTTATGGCAAAATTCAATAGCAGTACTTCCGCTGAGAAACGTAAGTCCGGATAAGGAACAGGAATATTTTTGCGATGGCATGACAGAACAGATCATTACTAACCTGTCGCATATTAGTGAACTGAAAGTAATTGCGCGCACCACTGCCATGGCATATAAAAACACGACGAAGGATATCCCAGCTATAGGTAAGGAACTCGGTGTTGATCATATTCTTGAAGGGAGTGTGCAGAAAGCGGGCAACCAGGTACGCATCACCACACAGCTCATTAAGACAAAAGATGGGTTCCAGGTATGGGCAAAGACATTTGATCGCGAACTGCAGAATATCTTTGCGCTTCAGGATGAGGTATCGCGTGAGATTGTGCAAGCGCTCAAAATTACAGTTGGCGGTGAAGCTGAAGAGACTGTTAAAATTGCTCAGGCACCAAGCGCGAAAGATAAAGCCAGTATTGCGCGGGAGTCAAAAGTTGAAGAGACAGCCTCTGTTCCCCCGGCACCCAGCATGGCGGAAAGCACGCAATCAATGAAAGTACAGATACAACAACCATCGATGAAAGTGGAAGCCTATGAGCAATACCTGAAGGCGAGATATTTTATTGAGCAGACCTACGTGGTGAGCCGCACAGAGACAGATTTTCAGAAAGCACTGCAGATGTTGCAGAAAGCAGTGGAGCTTGATCCGAATTATGCGATGGGCTACACCGGTTTTGTAGATCTCTATGAATTGCACTGGACGCATGGCAGCAAGGATGACCTCCAGCAAATGGAACACTATGCAAATAAGGCATATCAGCTTAATCCGAACATTCTGGAAACGGCTCGGGCTGTAGGGTGGGTGCTGTTCAGAAAAGGGCAATATGATGAAGCGTTTCCCTATCTGAAACAGGCGATTGAACAGAATCCGAATGATTCAAGAAGCAATCATGCATTGGGTGCATTCAATGCACGTCAGGGGCTCTATCATCAGTCAATAAAATACTACACCCGTGCCATAGAACTGGATCCCCTCTATCTAATCAGCAGGCATACGCGTGCGATTGTTTACAAGAACACCGGACAATATGAAAAATCAAAGCAGGATTATCTCAAATTACTCGAACTAGAGCCGGATGATAACATGCTATATGCGAATCTTGCAGAGGTAGCACTGCTTGAGCGCAATTACAAGCAAGCTGATGACTATCTCTCCCGTGTTAAACATACAGTCAAAAACAATGATTTCGTGCGATGGCTGCGTTCAGTTTATTATGCTGGACTCGGCAATAAGAGCAAATCCCTCGAACTCGAGAAAAGTGATTTTGGTTATATTTTGCTGAACATGAAGGAGGAAGCTATCACAGAGCTTGAACAGAGAATCAAGGCACATAACAGTACCTACATGTATCTTATTCTCACCTCGCAATCAATATATGATCCACTTCGCAATGAATCACGTTTCAAGCGCATTGTTGTTGCCCAAAAACAATTCTATGAGACCAACCTCAAAAAATATAAGCTATAGTAATTTAACGTCTCGGAATTTCTTCAAAGCTGCTGCTGTAGTAGGATTTTCATCAAGCATGTCCATTACAAGGGGTAATGGAATGATGGAATATTGGAATAATGGT
>MFGW01000166.1:13093-14466 GCA_001780385.1 Candidatus Fischerbacteria bacterium RBG_13_37_8 | reverse complement strand
GGCGGTTTGACAACTGCTCCTGTAAGCCGTTGCCGGTGGGTCTTCCACCATCTGCTATGCAGTTGCCGCAGGCACAATAGGAAAATCAATTTTCGGCATATAAGCCGGAGAAATAAAAGAATCCAACTAAGAATTTTAATTCTTCACTATTTATTATAAGGTCTGATAAACGTTTTTTAAGATTTTCTACATCGCAGTTGGTAATAAAATTTTTCATAGTTAATAACAATAAATAACAGATAAGTTGTGATTTGCATTTTTAATTATTCTTATCATAAAGCAATTTTTCTTTGTTTATATTATCATGCTATAACGTATTGCGCAATACTGATAATGAGCGGTTTCAGTTCTTTTTAGAATAATTTCTGCAAACATGATGATTTGATGAATGAATGAAGCGGTTATATTATCCAGCGTTTGCGGGTATTCCTCAAACTGATAATGAAGAGAATGAGACAGAAAAAAAGAAGAATGGCAAAATTTATTGATAATGGCATAATATGCGACCCATTAAAAACAGAGCGAAGGATGTCGGCGCCATACGTTATCGGTAATATATACGATAACGGTCTGAGAACGAAAGGCAGATGCTGAATGGGGAAAAACAAGCCGCAGAGAAAAATCATCGGAAAACGGAAGAAATTTGAAAAAGTTTGCGCTTCGAACACTTCGTTCACGGAAACGGCAATGAATAAACCCAGGAATGTGGATGCTATTGCGATTAGGAGAATTGCAGGGGCCACGATGCTCCATGCGACGTGGGATAAATCTGATAGAAATAAAGCCAGCGCTATTGGCACGCATGCATTTGCTACTCCGAACAAAATGGCGCCGGCAGTCTTTGCAATGAGCAATAATTCCAACGATATAGGCGCCAGCAGCAAACGCTCAAATGAACGGCTTTTCTTTTCAAAAGTGATAGTGACGGCAAGCATAGAGGTTGTCCCAAATAAAATGGACATCGCAATGACGCCAGGAAGCAATGATAAAATGTCAAAGCGATTCCCGCCTGATTTAATGAAAAACATGCCTGTCCATGCAAGTGGAAAGAGTAATCCCCAACTGATATTCGGAGGTTTCAGGTAATAAGCTTTCATGTCTTTAATCAGAATGTTCCAGAAAGCAATCCATTGCTTCACGCGCCGCCTCCACTTTTTTCTTTCTCTTTTTTCATAGTCTCAGCTTCTATGCCTGTAATATCAACAAAAATATCTTCCAGTGATGGATGCATTCTTCTTGCTTCAAGAACTTCGACTCCGCATTTTTCCAGAAAACTTACCATAGATGTAATGCGAATGGGTTCATCGGATTCAATTTTAAAAAGTTCATCTGAATGAGATTCTATCTTAAGATGAGGAAATTCTGATTCGATT
>MFGW01000166.1:10281-13082 GCA_001780385.1 Candidatus Fischerbacteria bacterium RBG_13_37_8 | reverse complement strand
TTCGCCTAATACGCCTGGCGCTTGCTACATCAATACCGGTAGTCGGTTCATCGAGAAATAAAATCGATGGGCGGTGAATAATTCCTGCCGCAATAGTGAGTTTGCGTTTCATGCCTTTTGAATAACCGGCGAATTTACGGTTTGCTGCTTCTACAAGCTCGAATTCATGCAGCAGTTCTTTAGCGCGAGCCTGACGCTCTGCTTTAGGCATACCGTATAACGAAGCGCAAAAGCATAAATTCTCGAAACCTGTCAGTTCCGGATAAAGATTACTCTCATCCGCAACAACTCCAATCAATGATTGAACTGCTTTATGTTTGCCGGCGCAGTCAATTCCCCATATCTGTATACGTCCGCTATCGGCATGCGCTAATCCGGTAAGGATGGTAATAGTTGTTGTTTTTCCTGCGCCATTAGGTCCAAGCAAACCAAATACCTCGCCTTTATTTACCACGAAGCTGATATCTTCTAAAGCATGCACATCCTCAAAACGCTTTGATAATCGTTCAATTGAAATAGCATGCATTGAATTATTCTTTGCCAGTAATGCTTTTTCCATCATAGCATGAGAAATCAGAATAAAAAATTCTTTGACACTATGATAGCAGATTTATAGCGTAATAGCTATGTATTGAATTGTTTAAAAAGTGAAAATTAAATATAGGCAGATCAGTGCAGGACTTGACAATACAATATTGTATTACTATATTGAATATAAATTGTGCGATTATGAATTAAATGTGGTATGATTGATTTGATGAGAAATAATGGATAAAATTGCACTATTTGAGGTATTTATTAATGAATATGATAACTGGTTTGATGAACATAATCTTTTATATTTATCTGAACTTGATGCGGTAAATCATTTTATACCCAAAGGTAAAAGAGGGCTGGAGATAGGCGTAGGCACGGCAAGATTTGCTGCATTACTCGGGATAGAATACGGGATAGAACCTTCAGAAAAGATGGCGGGAGTTGCATCAAGCCGAGGCATAAAAGTTATTAGAGGAGTAGCAGAAAATTTGCCGTTGAAAGCTGATAGTTTTGATTTTGTATTATTTGTAACCACTCTCTGTTTTGTCAGAAATGTATCAGAATCGATCAATGAAGCAAAGCGCGTATTAAAGAAAAATGGACTGCTTATAATAGGCTTATTGGATAAGGATTCAGTATTAGGCAGGAATTATTTGATTAAGCGAAAGGGGAACAAGATGTATCAGCATGCGGTATTTTATTCCGCGGTTGAAATTCTTGCTTTGCTAAAGGCAATGGATTTTCTTAATTTTTCAGTAATTCAGACGATTTTCAGTGAACAGAATGAACGCCAGAAATATATAAAGGGATACGGCAAAGGGCTTTTCGTGGTAATAAAAGCAGTAAAGAGGAAGGGGGACAGGTGTTCACAAGTTCACACCTAACTTCGAAATGTGAACTTTCTATATATTATGCATTTAGAATATTAAAGGAAAAGAGAAAATTAAGTTAATAAAAGTTACTAATATACGGAGTTATCCGATATTAGCAGTTTGCTGTGAACTTGTGAGTGCCTGTCCCCCTTGACAGGGAGCGAGTTTTGTGATAAAAAATAAGATTTACTATAAAGAGAAGGTTAATGAAAAAAATGAAATATTCTAAAGTGAGATTGTTTATTTTAATAAGTGTTGTTGCGATTTTTATAATGCCAAGTATGGTTTTGTTTGGGCAGGGGTACAAGCCGAAGATCGTGTTGAGCATGCAGGTGAGTCATACGAAGGTTGCATTAAACCGAACGGTGGATTTAAAGGCAGTATTATCATGGATTGGTGAAATGGATAGGTTCAGCATTGTTGAGGTTGAAAATCCGTTATTGAGTAATTTTGAAATTGCAGGTACTTCGAGTTCCAGTCGCTCTGAAGTGAAAGGTGGTGAAACACATATTTTCAAAGAGTATGTATATACCTTGAAGCCCAAGGAACTGGGGATGGGATATGTTGATGTGGTCAATGTCAGGGTTCGTGATAATACGCTAGGAAATAATGAAGATTTAACCACCCAGCGCATTCCCGTGGAAGTAATTGATCCAATACCTGAGAAAGGTAAATTAAAATTACCATGGTATTATATTATACCGGCAATTCTTATTCTAATAATAGCAGTAGGTGGGCTTTTGTTGTACCGAAGGAAGAAGGAGCGTGAACGGCAGCAGAAAGTAGAACCTCCTCCGCCGACAGAACTGGAGTATCTTGAGAATTTACGGAATCAATTTAATCTTGACCAGCCAAACCTGCATGATGATTTCTTTGGACTTTCACGGTTGTTGCGTCGATACCTGTCAGCGAAATTTTCCATTCGTGCACTTGAATTGACAACTGATGATGTAGCTGCAGCTCTCGAAAGTACTGCGCTTGATACTAACCAGTTGGCAAATGTGAAGAGGATGTTGCTGCGTTGTGATGAAATAAAATTTTCTGGGACAGAAGGCACCAGGGAAGAATTAATGCAATTTTATACATTATTTGAAGGAATGCTGGAAGTTTTTTTGCGCAAAACAAAAGAAGAAACCTAAGAATTAATATGAAAGTTACCAGCAATTAAACCAGAGAAAAATATATGCGTCTAAAATAATTTATGGAAACATTGAACTTTGAACCTTGAACATATTTACATAGGAGTCGATCATGCCCCTAAAGGGGCACCCGGAGATATTAGTAAATAATAAGAACAAAACTATTAAAAGGGCAGACACATTGGTCTGCCCCTACACCTTATTTGCATAGGAGTCGATCATGCCCCTAAAGGGACACCCAGAGATAAGAGCA
>MFGW01000166.1:7059-10268 GCA_001780385.1 Candidatus Fischerbacteria bacterium RBG_13_37_8 | reverse complement strand
AAACTATTAAAAGGGCAGACACATTGGTCTGCCCCTACACCTTATTTGCATAGGAGGGACAAAAGTGAACGAAATGCATAAAGACATACAGGCTATCAATGAAATGATAAGGAAAGAAAGTGCATTTATTGAGAAGTTGTTGTCCGAGATCAGCAAAGTTATTATAGGACAGAAGTACATGGTTGAGCGGTTATTAATTGCATTACTCAGCAATGGGCATGTGCTATTGGAAGGCGTACCCGGTTTAGCGAAGACATTAGCGGTGCGTACTTTATCCGGTGCTGTCCGGACAAAATTTCAGCGCATACAATTCACGCCTGATCTTTTGCCAGCTGACCTGGTGGGTACACTAATTTTTGATCAGAAAAGCAGTGAATTTCGCACTAAGAAAGGACCTATTTTTGCGAATTTAATCCTCGCAGACGAGATAAACCGTTCGCCGGCGAAAGTACAGAGTGCATTGTTGGAAGCGATGATGGAGCGGCAGGTGACGATTGGCGAGAATACTTTTCCACTTGATGATCCGTTTCTTGTATTGGCAACACAAAATCCCATTGAGCAGGAAGGGACATATCCGCTTCCGGAAGCGCAGATTGACCGTTTCATGCTGAAATTATCCGTAGGCTATCCCAATAAAGAAGAAGAGCTGAAGATCATGCGATTGAACGCGACCGGCAAATTACCTGAGCCGGAAGCCGTGGTCACACCTGAGGAAATTATTAAGGCACGCAGTGCTGTATCACAGATTTATATAGATGAGAAAATCGAGCGCTACATTATTGATATTGTTTTTGCAACACGCAATCCGGCTGAGTATAATTTAAATGATCTTACTGAACTGATTGCCTATGGGGCTTCACCGAGAGCATCGATTTATTTGTCTCAAGCGAGTAAGGCGAATGCTTTTTTGCGAGGAAGAGGGTATGTAACACCAGAAGATGTACGAACGGTAGGAATGGATGTGCTGCGGCATCGTGTGATAGTGACGTATGAAGCAGAGGCAGAAGAAATAAAGTCTGAGGATATAGTACGCAAGGTATTGAATCAAATAGAGGTACCATAGTTGACGGATAGTGAACAATGATTCCGAAAGAGATACTGCGAAAAGTAAAGCGGCTTGAGATCACGACCCGAGGATTAGTGAATGATGTGTTTTCAGGTGAGTATCATTCTGTATTCAAGGGCCGCGGAATGGATTTTACCGAGGTACGCGAATACAGTCTTGGTGATGATGTGCGCAGTATAGATTGGAATGTAACTGCACGCATGGGGCATCCATATGTGAAGATATTTCAGGAAGAGCGTGAGTTGACGGTCATGCTCATGGTAGATGTGAGTTCATCCGGGGATTTTGGTTCATATGAGCAGATGAAGGGAGAGATTGCGACGGAGATTTGTGCATTGCTGGCATTTTCTGCGATTAAGAATAATGACAAGGTAGGATTAATAATATTTACTGACCGGGTAGAAAAATACATCCCACCCAAGAAAGGCAAGACGCATGTACTTCGCGTATTGCGAGAATTACTCTACCACAAGCCGCAGGGAATGCGAACAGACATAGGAGAGGCGCTCGAGTTCATGAATCGTGTAGCGAAGCGAAGAAGTGTGGTATTTCTCGTTTCTGATTTTATTTCCAAGGGATATGAGAAAGCATTACGTATTGCCAACAAGAAGCATGATGTAGTAGCGATAACGGTGATGGATCCAAGGGAGATAGAACTGCCTAATGTCGGATTTGTAGAACTCGAAGATGCTGAGACGGGAGAAATTTTTCTTCTCAATACGCAGGACAGGCGCATACGGGAGTCTTTTGCTCAAGCAGCAGGTGGGAAACGACAGGAACGTGAAAAAATATTTAAGTCCATTAATATAGACCATATTGATATTTATACTAATAAACCTTATTTTGAGCCGCTGATGCGATTTTTTCGCATCAGGGCAAAGCGATTTAGGTGAAGAATTGAACCACAGAGAATTGTAGGGGCAGACCTATGCGTCTGCCCTTAAGCAATCCCGTACATTCATGTCATTGTGAGTTTGCCGGAGGCAAACGTAACAATCCCTAACGGATTAGAAGCAATATCTGTTACGGATTATTACGCATTCCTGACGGAATGCTCATAATGACAGATCGTTAAGGATTGCCACGCAAGCGCGAACACAAGGTTCGCGAGGGCAGACACATGGGTCTGCCCCTACAAAGAATTTTGCAGGAGTGCAATTATGAAGAAACGCATTATTTATTTATTGATATTTCTCGCGATAGTTGTTGTAGGATGTAATCGCAAGGTTGAGCAGAAGATACATGGTGAGAAGGTGCGTGAATATGCCAATGAATTATATGATCGGTATTTATTTGAGCAGGCGATAGAGCAATACGAGTTTTATTTGAATAATTACCAGTTAGAAGAAAAGGAGCAGGCAAATGTTGTGTACCGGATTGGAAACATATATTTTGAGCGATTGCATGATTATCAGAATGCAATGGCAGCCTATTTAAAGATAAAGGTACTGTATCCGCAGAGCGAGGTTATAACTGAAGTAAATAAGAAATTAATTGCTTGTTTAGAAAGATTACAGAGACCCGAAGATGCGAGCCAGGCATTGCATGAAAGTACCAGCATAGAGCCTTCAAAACGGGAACAGCGTCCCGGTTCTGTAATTGCTAAAATAGGTGACAAGGACATTTCGCAAGGAGATCTTGATTTTGAGATAAGTCAGCTTTCGCCCGAGATACGTGCTCAATTTCAGGACAAGCAACGAAAATTAGAATTTTTGCGCAGTTATGTTGCTACGGAGCTTATGTACGATTCTGCAAAGAGAGCAGGATATGAAAATGATAAAAGTGTAATGGAGAATCTTTTCCAGGCAAAGAAAAGTTTCATGGTGCAGAAACTGCTCCAGGAGAGACTTAAGGATAAGGTTAAGTTGCAAGCACAGGATGTTGAATTATACTACCAGGCGCATAAAGACCGTTATACAGAAAAGGATAAAGACGGGAAGCTAGTCCGTGAAATTCCGCTGTCAGAAGCACAGAATCAGGTGGCACAGGATTTATTCCAGGAACGGTACCAGAAAGCTTACCAGGAATTAATGATGTCCTTGCTTAGTGCAGAAAATGTGAAAATATATGATGATCTGGTTAAATAGATATAAATTGTTGGGACGGACCGATGTATCCGCCCTCAAAAGCACAGATTGACTAT
>MFGW01000166.1:6738-6974 GCA_001780385.1 Candidatus Fischerbacteria bacterium RBG_13_37_8 | reverse complement strand
TGCTTATTTGCCGGGGGAGTCAGTGCGCAGGGGGAAATATCGTTACAGTCGAAGGTGGATAAATCGACGATAACGATTGGTGATTTGATAACGTATTCCATAATTGTTACGAGGGATAAAGATGTAAAGGTTGAGTTGCCGGCGTTGGGAGCGAATCTTGGGCAGTTTGAGATACGTGATTACAGGGTGCATGAACCGCGTTCAGAAGATGGGCGAATAATTGACCAGGTTGATTA
>MFGW01000166.1:2262-6674 GCA_001780385.1 Candidatus Fischerbacteria bacterium RBG_13_37_8 | reverse complement strand
CCGTCAGCAAAAGAGAAGAAGATACTTAAAACCGAGAGTATTAAGATAATGGTAGAAAGTGTGAAGCCGAGTGAAGAAGGTGATATAAAGGAGATAAAACCGCCGTGGGAAATTCCTTACAATTGGAGACCGGCAATCATAGCGGGTGCGATAGGACTCGGTGCCCTAATAATAATAATTATTATAGTTTATCTTATTCGTAGACACCGAAGGTTAGGCGCTATTTTGCCGGTCTGGAGTGAGCCGCCACGCCCGGCTCATGAAGTCGCTTATGAACAGCTAAAGAGGCTTGCGGAATCAGATCTATTGGAACGAGGAGAAATTAAGCAATACTATATAGAGATTTCTGAAATAATTCGTCGCTATGTTGAGGGGCGTTATGAAATTATTGCACTGGAAATGACTACCACTGATGTACTGATACAGCTAAAAGATGCGGATATTCAGAATGAGCATTTATTAATGTTCAGGCAATTTCTTGAATTATGCGACCTGGTAAAATTTGCGAAGCTCATTCCTTCGGAAAGTGAGCATGAAGCGATTATGAAGTTAGCTATTGAAATTGTGGATGAGACAAAGAAGATTGAGGTTGTTGAAGAACCTGCAAATGCAGAAGGGACAGGAACGGCAAGTGAAGAACTTGCAAAACCAGAAACAGTATTTGATGAACAGCATGACGAAGTGACTCCTGAAGATGGTACCGGCGATGAGAAAACTGACACTGTACAGGAAGAAGATAGTCACACTGCCCGACAGGAGGACAAGAAAGAATAAATTATGTACCGGTTTGCTGATCCATATTTTTTATATGCATTGCTCATAATACCAATCCTGATATATTTGCATATGCGGAGTAAGTCACCGCAAATGGCAACATTGCGTTACTCGACGCTTGATGTGGTAAAGGCGGTTGGGAAGTCGCGATGGGGCATTTACCGGCATATTTTATTTGCATTGCGCATGCTTGCCATAGCCTTGCTTATTATAGCGATTGCGCGACCACAAGCCGGCAGCAAGGAAGAGGAAGTAACCACGGAAGGCATTGATATTGTAATGGCGCTTGATATATCAAGTTCGATGCTGGCGGAAGATTTCAAACCGAAGAACAGGCTCGAAGTAGCAAAAATAGTTGCCAAGGAATTTGTGAACGACCGGAAAAATGATCGCATCGGAATGGTAGTCTTTGCACGGCAAAGCTATACACAATGCCCGCTCACGCTTGATTATGGTGTACTGTTGAATCTGATAGATGATGTGCATATTGGACTTATCGAAGATGGGACAGCAATTGGCATGGCATTAGCCAATGCAGTGAACAGATTGCGTGACAGCAAGGCGAAGAGCAAAGTTATTATTCTATTGACTGATGGACGCAATAATGCCGGCGAATTGCCGCCCCTTACTGCAGCACAACTTGCCAAGGCAATGAATGTGCGGATATATACTGTCGGGGCGGGGAGTCGTGGCTCGGCACTTTATCCTGTTCAGGATCCGATATTTGGAAAACGTTATGTACGTTTACCGGTTGAGATAGATGAAGAACTACTTCAGCAGATTGCGAAGATGACTGGAGGCAGGTATTTCCGTGCAGTCGATAAAAAGACACTCGAGGATGTTTTTCATGAAATCAGTCAGCTCGAGAAAACAAAAATAGAAGTAAAAGAATTTACGCAATATGAAGAATTATTTTATCCATTTTTGCTGATTGGTTTAGTACTATTAGCAAGCGAAGTTTTATTAGCAAACACAAGATTAAAAAAAATACCATAGGAAAAGAAAGTGTTTCGATTTGCGAATGAGACATGGTTATATGCATTATTTATGGTGCCGGTGATTATTATATTTTTTTTACTGGTGCAACGCTCCAAGCGGAAAGCTATGCAGCGGTTCGGAAATTTGAAATTAATGGATAAATTAATGATTGCATACAGTCCGCGGCGTCAGAAGTTAAAAATTGTTTTGATCATATTGTCGTTGATTTGTTTTATAGTTGCATTAGCGCGGCCACAAATTGGTACAAAGCTCGAGGAGGTTAAGAGGAAGGGCGTGGATATTTTCCTTGCCATTGATGTGTCATTATCAATGAGTGCGGAAGATATTAAGCCGAATCGTCTTGAGAAGGCGAAGCATGCGGTAGCAAAACTCATCAATAATCTCAAGGGAGATAGAGTTGGTTTGATTATTTTTTCCGGGCAGGCATTTGTACAATGTCCGTTAACACTTGATTACAGTGCAGCGAAGATGTTCCTCGGCACTGTGGAACCGGGGATTGTACCGGTACCAGGGACAGCTATTGGAAGCGCAATAGATATGGCAATCGGATCGTTTGTGCAGGCAGAACGGAAGCACAAGGTGATAATTTTGATAACGGATGGTGAAGATACCATTGAGGATCCCCTGAAAGCAGCAGAAAGGGCAGAAAAAGAAGGAATTGTGATTTATACTGTAGGCGTAGGATCAATGCAGGGAGTGCCTATTCCGGTATATAATGAGCGAGGTACTTATTCAGGTTTCAAAAAAGATAAAGATGACAATGTTGTAACGAGCAAACTCGATCAACTTACACTTGAAAAAATTGCCCTGCAGACAAATGGTAAATATTATGCAGCGACAGCTTCAGAAATGGAACTTGATAAAATTTATGATGAAATAAATAAAATGGAGAAGAAGGAACTTTCCTCGCGAATATATTCACAATTTGAAGACAGGTTTCAATATTTCTTAGGGATAGGATTGATATTTTTATTGATGGAAACTTTTATCCCTGAGAGGAAACGTGTTAAAATTGAATGGAAAGGACGGTTCGAATAAAAGTGAACTTAAGTTTTGTAAAAAATGAATTGATCAGGAGATGTAGAAAGCTATGGATAATTCTCCTTATTATTTTGATTACGGCATTAATGACGATGCTGTCCTGGGGGAGCACACCGCGTGAGAAAGTGAAAGAAGGGAACCAGTTTTATACGGAGGAAAAATATGACCAGGCGCTCACAAAATACCAGGATGCACTTCTGTCGGAGCCGGAAAATGACCGCATAGAATTTAACATAGGCAATGCTTTGTATAGGAAGAAGAAATACGAGGAAGCGCTTCAGGAATATCAGAAAGTGATAGGCACGAAAGATCTAAAGCTTGAGCAGCAAGCTTATTTTAATATGGGGAATGTTCTCTACCGCGCGAATAAATTACCCGAGAGTATACTTGCATATGAACAGGCGCTCAAACTTGATCCAAATGATATGGAGGCAAAATACAATCTTGAGTATGTGCGGCGCAAGCTGAAAGAAAATGCTCAGAAGCAGGAACAAAAGCAACAACAGCAGCAGCAGCAACAACAGCAGCAAGAAGAGCAAAAGAAGGAAGAGCAGAAACAGGCGCAACAGGAACAGCAGGAACAGAGAAAGGAGGAGCAGCAGCCGCAACCACAGCAGGGAGGAGAAAAGGACAAACTTTCCAAGGAAGAAGCAGAGCGAATACTTGATGCACTGAAGCAGGATGAGAAGGATATTCAGAAAAAACGGAAGGTGAAGTCTTCCGGGAAATATAGGGTTGAAAAAGACTGGTAAAAATATAGCGTCGCAAGGCGACGCAATTGGATTGATGGAATGATGAAATATTGGAATAATGGGCATACAATGCGAAGCCGTCACTATTCTATGTGCCTTTGTGACTTTGAGGGCGGACACATGGGTTTGTCACTATTCTATGTGCCTTTGTGGCTCCTAAAAATAGTAGATAAAATCAAATATATTTGTTTAATTTTTTTAAGTCTCATGCTTATTATGGGGAGTGTATTTGCTCAAGATATTGAAGTTAAGACGTATGTAGACCGGACGGTGATAGGGACGGGTCAGCAATTTGTGTTGACTATAGAAGTATCTGGTGGTGATGCGCAGGGAGTCTCTATTCCTGATCTGCCGGATGTTTCTGCCTTTGCAGATTTCATGGGGAGCAGTACTTCACAGAGTTTTCAGATTATTAATGGAAGGATGTCTGCATCAAAGAGTTCCGTGAATTATTTCATGGCGCGTGAGGAAGGGAAGCACCAGTTACCGGCAGTAAAGTTATCGTACAAGGGGAAGACATTCAGTTCACAGCCTGTAAGCATAGAAATAGTAAAAGGAGCGGCGTCGCCAGCCGGACAGGGACAACCCGGAGGGCAGCAAGAGCAACAACAGGGGCAGATTGTGCCGCAAAGTACGCTTGAAGGGAATTTATATATAGAAGCAGAAGTTGATAAAAGGGAAGTGTACGTTAATCAACCGGTAAATGTAATTTTCAAAATTTATACACGGGTCAACATTAATGGTTTCAATGTCATAAAAATACCCAAATTAGTAGGATTTTGGGGAGAAGAATACCAGATGCCACAGCAGGCAGTGACGTATGAAAAAGTGATTAACGGGAAGAAG
>MFGW01000166.1:661-2248 GCA_001780385.1 Candidatus Fischerbacteria bacterium RBG_13_37_8 | reverse complement strand
GATAAAAAAGATGGCCTTATTTCCTACTGAAGAGGGAGAAAAAGAGATAGATCCGATGGAGTTGGAGCTAGAAGTGCGATTACAGGAACGGCGGGCGAGTCGTGATATTTTTGATCAATTTTTCAAGGATGATTTTTTTGGAGGATTTGGGCGGCTTGTGAGGACAAAAGCGACAAGCAAGCCTATCAAGATAAATGTGAAGCCGTTGCCTGCGAAAGGAAAGCCTGCTGATTTCAATGGAGCGGTGGGAGAGTATGATATGAAGGTGAGTCTTGACAAGGAACAAATGAAGGCCAACGAAGCAGTTTCCTTGAAGGTAAAGATAAGCGGTACGGGTAATATAAAGATGCTATCTGAGCCGAAGATAAGCTTCCCGCAGGATATTGAGAAATATGATCCGAAGATTACTCCAAATATTGATCGTTCCGGTAATGTCATAAAAGGTTCCAAGGAATTTGAATATGTGCTAATACCGAGGCTTGCCGGGGAATATAGGATCAAGCCATTTAACTTCAGCTATTTTGATACAGAAAAAGGAGCATACAGGACCTTGACTTCACCGCAATATATTATAAATGCGACAGCAGGAGCTTCTCAGGGGCTTCCATCTGTTTCAGGATTATCCAAGGAAGAGATAAGAGTTTTAGGAAGAGATGTACGCTTTATCAAGATGAGCAGTGAAACATTTCATCGAATTGGTGATTATTTTTATCAAAAAATATGGTTTAAGGTATTTTTACTTTTGCCTATTATCGCGCTGATAGGAGCTGTAATGTATCGGCGCAGAGTTGATATAATGGCGGGAAATGTAGCTTATGCAAGGAACAGGCGTGCCAACCAGGAAGCGAAAAAAAGACTGGGTCAAGCGAAGAAATTAATGAAAACAGAAACACAGAAAGAATTCTATGCTGAGATATCGCATGCGTTGCTTGGTTATGTAGCGGATAAATTAAATTTATCAGCGGCAGGGCTGATAAGTGATGAAGTTGCTTATAGATTACGGGAGCAAGCCATTGATGAAGAGATTATATCAGCATTTCTTGAATCGTTGAAAGAATGTGATTATCAACGTTTTGCGCCGGCTGATTCAATACTAAAGGATATGGAGACATCATATGAACGGGCACGTGAAGCAATAGTTAATCTTGAGCGCAGGAGATTACGATAAGGTATTATTTATGAAATACAGTTATGCACTAATTACTGCCATGATCATTTTTAGTGTCGCAGGTGGAGCCTATGCTGTTACCGGGCACCGCGAACATTTATTTGACCAGGGGAATCAGTTATATCAGAAAGGTGAGTATCAGCAGGCTCTGCAAAAATATGATGAAATACTACAGATGGGGTATGAAAGCGCGGATGTTTATTACAATCTAGGTAATTGTTATTACAAGACTGGGCAGAATGCGCGAGCCATTTTAAACTATGAACGCGCGTTGCGTTTGCGCCCCCAGGATGAAGATATAAGGTTTAATTTGCAATTAGCGAATCTGTTGATAACAGATAAGATACCGGAGATTCCTGAATTATTTTATGTGCAGTATTTCAAAGAATTCCGTTCTTATTTCAGTCTGCATGCATTGA
>MFGW01000166.1:0-601 GCA_001780385.1 Candidatus Fischerbacteria bacterium RBG_13_37_8 | reverse complement strand
TGCATTCGCTGGCATTGCGTCGTATTTTCAAAGCAATTTTTGTAATAGTGTTGGCAACGCTCATAATTTTTTCTGCCACATTTATTTCGATGATCTATTCGAATGAGCATGAAATAGAGGGAATAGTAATGAAACCCGAGGTAGTGGTTAGAAGTGCTCCCAGTGCAGATGCAACGGAAATATACAATATTCATGAAGGATTGAAAGTAAAAATAACAGCTACTAGAGGTGAATGGTCCGAAATTCGACTTTCCGACGGTAAGGAAGGCTGGATTTTAGCTGATAGTATTGAATTAATATAATTCAAAACGTACAAATTCTAAGAGAATCCTATATTTTCAATAGAGTAGAAAAGTGCTTTAAATTGGAGTTAGATTAAAACTATAAATTCATCCTTCTTTCTACATTGCGACTATAAATTGTCTAGATGAAAGCAGATATTTGAACGTTTCGGAATTTCTTCAAAGCTGCTGCTGTAGTAGGATTTTCATCGAGCATGTCCATTATAAGGGGTAATGGAATATTGGAATAATGGTCAAAAATGTGCGACTTTGGTACCTGATTTGAGCTCTTTGGGATCAATGCGAACCAATTCTCCATA
>MFGW01000165.1:7686-10403 GCA_001780385.1 Candidatus Fischerbacteria bacterium RBG_13_37_8 | reverse complement strand
GAGCCTCGTTGAACGAGGTGGAAAACTGCTTATCTTTGCTCCTTCCCCGGCAAATTATTCATTCACCGTTGATTTTAACGAAATATTCTGGCGTAATGAAATTCATATTGTTAGTTCTTATGCAGGTGCTCCCTATGATTACTCAACTGCATTGGAATTAATAAGCTTTAAAAATGTAAATGTAAAAAGAATGATCACTCATAGATTGCCATTAGAGGAGATTGTACAGGCATTTCAACTTGTTGTTAAGGCACAATCTTCTGTTAAAGTAATACTTGAACCTAACAGGTTGGCTTAGCAGATGACGTTTGGTAACCTTTTTCTCGCTTTTCCTAAGGAAAGAATCTTATCATAGTTCTAAAATAATGTACAAATGTCAATGCTGAAATTAAGGGAAGGTAGCGACATAATTAATCTCAACCTTAACCTCTCTTCAGATCCGTATGTATGTTATATTGTTGAAGTGCTTTTTTTGAAGCTTCTGATATGGATTTTGCATATCGGTAAGAGGTGGAAAATACTCTGCATTTAATAATCTTAGCTGGTATATATTCAAATAATTGATTAAGGGGACCCTTGGATATGTGCTTTGTGGTGGGATTGAAGATAAAAATTTGAGCTTTTCCCATATTGATAGGATTCAAAGGTCTGCCATCCTGTGCAGCGTAATCGACACATAGGGGAATGGTTTGTAGATGAGATGGCAAATAGCTTCTGATGGTTTTTTCAAATTCTTCTGATGAACTTATCAATGGCTTGCTGATAACAGGATGTATTGATAGGGTTTCATCGAAGACCATTTTCCATTTTACCTTTCTACGCAGGATATTATCCCAATCTTTTGCTACTGCTTTTTTTTGCAAATCTGAAGATGATTTCCAATCTTTCACTTGTTCCAGGAGGTACCAATCTGTAAGCTTAAAGTAATGGTTTAAGTTTAATGCGGGATTGCCAATATTCATGAGTTGAATAGTTTTCTTGAAGATTTCTTTCAGTTGAAGGTCGATAGCACGTGTTGTTCTATGAAAGTACACATTTGCATAAAGATAAAGGCGTGCTATTAGGAACATAGTCAATGCTGAGGAGCCGCCGGCATGTAGTGTTAAGCCTTTCCGTGAAAAAAAGGTATAATAGAGTAATCTATCAACATCCACGGGACCAATTGCCACGCCGCACATATATGAATCGCGCATGACATAATCAATATTATCAAGTGTATAGACACCACTAAACAAGGGGGTTAGTAATGAGAGCCATTTAGGGAATTTCCTGGTTTGTCTCATTGTTTGATTATCAATAAGAAATGCACAATATTCAGGGATGATTTGTTCATTTTTTTTGAAGACACCGGAGGGGGAACGACTGATACCCAGGATGAGGTCATAGAGTTTTTCTAAAATGATTTTTTGACTCATCATTTCATGGCTGATTTTAAATTGATGCAGGTAATTTTCTTCGAAGAAATGACCGAAGGGACCATGACCGACATCATGAAGCAGGGCTGCAATGCGCAATGTTTCTTCTACTAAAGGAAAGGATGGTGTATCATCGGCGGCTTGTTTAAGACTGATGTAAAGTCTCCTGATAAACATACTGGCAAGGTGCATAGTACCAACTGAGTGTTGAAACCTGCTATGTTCCGCAGAGGGATATACCCAGCGGGAGCTTTGCAGTTGATAAATATAACGCAAGCGTTGAATCCAATCAGAATCGATCAGATCCTTTTCGGTTGTTTCTTTCAGGTTGTTGCGTTTAGGTGTAGTAAAGACAATATAATGATGAATTGGATCACCGATAAGACCTTCGCCTTCATATATTGAATCATAAATAAATGACATTATTATGTATCACCACCAAAAATTAAATAGTGGGCAATGGATATTGTACAATTATTTTCTTAAATATGAAATAGTAATATGAAAATAATTTATATGCATCTAGGATTCGAGGATTCAAGTGTTGGTGTAGGAAATGTTTGCTAAATCATCTTTACGGACTCATTGTCATTGTGAGTTTGCCGGAGGCAAACGTAACAATCCCAAACGGAATGTAAGAAGCATAAAAGTAAGGGATTGCTATGCTTTGCTTCGCAAAGCTCGCAAAAAAAAGGGGCACATGTGTTTAGCACGTACCCCTGCATTATTTCATTTCATTATTTAATTGGATGCATTTCCGCAATTATCTATAGTAACTGCTCTATAAGCAATATAACTTGAAGCAAGAGGATCATTCAGAGTTGCAGAAGTAGGATTGCCGAGTACTGTCCAGCCAGATGGGAATGTTGCATTATATGTTGTTGAACCATAGACCCGATAATTTGCAAGATCAGAACAACTTACAGCAGTCCATGCGATAGCAGCATTTATACCTGATTTAGCGACGGTAAGATTATTACCAACTGTTGAACATGGAGTAGTATCTACATTATCCACAACCGCGGATGAACATGAATTAGTACCAACTGATGACATAGGTGGAGTGCAATTATTAATGGCAACTACTTGATAATAATAGGTAGTACCAGCAACTGCTGTGGTATCAGTAAACGTAGTCGTAGTAGCGGAGAGACCTGTAGCGACTGTTTGATAGGAAGCTGAGCAGCCTGAGGCGGTATATCTCCTTACATCGTATGTTCCGCTTGTTGCTCCGGTTCCCCATGAGCTTGGCTGCTGCCATGTAATTATTATACCGGAAGCAGTACATGCGTTTGCATCAGC
>MFGW01000165.1:3829-7652 GCA_001780385.1 Candidatus Fischerbacteria bacterium RBG_13_37_8 | reverse complement strand
CAGGTAGGCGAGCCCGGAGTAGCTGAGACACAGGTACTCAGAGGACCAAAGCAAGCTGAACTGCTGCCTAAAGCCTGTACCTGGTAATAATAAGTTACTCCATTATTGACTGCATTATCGGTATAATTAGTCGCACTGACCGTTGCAATTTTAATTTTTCCAAAATCGCAACCCATGGGACCTTCAGTTCGGAAGACATAATAATTAGCGGCTCCGCTTACTGCATTCCATGTGAGCGAGACGGTAAAGTTACCTGGAGTTGCAGTAAGTCCTGTAGGCGCCGTGGTAGGTCCACTGGAACATCCCTGGTTAGTAGGAGCTGGTGTAGCGCAAGCAATTGCATGCCTGTTATAGGCAGCATAAATTGCAGTCATATGAGGTGTTCCGTTGTTGATATTACCATCATCTGCATCGGCTGTTAAATATCTCATATAACCATGATTTGCTGAACAACCTCCTGATGTACTTGGACAGGAACAGGAGTACCAATCTGTAACACTGCCACTGCCTATATAAGCAAGTCTTTGCGTAACTTCAAATGCTGTTTGTTTATCCATATTAAATGGCGCTGCCTGCAAGTCTCGCGCTGCGAGATCCCAGCTTGCTTCCGCTGCTGGTGCATTTTCACAATGTACTTCTTTTCCACAGGGCGTACCACTGCCAGCGCCGCAATATGCACAGATGAAATTTGCAGGTGTATGCGGTATATTATCCACGTGTTTAGCATAGTCCTGGTCCCTGACACCGGAACAAGCTGTGCAGCATGCTGCGGCATTATAACCACTGCAATTATAACCTGTAATTGAGGAATTCGACGGACATACCCATTGACTACATCCGCGATCCAGGGTCATGAAAAATCCATTGCCAGTACAGGAAGTATGCAGTCGCAAATTTGCAAGGACATCAGCAATTACTTCGCCGGGACTTGAAATAGAACCATTGGTATCATTATCATCAACGCCATGAGCCCATTCATGGTCGAATACTGCTGCAATTTCACCAGTATTACCACAACCGCCACCGGAACGATAGAAATTAATTGTAGAACCATTCCAGAATGCATTACAGGTATTATTTATATTGACATTCGAAGTAAGTTGTGTATCGAGCCATGAATAATTTACCCAACCGCGTGCTGTTCTGTTGATATAAGTTACTTCTGCTGCTGCCGAACGAGCTGAGAATGTATCACCGGCTGAATGACCTGATGGTATGGTGCAATTATGCTGTCCATTGGTACCGCCAAGATCAACATCTCCAGTTCCACTTTCGCTGATAGAACCGCAGTTATCAACGGAACGGGCATATTGTCCACTCAAAGTTGTAGTTACCGTCCCTGAAGTCCATTCAAATGTGCCACCGAGATCCGTATAATTATTTGGTGAAGCCAAACCAGTATTCATATGAGGCATTGCTGACTGGGTTCCTACTCCACCTGTTTCTGGACAACCAGTATTATCAACCGGGTAAATCATTCCAACTATTTTCTTTTGTTCATATTGATTTTTATCCTGGAATGCCATTACTTTTCCGCTGTGTGCATCTACGAAAAATTCCCACGTGTTCATGAATCCCGGACGACGGAACGTGAATGCCCAGACAAGACTATGTTCATATCCCTTGCCTATTGCTCCACTCCAATTTGTTGGATTTAATGGAATGATTTCAAGATGAGGCTGCACAATAAATTCATCATTATGCGATTTTCCTCCTATGTACTGAAAAGCTATATCTTTTGCATTCTCCGCTGATATTGTTGGAATTAAGCTGATGTTTACATCTCCCCATTTTTCTACACCGAATAAGACTACATTGCCATGATTAATGGCTAATGACACATTGGAATCACGAACGGGAATTCCATTTATCGCTCTCCAGATGAATACTTCCCAAAGATAATCGGATTGCAAGCTTAACCGAATTTCTCCATACTCATCGGTTTTTATACCAAGCACATGAGCATATTCTTGCAGAAATTGCAATGCTACTGTTTTCACTTCCTCTTTGCCCATAGTCGTTACATCACGACCAATTTTTTTGGAAATATCTGCCAGGGTGATAGTGTTGCCATCTCCTGTGCCTGGAATTAATGGGATAGGTGTCGTAATACTAGCCGGTCTGCCCGAACGCGGATCAATATACACATATGCAACCGGATTTTTTGTAAGAAAATCACCCCATATTCTGCTATTAGATAGTTGATTCTTTACCAGGCTTAATTCCATGGGTGTTTGACTGATGTATATGTTTTCCTCAAAGAATTCTTTCGCTTCTATCGAATTTTTTTGTTCCCTTGCTTTAAAAGCATATACAACGTTCACAAGCGCTACCGCTATAACAACCACTAACACTGCCCTTGTCATGAAACCTAACCTACTCATTTATATACCTCCTTGTCAAATATTGTTTTTATTTTTTATCCCATAATTTTTTATGGAAGAAAATGCAAATTTCTTATATATTTATACGTTGACAATAAATGCAAGTAAATAATGAAATGTATATATGTTTTTGGTTTTGTTTGAGAATTTGAAAAAGTGTAAAAATCCCCTTCCCAAAATATTTGTTTCCCCTTGAATTGCTTCATCTTGAAACATTGCATTATAGAATATCACTTTTTTTTGATGCTGTCAATATTTTTCTCAGAAAAGCCTGAATTTTTTTTTCTATGCCTTTTTTAAGGAAGAAATTACTGGATCAATAGTTGTTTGTTGTGAAACAGGGAGATTTTTAGGATCACTTTTAATAAATTTGACAACGTAGGATACTCCCGACCAAATTGTTAATATTAAAACAAACCATAGAGAAGCTTTTCCCAATAAAGAATATTCCCCAAGATAATTTCTGCCAAGAATGAGCAATACAATAGTGCAGGTTTGAGCAAGCATTTTAAGTTTGCCAATCCACGATGCTTCAATAACTATCTTTTTTTGCAGTGCTTTGACGCGCAATGCTGTGATAAGAACTTCGCGGGCTATTATGATATATACGATCCATGCAGGAGCCATCCTTAATTCAACCAGTGCTATAAAAACAGCACAATTCAATAGCTTATCTGCGATAGGATCCAAAAGTTTTCCCAGGGTAGTTATTTGTTTCTTTTTCCGCGCCAGATATCCATCCAGTGCATCAGTTAAAGATGCTGCAAGAAAAAGTGCGGCGCCTAATAATGCTCTTTCATGTCCGGAAGTAAGAAGAAAGGAAACTAACAATGGAGTAACAAAAATACGTGTTACTGTTAAAATATTAGGTATACTCAATAAACTGGTCATACATATTATAATAACTTAAAATGTTCAGTGTGTCAAATATAATATAAAGTAGAAAGGTTAAGGAAAAGAAGAGGTAAAGGTTGAGGTTAAGGTTAAGAAAGTCTGAGGTTGAAGTTAAAGAGAGGCTTAGAATGGGGTTTCGGAAAAGACTTTATTATGGTAACCTCTCTCTTCTCAATTTCGACGCCTCCCTAACGTTAACCTTGGTCTTTCTTAACCTTAACCTCAACCTTTACCTCTTCTTTTCCTTAACCTTTATTAATTTTTAGCATCGCATAACTATCATTTTTTTATTTGTCATTTGTTCAATGGCATATTTAATGCCTTCTTTTCCGAAACCGGATGCTTTGATTCCGCCGTACGGCATGTTATCAATTCTCAATGTTGGATAATCATTGATGATTAAACCACCAACATTTATTTCGTCTACTGCCTTATTTATAAATCTCACATCATTAGTAAAAATACTCGCTTGCAAACCATATTTTGAATTATTAACCTTAGCGATCGCATCATTATTATCAGTATATTCTTCGATAATGACTACA
>MFGW01000165.1:2041-3814 GCA_001780385.1 Candidatus Fischerbacteria bacterium RBG_13_37_8 | reverse complement strand
TCAGCATATATTTTCATGGCGGATGTTGCATGAATTACTATTGATGGATGAATTGTAGTGCCTTCTCTTATACCTTTTCTAAGATATTGTGCGCCTGAATGAAAAGCTTCATGCAGCCATTGCTCTACTCTATCTGCTGCTTCTTTTGAAATCATAGGTCCGACAATAGTTGATTCGTCGAATATATCTCCCACAGGTACTTTTTCAGTCGCTAATAAAAATTTATCAAGAAATTTTTCAAATATTGAACTATGCACGAAAATGCGCTGCACGGAAATGCATATTTGACCACTGTAAGCAAAAGCTCCTATTGCCAGTCGAGGACAAACCCATTCTAAATCTGCATCTTCAGCAATTATAGCAGCAGCGTTACCTCCCATCTCAAGTATTATTTTTTTTCTGCTGCAAATATTTTTTAAATGCCAGCCTACTGCTTCACTTCCGGTAAAACTGAGCAAATCAATCCTGTCATCTTTGACAAGAGCTTCAGCTTCCTCTTTTTCACAATGTAGAATAGTCATAGCTTCAGGAGGCGAACCTGCTTCCAGAATAATTTCACCAAGCATGCATGAAGTAACAGGAGTAACAGGAGAAGGTTTGACAATTACCGCATTGCCTGATGCAATTGCAGGTGCGACTTTATGTGCTACCAGGTTAAGGGGAAAATTAAAGGGAGTAATTGCCAGCACAATTCCTACAGGGACTATATGTGTGAATCCTTTATAATTCTTTGTTGAAGCATCAATATCAAGAGGTATTACTTCCCCGTACATTCTCCTGGTTTCTTCAGCAGCAAGAGTAAATGTAGAAATAGCTCTATTTACTTCAGTTCGTGATAATGAAATAGGCTTGCCTGCTTCTTTTGAAATAATACGGCTTATTTCTTCTTTCCTTATATCCAGGATTCGTGCAATAGTGCTTAATATATTTGATCTTTGCCAACTGCTGAAATTCTTCATTATCCCCGCTCCAATCATTGATGACTTAATAGATTCCTCCACAATAGCACTATCTGCTAAATGCATTTCTATGGTCTCTCCGCATGGTGTTTCAATAGTTTTATTTTGATTGGTTTCTTTCCATTTCCCGTTTACCAATAATTTTGCCTTCATGATTACACATCCTTTTAAACTTCTTAATTACCTTTAAAATACATTGTAGTACGTAGTATAATATTTTTCAAACTTGTTCAGCAGAAGTATTCAGTTTACTCTCTTTGCATTAATCTTGAATTTGTGGTATAAAAAATGCATAAGTACTATTTAGGAGGTACAAAATGAAAACAAAAATAGCAGCAGTAATAATAACAATAATCTTTACTTCCCTTCTCTTTGCGGGAGGCGGTAAACCTAATGTGCAAGCAGAACTTAATAAAGGTATCAGTTTCTTTAATAACAATGATCTTGATAACGCAACAGCTACTTTTAATAAAGTTATAAAAATTGATGCGAAAAATGCAACTGCCTTTTATTATCTTGGTATGTGTCTTGAGAAACAAAGTAATAATGAAGGAGCAATTCAAAAATACAATAAAGCCATCACCTTAAAGTGTGATTATTTGCAAGCTCTTCTTTCAAAAGGCAAGCTGCATGTAAAAATGCAACAATATGAACCCAGCATTGCTCCTCTAAATAAAATAGTACAGATTTTTACTGAAAAAGAAATGCCTGCCAATGAATTGCTTGGCGAAGCTCATTACAACCTGGCAATGTCTTATAGTTATTTGAAAAATTATGATAATGCAATTGCTAATTTTAAGAAAACAATAGCAAT
>MFGW01000165.1:318-2027 GCA_001780385.1 Candidatus Fischerbacteria bacterium RBG_13_37_8 | reverse complement strand
CTTACGCTCATTATAATCTTGGAATGGCATACTATAATAAAAATCAAAAAGACCTTACGATTGAGCACTTGAATATTTTCTTACAACTTGCTCCCGATGCTCCTGAAGCACCCCAGGTAAGAAGTTTACTTTCACAAATTTCGGGATAATATTATTTGGATAATTATAATTGGCGAGCTTCTTTTAATAATACTTGAAGTTCATCCATAAATTCATTTAAATCTTTGAATTGCCGGTAAACGGAGGCAAACCGCACATAAGCCACCTTATCCAATGCTTTCAATCGATCCATAATATACGAACCAATTTCTTCAGTACTTATTTCCTTATCTGCTTTTTCCTGCAAACGGTATTCAATTTCGTCAATCATTGATTCTAATTCAGTAATAGGAATAGGGCGTTTATGAGCAGCTTTTAATAAACCTTCCATCAGCTTATTGCGATCAAATTTTTCTCTCTTTCCATCTTTCTTAATTACCATAAATGGAATTTCCAGTATGTTTTCATACGTCGTAAATCTTTTGGAACATTTTGGACATCTTCTCCTCCTCCGCACAGCAAATCCATCCTTTGCTTCTCTGGAATCTACTACTTTAGTTGCATCATTGCTGCAATATGGGCATCTCATAAATGCTCTCCTTTATAGTAAGAATTCTCTATTATATAAACTAAATCAACTAAAAGCAATACAAGGAATTGGGAGTCAGGGAACAGGGGACAGGGATCAGAAAGGAGAATAGGAGAAAGGATGTGGGATATAAGTCGCTGAAGATGGTCAAATGTCCTTTAAAATTGTCAATTTTTCATAAACCTATTCTGTTTAAGAAACCTTGCCATTTCCCACTCCCAATTCTGCCCCCTGTTCCCTCTGTTCTTCACAATTCCCCAATAATTATTCTTGCATCTATTGCCATCGAAGTTTGTCGCTCGGGTGTTAAAATAAATGGATTGATATCAATTTCCTTAATGCAACTGAAGTCTCCAACGAGTTGTGAAAATCTTTGCAATATTTCACTAAGATATTTTACTTCCAGCGGTGGTTCGCCTCTCACTCCGAGAAGCAATGGGTAGCCTTTTAATGATTGGATCATCTCATCAGCATCAACATCTGTTATTGGATATATTCGAAATGATACATCTTTAAGAGTTTCTACATAAATCCCACCCAAACCAACCATGAGCAATGGACCAAAAATGCGATCATAGCTCATTCCTAACACCATTTCTTTTCCACCTTTAAGCAGCTTTTGCACAAGGATACCTTCAAATGTAACGTCTGACAATTCTTTGATTTTTTTATTCATAGATTGATATGCATCTATTAATTCACCATCATTCCTGATATCTACTATCACTCCTCCCCAATCTGTTTTATGTGTCAAGGTGGTACTTATTGCCTTGATAACTATTGGATAACCAATTTCTCGTGCTTTATTGATACATTCTTCAAGAGAGTGCACAAGGTATGATGGAGCAAAAGGAATTCCATAACAAGTCAATAATCGTTCAGCTTTATCTTGTGCAAGCGATTTTATATTATTCTGTTTAGCTTCTTTAATTATTGAAAGGGCTTTCTCTTTTTGAGCTTCAAAATTTTTTACATTCCCTTTATCTTTAGTAATCAAGCGGTAATATTTTGCCATACCAGCAAGTGCTTTTGCTGGTGATTCAGGAAAAGAATAAAGAGGGATGGAGGCTATTTCTTTTTT
>MFGW01000165.1:0-287 GCA_001780385.1 Candidatus Fischerbacteria bacterium RBG_13_37_8 | reverse complement strand
ATGAAGCATCCTAACACCGGTTTATCATAATTTTTCGCAATATCTCCGATAGTACTGGCTATTGCAACAGGATTTTGCATGATAGGCGGCACATCCATTACTATCACTGCGTCAATATTTTTATCTTCAAGTACTGCTTTCAAACAAAGGGCATACTCACGTTCGGTGGCTCCTGCAATCATATCAATAGGATTTTTGACACTTGCTTCAGCAGGCAGGATGCCTTTTAAATATTCAACCACGTCTGGTGAAATTGAAGCCATTTTCAAGCCGAGGCTTACGAGGGC
>MFGW01000164.1:21295-38984 GCA_001780385.1 Candidatus Fischerbacteria bacterium RBG_13_37_8 | reverse complement strand
ATTGGGGACTGGGGAATAAGCCTGGACTTTAGCCCCGGGAACGTCCAATGCGAAGCCACCACGAACTTTGAACATTGAACGTTGAACCTTGAACATAAATAGGAGACTCCTGTTCCTAATAATAAAATAATAATAGCAGTAGTGCTATTCCAGTTACTAAAATTAGACCCGAAAGAATATAATAAAAAATTATCATTGCATTATTCAGTCGGATCTCTTTTATATTTGTATCTTCTTTTTTATTGTCCGGGATATCTTCTTCTTCAACATGAGTATGTGCAGGAATTACACTCGGGGAATTTTTGCCCATTAGTTTATTATCGCTCCCTTCATTATTTCTTTTTTCATCGTTCATCTGATTATTTACAACATCATCAGCCGAAGCGGGCATCTCTTCTATTATAGTTTCCTGGCGGTAATCAAAAGGCACCCTCGATGAATTTATAGTACTGGAATTCTCGCTCGTAAATGAAATATCAAAACTCGCTACAGTTATCATATCACCATTTTTTAATATATTTTCCTGGAATGGTATTAATTTTTTGGAATTAAGCAATGTACCATTTGTACTGCCCAAATCTATAACGCGATACCCATTCCCATTACTTAATATTCGCAAATGATTGGTTGAAATTGCAGACGAAGCAAATTGAAGGTCATTATTTGCTCCGCGACCTACCGAGATACTTGATTTCACAAATTCAAAAATTCTTTTATTTCCCTCGTTTCCTGTTTCAGCAATAATAAGCGTTGCAATTTTCATGTTCCCACTCCAAAAAATCAGCGTTCTTTTTTATTCATTATCTATTTTAAAAAGATTTTTTTGTTGAGTGCGTGGCATGGTATAACCAAAATATTTATATGCTTGTGTTGTTGCAATTCTTCCACGCGGTGTTCTATTGAGAAAACCAACCTGCATCAGGAATGGCTCATACACATCTTCTATAGTTTCTTTCTCCTCAGAAATTGCAGCAGCAATTGCATTTACACCAACTGGGCCACCATCAAATTTTTCAATGATAGCCAGTAATAATTGCCTGTCAGTTTCATCAAAACCATACATATCAACATCGAGCATTTCCAGTGCTTTATTTGCAATATCCAGACTTATTTTTCCATCAGCTTCTATTTCGGCATAATCCCGGACTCGTCTTAAAAGCCGGTTCGCTATTCTAGGGGTACCGCGTGAACGTTTTGCGATTTCACCGGAACCTTTGTCATCAATAAATATATTCATAATTTTAGCAGAGCGCAGGATAATTTGTTTCAAATCATCCGGTTCATAAAAATCAAGTTTATGAGTTATACCAAAGCGGGCTCTTAAAGCGCTTGTCAATGCTCCAGCGCGAGTGGTGGCTCCTACAAGAGTAAAGTTCGGCAGATCAATTTTAACGCTTTTTGCACTGGGTCCCTGTCCGATTAAAATATCCAGTTTGTAATCTTCCATTGCCGGATAAAGTATCTCTTCAACCACAGGATGCAACCTGTGTATTTCATCTATAAAAAGTACATCATGGGGATGCAGATTAGTTAATAGAGCTGCTATATCACCGGGACGTTCTATGACTGGCCCGGAAGTAGCTTTAATATTTACACCCAATTCATGAGCTATAACATATGCAAGCGTTGTTTTTCCCAAACCGGGAGGTCCATAAAGCAGCACATGATCAAGCGCTTCACTCCTTTTTTTTGCAGCTTTTATAAAAATGACAAGGCGCTTCTTTACTTTATCCTGCCCTATATATTCATCAAGAACGAGCGGACGCAGGGAAACTTCAATAGTTTCCTCGTCTTTTATTTTCATGGGAGTAATAATTCTTTCCCGGAACTCTTTCATTCTGTTTTCTCCTCATTCTCCTCGTCAGGTGCGTGTCAAAATTCGTAATGATTCCTTTAAAAGCTCTACAAAATCTTTTGAAGCATTTATTGTCATGACCCTGTCTACCGTATTTTTTGATTCATTTTGATTATAGCCAAGGTTAACTAATGCATTTATTAAATCCTGCTTTAATTCATCACTGACAGAAGGTACCGACGTTCTATATTTGTCAGTAAGTTTTTTCTTAATCTTATCTTTCATCTCCAGAATTATTCGTTCGGAGGTCTTGGAACCAATACCCGGAATATTAGTTAATCTCCTTGCATCCTGCCGCTCAATAACATCATATAATTCATTTAATGGTAATCCGGATAGTATCGTCAGTGCTACTTTAGGACCAATTCCGGTCACTGAAGTAAGTTTTTCAAAAATTTCTTTTTCTTCCAGTGTTATGAAACCATAAAGTGAAATTTGATCTTCGCGTACCCTGGTATGAATTTGAAGTTCTGCGAAGTCTTTCTCATTAATTGCATAATAAGTGCTCAGGGGAATATGCACAAGGTAACCGACGCCACTCGCTTCAATAATAACATGTGTCGGTTGTTTATGAACTAAATTGCCTTTTAAGTAACCTATCATGAACGTCTTCTCCTTCCTGATGCACGCGTTTTTTTTCCTGTTTGCCCATCATCTAATGCCAGGTTTAATATTCTGCTTGATAAACAAATTGCCGTCGCAATGGCATCCGAGCAATCATGTGATATTTTTTTCGACTCAATATTTAATAAACGCTTCACCATAAATTCAACCTGGTCTTTACTGGCATGTCCATAGCCAACCACAGCTTGTTTTATCTCCAATGGTGAATATTCAAATATTCTGCATTTATTTTTAAGCAAAGCAAGAATTATCGCACCTCTTATTTGACCGAGATAAAGACTGGTTTTTACATTTTTATGATAAAATGTATCTTCAATAGCAGCACATTCTGGTGCATTCTCACTTACTATTTCATCTATTTTTTCATATAAAATTTGCAATCTGTGATATTTATCTATTGTTGCAGGTATTTTAATGAGACCACCTTCACAAAGATTCAGCGTACGGTTATGCTCATCAATGACTGCATATCCCGTTATATAACTTCCGGGGTCTATCCCGATCAATCTCATTTTCGCTGCTTATTTTTTTTCTAAGGTTTGGCTAACTTACTAACTTTTGCAGTTCCTCATCTGGTATATCAAGATTCGTCCATACTGTTTCTACATCTTCGTGATCTTCGAGTGCTTCGACAAGGCTAAGAACCTGTTGTGCTTGTTTTCCTGCCACGGCAATATAACTTTGTGGAAGCATTGCCAATTCAGAAGATTCTACTTCTATTGAATTATCCTTTAGCAGTTTTAATATCTGCTCTAATAAGGAAGGAGCACAATAAATTTCCCATGAATTATCACCGCTGGTTACATCATCAACTCCCACATCAAGGATTAAGCCTAAAAGTGCATCTTCTTCTATGTTCGCTTTTAAAACCTGGACGAATCCTTTCTTGGAAAACATCCATGCTACGCAACCCGCTTCTGCTAAATTACCGCCATGCCGTGCAAATACATGCCGTAATTCTCCTACAGTCCTGTTTTTGTTATCAGTAATAGCTTCGACAAGCACAGCAATACCGCCTGCTCCATACCCTTCATATAAAATTTCTTCAATTCTGCTTCCGTCATCATATTGACCGGAACCTTTTGCTATAGCTCTCTTAATTGTATCTGAAGGCATGTTCACCCCACGTGCAGCTTGTATTGCCATTCGTAAACGTGGATTTGCTTCCGGGTCTGTACCAGATTTCGCAGCAACTGATAGCTCCTTTATTACCTTAGTGTAAGCTTTACCTTTCTTTGCATCCTGTTGAGATTTTCTGTGTTTGATATTTGCCCATTTTGAATGTCCTGACATAGCTACCTCTTCAAAATTTATGCATAATAATGCTTTATCATTATAATTATTCTAACATTACTATTCTATCACATCTTTTACTTTTTTGCACAAGAATATTAGGGACAGTCACCTATTTTTTCAAAAAAAAATAGGTGACTGTCCCTAATATTCTTGTGCAAAAACAAGAATTCTGGTATAGTAATGTGGCAATTTAGAAATTGAGAAAGGTCATGCACGATTCAAAAAAAAGAAGCCTCGTTAAAGGTTTAAGTTGGCGTATACTGGCAACTATGGATACTTTTTTCATTGCATATTTTTTCTTCGGGGAAATACATTTAGCTTTACCTATTGCTATTACCGAAGTATTTTCAAAAATACTGCTTTATTATTTACATGAACGGGGATGGGATAATATTTCATGGGGACGTGAAAGCCATATGCCATCTCACTTACGAAGTATTGCCAAGGGAGCAACATGGAGATTTATAGGTTCTTTGGATACTATCATCATAAGTTTTGCATATTCAGGCAACATGTCTGCTTCTTTTAGTGTTGGGCTGACTGAGGTAGCTACCAAAATCAGCTTCTTTTATATTCATGAACGTATCTGGTCACATATTTCCTGGGGACGTATCTATGAATCTTCTTCCGTTCCCGTTCAACAATTTCACAAAATCTAAACAAAGATATTTGCAATTACATATATTTTTTATTAGAATTGACAGGTAAACAATTTGAAAAATAACAGGAGGTGAATTATGGGTAATTCAATAAAAGGTATTCTCTTAGGTTTCGTATTGTTGACAATGGTTATTCTCATGACCGTCACCACGCTCGCTTTTGATGTCAGGGATAATAAAAATGCAATTGAAGCACTCGAATTTAGAGTTGATGAACTTGCAATCAGCACCAGCCAGGTACCCTTATCAGAAATAATTAATCAACTGCCAAACAGGTATGCATGGCAATCCTTTTCCAGGGCACAGAAAAATGCTTTCATTTATATTGATCCACGTTCCGGCAGACCTGTTTCATTAATGTACCCGCTCCCCATCATTCCAGGAACAGGCGAACATAATACTGTCACTCTCGCTTCACTTTCCGCTTCGCTCGGATATAAAGTGAATAGCGTGACGAAAGAAGTAGTGCAAGATATTATTCTTCAACATTTGAGACAATACTCCTCATTGATAAACATTAACATGGATGAAATAGGTGAAATACGCATCAACAATATTTCAGAATCAGTGTGGCACATTCATATCAAAAGACAATATCAAGGTATTCACGTTCAGGATACAAACATAAGCTTTGCTATTAATCATGGGAACCTCGTGCTCTGGGGATTAGAGAAATGGGGTGATATTAATCTGAACACAATTCCGTCAATAGACAAAGAGTATGCAATTGAAATTGGATTCAGCCATATTGGTGGACGTCTTCCTGCGGATTCGTTTACAAAGAGACCGCATCTTGAAATTATTCCGGTTGCACCTGAATGGAATGGCGCAGTAGGAAAAGGTTATGATTATGCGCTTGCATGGATCTTTAATTTCCACAGGGAAGGATTTAGCAATAACTGGGAAATAGTTGTTGATGCACATTCAGGAAAACTGCTTTCGTTTCTCGATAAGAATATGTATGCAGTCAAGAAAATCGTGGGTGCCATTTACCCGGTCAGCAACGATGAATGTTGCCCGGACGGATGCGCAATGCTCCAAACACCAGCCCCTTATATCAATACCGGTTTCGCAGCACCAAATAATTATACTAATTTCGGTGGATTGTACGATTATACTTCCGGTACGGCTGTCACTACGCTTGATGGAAGATATGTTTTAATGGGCTCAGATTCATGTGGTACTATAAGTGAATCATCCACAACGGGTGATATAGACCTTGGCGGAGTAAATGGTCAGCACGATTGTACGGTTCCAACAGGTCATTCTGCCGGTGATACGTTCTCCTCACGCTCATGTGCTATTGAAGTAACTCACATGAACCGACAGGTTCGCAGTTGGCTGAACCTGGGTTGGCTCGATGGTTCAATCACGTGCAATGTTAATATTACATCTACCTGTAACGCTTATTATTCAGGCTCTATTAATTTTTACCGTTCCGGTGGCGGATGCCGCAACACCGGTGAAATTGCAGCAGTATTTGACCATGAATGGGGACATGCTGTTGATTATGCCGATACCGCAGGTGGAAGCAGTCCGAATGAAGCAATATGTGATATTTCTGCTGGCGTAAGATTGCACACATCATGTATCGGGAGAGGATTCTTGTGGACCCAGAACAGGAATTGCGGTCAATGGACATCTTGTCCTACAAATCCAGGTACTTCATACGGGTATAATTGCAATGGTAATGACAGTACTCTTTCAGAATGCTGCACGGAATGCACCGGCGTTCGTGAAATTGACTATCTCAAACATGCAGATCCGGATGCAGATACAATCATTAATTTCGTATGTGGAATTTGTTCAACGACCGGCAGTTATTTTGGTCCCTGCGGCAGAGAAGCTCATTGTGAAGGAATACCTCCTGCCATGGTAGGCTGGGATTTAGCAGCTCGTGACTTCCAAGCTGCGCCTTTCAATTACGATAAGCAAACCGCATTTACTATTGCTGATAAAATAATATGGCAGGGACATGACCTTGTTGGAAACTGGTATTCCTGTACCTGCCCGAGCACCGTTAATGCATGCGGCGCTTCCAATGCATATCCAAACTGGATAGCAGTGGATGATGACGATGGGAATGTTAACAATGGGACACCGCATATGACAGCCATTTATGCGGCTCACAATCGACACGGAACTGCCTGCGCAACTCCTACGCCACAAAACAGCGGCTGTTCCTCCGGTCCTTCTATTGCCCCAACTCTGACTGCTGCGCCAAGCAACAACAGCGTGCAACTCTCATGGACTGCGGTTACCGGCGCTGCAAATTATTACATATTCCGGACAGAAGGCGTTATGGGATGCGACTTCGGAAGAGTAAAAATTGCAACCGTTTCCACTACTAGTTACAATGATACGCAAGCCCTAAACGGCAGAACTTATTACTATAATGTCCTGCCCGTAGGTTCGAATACCGATTGCCTTGGCAAATTGAGTAATTGTATATCTGCAACCCCTGTACCCTGCACCTCATGTGCTTCATACCTGGGTGGAAGTGCAATCGTTCAAACAATCACCGGCGGAGATGCCGATACTTATCTTGACAATTGTGAATCAGCTGCCATACGGGTTACTATTCAAAACATTGGCTCCGGTATTGCTCAAAATACAGTCGTGAACATTACTGCTGTCAGTCCTTTTCTGACTATTACCACTCCAATGCCAATAAATGTCGGTAATATTCCTATCGGTGGCACAGTAAATACTACCTTTAATGTTGGAATTGGAACTGGTGCTATTAAAGCAACATGTCTGCAATCAGGTTCATACAATATTACCGTGCAATCTACAGGACAGGATCCTGCCGCACAGGATTCATTCGCTTTCACTCATGAAATTGATATACTGCAGGGAAATGTTAACTGGCCCTTCGAGACGGGTCTCGACGGTTGGACCGTCGAAGGTGGCACCTGGGCACTCAGCACAACACGGGTAAACCCCGGCGGCAGTACACAAAGTCTCCATTCCTCTCAGGCCACCAATCTAAACTGCGACAGCATGATTTCTCCAATATTGGAAGCAACATCTACAACCGCCTTGCATACTCCAAACTGGTACGATATTGAAGTATTCAGCACCTATTGGTATGACAGGGCAAATGTCTGGGTTGTCCAAAGCGGCACAGAAACGGTTATCAGTCCGGCAAGCGGAAAACTATATGCTACCGGTACTTACTATAATTGGGCTGGATACTGCAATCAGGGTTCAGATAAACCGGGATGGTCAGGCACCGGAACTACATGGGGCGACTCTCTCTTTAATCTCGGTACATACAACGGACAACAATTCCAACTGCGAATTAAATACATGACCGATGATCTCACCGCAGGTGAAGGCGTCTACCTCGATGATATGTACATCACTAATGTGAAATACCAGGGATGCGATGCGCAATCCGATACCTGCGGTTCTGTTGGACTTCCAGGACGCGTCCTGAATAATCTTGCTGTTGCGAAATCAGGCACCAACTTAAACCTTAGTTGGACTGCCGTAGCCGGAACCTGCCAGCTCGATGGGTATGAATTGTATCGTGGTACTTTACCAATTACAGCGTACAATCATGATGACCTGAATTGTAATATAACAGGTACCTCTACTACTACACCGCAAAGCACCGGAAGTTACTTTTATCTGATTGTACCTAAAAATTCAACAAACGAAGGTTCGTACGGTTTCGATTCTAACGGAGTGCAAATTCCACAAGCTGCCACAACCCCATGTGCTCCTCAAAATACTACTTCATGTAATTAATGCATCAAGAAACTATAAACCAAGGGGTGAACCTATGTATAGTTCACCCCTTTTTTTTTGCGGAGGGGGGTCAGGTCTTGGGATTTGAGGTTCCTTTGGAACTTCAAATCCCAAGACCTGACCCCTTGATCCAATTGACCAGAATCTATTTTTGAATTACTATACTTAAAACATGAAGAAACTCTTCAAAATTATTTTCATAATCCTCCTGTGCCTGTTAGTAATTCAACTTTATCTCATTCTCTCATTTCACAAAGAAAAGAACGACAATCCTTTACCTCCTCTTTATCTGAAAGGAGCATACCACGTACATTCACTCTTTTCCGATGGCGGAGGTGATATTCATGAAATTACCCGAGCTGCTTCTCAAGCAAATCTTGATTTTGTAATTCTCACTGACCATGGTCGACCTAACTTCAAATCCTCCAATACTACTCAATATCTAAATAATATTTTACTCATCGGCGCCTCTGAATTTTCCCTGTACAGTGGTCACATGACAGCTATAGGTTATAAAATTCCTGAGTATATTTACCCACCTGAACCACAGGAAGCTATTAATGAAATAATGCGAGATAAAGGTATTTGTTTCATTTCTCATCCCTTCGATTCAAAAATACCATGGTCAGATTGGAATATTGAAAATTTCAACGGCATTGAAATCCTTAATTCCTATGACAGCGCTAAAAACGCCTCGCTCTTGAAAACTGCACTTCTTCCGTTACGCTATCTATTCAGTCCTGTCTATGCTTTAACATCTTTATTTCCCTACCCGCAAAAAGAAATGAAACAATGGGACCTGTTTCTCACTAAAGGACACTATTTCGGCATCTATGCTCTGGATGCACATGCTAAGCTCTCTCTCTCCAAAAGCTACCGCGTGAAAATACCTTCCTACCTAACAATGTTTAAAATACTTACGCTGTATATAAAAACTGATCATACACTCAGGAATAATACCCATTCAGATGCCGCTGCCATTATTTCAGCGCTGCGTGCAGGAAATTTTTTCAGCGTCATAGAATCATTAGCTTCAGCAAATGGATTTGAAAATTATTACCTGCAAAAAGATGGACAAAAAATTGAAATGGGAGGCTCCTCACATCAAACAGGCGGTTCCCTTGTTTTCATTCTCCCATTTCCCTTTGCCACCGATATCATAATTATAAAAGATGGTACTCTCTACAAAAAAATTATTCATAACACACAAAAGCAACTGTCGGTTCAAATTAATGAGCCAGGTGTATACCGCTCAGAACTATTTATTTCACAAAACCATTTCTCTTATCTTCCATGGATTACTGCTAATCCCTTCTTTATTGACATTCAAAAAATTAATAAAAAAGAACCAGATAGTAAAATGACGAAAAAATTATTCAATGCCGAAAACTATTTTCATATCGAAAAAAATAAACAATCCACTGCCCAACAAAACTATGAGCAGACTGAAGAAAATAAATGGCAGGTTAATTTCAATTTTCATTTAAAAGAAGAATCACAGCATGATAAAAATTTCTGGACAGCGCTTGCCCGAAGAGAGAATATGGATTTTTCCGCCTACCATGGATTTATTATGGAAGCAAAAGGAATCAAACGTATGCGTTTCTCACTCCAATTCCGTACTTCTCATAATCATATTGAAACAATTTATCAGCACACCTTTCTCCTTGAACAGCAATGGCAAAAAATAACTATCCCCTTTGATAATTTTTATCAAATTTCAGGAACTGAACAAAAATCCAATCTTCAAAATATTACTTCATTCTTTATTCTGATCAATGCTGATACTGCTTTTCCAGAATCAAGCGGCACTATTAATATAAAGAAATTCGGATTATACTAATGACTATGCATAGTATATTTGTGCCTTTGAGGGCAGACCCATGTGTCCGCTCCTACACTTTTGTGCCTTGCAAATTTCTTGTAAATTTCAGATAATTTTACTCATAGATTAATAATGCGAATAATCAGTAAATACATCATTAAAGAAATAACCCCGCACTTTTTTATTAGCCTGCTTACCTTTACCTTTCTTCTTTTATCAGGCACCATAATAGATATAACGGTAATTCTCATAACCAAAGGCATTGATTACAGTCAATTACTCTTGATTGTTTCTTATTCCCTGCCGCCTCTTCTCGTCCTTACTATTCCAATGGCACTCCTGCTATCATTGCTTGTCGGTCTGGGCAGGTTATCATCCGATTTTGAAATTATTATCATGAGAAATCTTGGATTAAGCACCATCCGACTTTTCCTGCCATTATTATTTATTGCGCTTATCTGCTGGGCGGCAAGCTCCTATTTCATGATTAATCTTACACCTAAAGCTAATAATTCCCTTGTCAACCTGATGTATAAAATACTCACGACGAAAGCTACGACCGAAATTAAACCACGTGTTTTTTATAGTGATTTTCCTGACCTTACTTTATATATAGATGAAGTATCCAGGGAAGGCGAATGGAAAAAAATATTTGTCCTCTATCATATTGAAGAGCAAAAATATAGAATAATATTAGCCGATAGCGGATATGCTTTTGCGGATGATAAAAATAAAAGAATTTTATTGCATTTGAATAATGGAAGCTGGCATGAGAATCCGGAACCAGGCAAATATGATTATGCAAAATTCTCAGCTTACGAAATTCCTGTCAATGCTTCAAGCTTTTTTCCGTCCACTCGTTCTCATAAAAGCGATAGAGAAATGACTCTCGCCGAACTATCGAAGGAAATTAAGCAACGCAAACGGAACAATATGCCTTACAATAACCTAGCCGTTGAATGGTATAAAAAATTTTCAATACCATTTGCCTGTCTGGTATTTGCCCTGGTGGGTTTCATTTTCTTTCGCCAGCAACATCGCGTCAACCGGTTCTCAGGCTACTCAATAAGCATCATTATTATATTAATATATTACATGTTACTTATTTCGGGTGAACGTTTTTCCGATAAAGGATATATCTCTCCTTTCCTGGGTGCATGGCTCGCCAACATCATCTTGTCATTCATATTAATCTCTCTCATCTTATTTAAAAATATTAAAATTTTCCTGCGATCATTACTGCCAAAAGTCACTAAAAGAGTTGTCGTCGCAAAAGCTGAAGTACCTGAAAAATCATATGGGGCACGAAAAGTACGTGTCAGAATTCGTATACAGAAAGTATCATTTTTCAGCTTATGGGTGCTCGATAAATATTTCCTGCGCGAATTTTTCCGGTATTTTTTCCTCGCCGTAATTGCATTCCTGTTGATATTTCTTGTAGTGGAAGCGTTTGATTTAATGGATGATTTAATCGCCAATAATGTACCCTTTATAGTCCTGTGGCGGTATCTAAAATTCTACGCGCCGAATGTATTTTATCTTATCATTCCACTGGCAGCTATGACAGGTGTACTGGTATCTCTCAGCATCTTGTCACGTAATAATGAGATTACTGCGATAAAAGCAAATGGCATTAGCTTGTATAGAATTTGTCTCCCCATACTTGCCGCTGGATTGCTAATCAGTTCATTCGAATTTGCTCTGCAGGAATACATTCTTCCTTCAACCAATAAAAAAGCTACAAATCTCCGCAGGGAAATCAGAGGATTACCACAAGTCTCTTATGAATCATCAGTCAATAATTGGGTTTTTGGTGAAAAAAATTATTTGTACAATTATGCATTTCTGGATTCCGATAAAAATATCTTCTATAAATTTCAGATATTACAATTCAGCGATTATACCTGGCAATTAAAAAAACGCATATTCGCTGAATATGCATCTGCTGATGATAAACTATGGTACCTTCATTCGGCTGAAAGTTATACGTTGGAAGATAATAAAGTATTGTACAAGAAAAAAAATCTCTTCCGAATACTTTTGCCCGAAGATATGAATTATTTTAGAACTGAATTTAAATTACCGGGACAAATGAGCTTTCTTGAATTATATACATATATGATGAAACTTGCCAAAAAGGGATATGATATCACCAAGTTGCGGGTTGATTTTTACAACAAACCGTCCTTTGCTTTAGCATCGCTCATCATGACGCTTATCGGTCTTCCCTTCTCATTTATGATGGGAAAAAAAGGTGCACTCTATGGTATCGGCATCAGTTTAATTACAGGTATTTTTTACTGGGCATTCATGGCATTTTCAAAAAGCATCGGTTATATTGGCATTCTTCCGCCACCTCTTGCAGCATGGATGCCAAATATATTCCTCGCTATCATCGCTATCAGTCTGCTCATTAATATAAAAACATAGCAATGCCTCCTGTCTGTCATTGTGAGTTTGCCGGAGGCAAACGTAACAATCGCGGTCTCTTTGTCATTATGAGCTTTGCGGAGCAAAGCGTAATAATCCCTACCGGAATATAAGCATAGACCGGTAGGGATTGCCACGCATTTCTTCGAAATGCTCGCAACAAGCATCAAGGATTATCACGTCCCGCTAACGCGGGACTCATAATGACAATATAGTATTGACTTATTGGTAAGATTTATCCATAATATATGCTATACTAAACTTTAAAAATAACAAGAAAAGGAGGTCTTAAATGTATTCGAAAGTTAGAAAAAGCAGTGTAATTCTTCTTTGCTTACTGGTGATAGCAATAACAATAACATCACTGGTAGCATATGGATTTAAAGTGAGAGAAGAACTGAATCCGATTGAAGCAAAGGAATTCAGTATTGATGAGATCTATATAAGTTCATCCGAGAAATCGCTGGATCAAATTTTCAATCAGTTATCCAACCGTGACGAATGGAGTTCATTTCTGGCAAATAATAAAGATGCCTATGCTTATTTTGACCCGCGCTCAGGCAGACCATCAGGTATCTACACAGTTATTCCTATAATTCCGGGCACAGGTATGTCAAACCATATCACGATGGAATCACTCTCGAAATCATTAGGATACCCGGTAACAGAAATTACCGAAGCAGTAGTGAATGAAATAGTGATGCAGCATGTTAGTAAAAACGCTTCACTGTTGAATATTAATTTAAATGAATTAGGCAGTTTCAGAACCACGCATCCTGCGGATTACTTATGGCATGTGAATATTTCGCGCCATATAAATGGAATTCCTGTGAAAGATTCAAGAATTACCTTCGTTATAAATCATGGGAATCTTATCTTATGGGGAGTAGAAAAGTGGGGAGATATTAATCTTGCGACAAATCCAGCGGTCAATCTGGGGCAGGCATTGCGAACAGGATTCGATTATATCGGCGGACAGCTTCCAACTGACAAATTAATCAAGAAATCACATCTTGAAATTATCCAACTCGATCCCAAATGGGATGGCGCAGCAGGCAAAGGATATGACCATGCATTAGTATGGAATTTTACATTTCAAAGAGAAGGTTACGTTAATACATGGGAAATGCTAGTGGATGCGCATATAGGAAAATTAATTTCATTGCGCGACACGAATGCTTATATGATCAAAAAAATAGTAGGCAGTATATACCCGTTGAGCAATGATGGATGTTGCCCGGACGGTTGTGCCGTAGCAGATACTCCGGCAGCCTATATGAACACGGGTTTTCCTTCTCCAAATAATTATACTAATTTCGGCGGTATGTATAATTACACATCAGGAGTAGCAGTTACTTCGCTTGATGGTTTGTACGTAGAAATGGGCACCGATAGTTGTGGGACGATTCTTGAAACATCAGCAACAGGGGATATTGATTTAGCTGGAGCGAACGGTGATCATGACTGCACTGTGCCGAGCGGACATTCTGCCGGAGATACAATGTCCTCTAAATCCTGTGCACTTGAAGTTACGTATAGAAACAGACAAGCAAGGAATTATCTTAATCTTTCATGGCTCGACGCCCCTATTTCCTGCAATGTGAATATCCCGAGCACCTGCAATGCATACTATAACGGAACTATTAACTTTTATCGTTCCGGAGGTGGTTGTCGCAACACTGGTGAAATAGCAGCTATCTTTGATCATGAATGGGGACATGGCATTGATTATAACGATGGAGCACCATCTGGAAGTAGTCCTAATGAAGCTATAGCTGACCTGGCAGCAGCTTACAGACTCCATAACTCCTGTATTGGGAGAGGCTTTCTCTGGACAGCAGGCGCAGGTTGCGGTATTTGGAATACCTGTCCTACCGATCCCGGTACTAACTACGGTTCTAACTGCAGCGGTTACCACAGCTCAGAATGTTGTACCTCATGCACCGGTGTTCGTGATATTGATTACATGAAGCATACAGGCACTGATCCTGATACGCCCATTAATTTCACCTGCGTTATCTGTACTTCTGGTGGAGGAACTCCCTGCGGGAAAGAAACGCATTGTGAAGGTGTCCCCCCTGCTCAAGTAGGATGGGATCTTGCGGCACGCGACCTCCAGGCAGCACCATTTAATATGGATTCACTCACTGCCTTCGCTGTCGGTGAATCAATTGCATTGCGAGGTCATAATAATGTTACAAGCTGGTACTCATGTACCTGCCCAAGTACTGTCAGCGGCTGCGCAGCTGTCAATGCTTATCCAAACTGGATTGCTGCTGATGATGATGACGGTAATGTGAATAATGGCACACCGCACATGACTGCTATTTACGCTGCATTTAACCGGCATGCAATAGCTTGCGCAACCCCGACTCCACAAAACAGCGGTTGCACCACACCTAATACCGCCCCTGTATTAACAGCAACTCCCGGCAGCAACAGCATTGCTTTATCATGGACTGCAGTTGCCGGCGCTGCTAATTACCGGGTATTCAGAACCGTTGGCATAATGGGTTGTGACTTTGGCAGTGTAATTATCGCTACGGTAACAGGCACAACGTATACTGATAATCAAACACTCAATGGAAGCACCTATTATTTTACGATACAGGCTGTTGGTTCAAATCCTGCTTGTACAGGACCATTAAGTAATTGTGCCTCGGCGGTTCCGGTTCCGTGCACATCCTGCGCTGCTTACGTGTATGGAAGCGCTTCGATACAAAGCATTACGGGCGGTGATAACGATGCATACATGGACAATTGCGAATCTGCAACAATCGGTGTCACAATCCAGAACGTCGGTACTGCAATTGCTCAAAATACCAATGTTACCATTACTGCTGCCAGTCCATTCCTCTCTATTACTACTCCAATGCCAATTAACGTCGGTAATATTCCCGTTGGCGGAACAGTCAACACTACCTTTAACGCTACTATCGGAGCAGGCGTAACCAAGGCAACCTGCCTGGAAACCGGCACGTACAATATCTCGGTGCAATCAACCGGACAAAATCCTGCCGCAGAGGATACCTTCGGATTACTCCATGAAATAGATATCACTACGGGCACCGTGAATTGGCCATTCGAGACCGGTCTGGAAGGCTGGACTATTTCGCAGGGCACATGGGAATCAAGCACTGCACGCTACAATCCGGGTGGAAGCACTGCAAGTCTACATTCATCTGAATTGACTGATTTGGCATGCGATGTAATCATGTCTCCTGAAATTGAACCGACTGCTGCAACTAAATTGACTCTCTATAACTGGTACAATATCGAGCATATAAACAATGGATATTGGTGGGATCGTGCTCAAATTCATGCAGTGAATTCAACAACCAGCGATCGAACGCTTCTCACACCAACATTGGGCAAATTGTTCAAAACCGGCCCATGGTACGACTATCCTGAATATTGCAACGCGATCGGAACAACACCAGGATGGGCAGGTCAAGCTACAACACCTGACAGAACATGGTTGGCTTCGGGTGGATTTAATTTGGCAGCCCTTGCAGGTGAGAAATTACGGTTAGAACTGAAAATGTTTACCGATGAAGGAGGCAGTTACGAAAATATTTATATTGATGACATGACATTGACCAATGTAAAATACGAAGGATGTGATGTACGTACTGATTCCTGCATACCTGCACCACAATTACAGCCATACAATAACGCAAAGCCTGTGGTGAATGATGGAGGAAATGGTATCATCGAACCGGATGAAAATGCGGCATTGGTCGGAACACTTGAAAATACAGGAACTTCAGCCGCTTCTTCTGTAACCGGTACTCTTACTACCTCAGATGCTACCATTAACATTACCGATGCAAATGCTTCTTATCCTAATATTGCAGTGGGCGGTCATCAAACCTGCACGAATTGCTATGCGCTAACCGCACCATTTGCCAATAGACCCGGCCTGCACTGGGATTTTACTGTTACAGAAAATGCTTCCGCAACTGGTTATGGACCAAATTCTTTTGATTACACCTACCACGTAGGTGAAAGCTTCAGCGATGTTCCTACTAACAATTTGTTCTACGGCTTAATCGAAGCATTGCTCCACTCCGGCGTCACTTCTGGATGTACCGCTACTCAATATTGTCCATCGAGTAATGTAATGCGCGAAGCAATGGCTAAATTCATATGTTTCGCCATGAATAGCTCGAATTATGGTGCATGCATAACCACTTCATGCGGGCAGCTCTTTGGTGATGTGCCAAATACCAATCCATTCTGCAGCTCAATTGAAGCGCTCTATAAATTAGGCATCGTCAGCGGTTGTCAAGCCAGTCCACTTTTGTACTGCCCTGCGATTAATACGGATCGACAGGCTATGGCAAAATTCATCTGTCTTGGCTTAGAATCAGCAAATCCCGGTTCATGTACTACCGCAAGCTGTACAAATATATTTACCGATGTCACTTCAGGCAATCCCTTCTGCCCATTCATCGAAGCTCTTTACAATGCAGGAGTTGTAAACGGATGCTCAACTTCGCCACTCATGTATTGCCCAAATAATTTGGTGACTCGTGAACAAATGGCAAAATTCCTGGTCAATGGATTCGGATTTACTCTCTAAATGATCATTTAAAAACAATAAAGGCGGGTAATACTACCCGCCTTTTTTTTATAGAAAATATTGCATATTCTCTGCATTTCTCCATGCTTTCTCAGTGTCCTCTGCGGTTCCATTTTTTTGGAAGAAAAAACCTGAATAGATACATTTCAAAAAGTTGACAAGGTCAAAAAAAAGTAATATCATAGTAAATTAGAAATTTGGTGTGCAAAAAAAAAGAAGCTGCATTTTTCATACAAAAGAATTTCCTGGCGGTGAATGTTTGTCTGCAAAATGCAACAATCTAAGGCAATAAGATGGTATGGGAAAAATACACGTCAAAACTTGTCAAGATTATTAAAATGCAGCATTGAAGGTACGCTATTTTTCACATCTCAGGTAATGAGAAAATAAACAAGGAGGTAAAATGAACAGAGCTTTCAAAAAGGATATTTTAAGCTTATGTAAGGCAATGGTAGTTGTTGCAGTGTTCTTGCTGATAAGCGCAAGTTGCGTAGATAATGCTCAAGCTAAATCGACTAAAAATGAATCCTGGTCAATAGAAAAAGCTGATCCACTGGATAACATTAATTGTTCAAAGATGATGGCACAAGGCTTAGAGAAGCAGATGAATCTGCGAGCATCGAGAATAAGACAGCAGTGCGGTTTAGAAGCTCCTGCAA
>MFGW01000164.1:18091-21227 GCA_001780385.1 Candidatus Fischerbacteria bacterium RBG_13_37_8 | reverse complement strand
GTTAATACAATTACGAGTGGAACAGATCCATATCCTAGTGTAACGCAAGCAGCTAGCATGGTATGGGGCGAAGGGAACACTATTTTTGTTATCTACAACACAAGTCCTGCTGCAATAGGAGGAGCAGGAGGTTACGCAAATGGTTCCTATTCAACAGATAGCGGACTAACTTTTACACGATTGAATCCAAGTCCATTCGCCACTGGTCATGGAACAAACTATGGTAATCCAATGGTAGTGTACAACAAAGCACTGAGCAAATGGTATGCCACTGGTTTGACGACAGGATGCGGCGGACAGGGTATTGGTGCATGGGAATCAACGGATGGAATAACCTGGACAGTAGGAGCCTGCCCTCATAACGGAGGATTCGATGATCGTCCATTAATGTGGGTGGATAATAATTCTGGAAGCCCTTACTACGGTCGTATGTATGTTTCGTTTAACGATTTTAACACTACTGAAGGAATCAACGTTACTTATTCGGATAACGGCACGACATGGTCTACCCCTATTGATTTGACCGGTGTATTCGTTCGGAACATGAATTTAACTGTCAGTCCTGGAACGGACGGTACGGTATTTCTTGCTGGCATGGATGAAGGAACAGGAGGTTGTGCAAGTACACGCACAAATTATATGTTCCGATCCACTGACGGAGGCGCAACATGGAGCACAGTATATACAGGTACTGGATTCACAGGACCCGGTTCAGTAGCATGTGGTTGGTTTTGTGCAGTAACGCCGATCTGGCGGCACATGGGCTGGGGTCAAACTGCCGTAGGTCCGGCTAATACAGTTCACTTAGCCTACGCTTCAGCAGGAGCAAGTGGTGATTATGGTGACATTTATTATGTACGTTCCACGGACAATGGAGATACATGGTACGCGCCACAGAAAATGAATCAGGATACTACAACTACTGAGCAATGGATGCCTTCGTTGACAGCAACATCCACGGGTCAGATACTTGTTTCCTGGTATGACAGGCGCAATTCAACGAATGGAACAAACTACGAACGCTGGGGCAGAATCTCCAATAATGCAGGTCAGTTCTGGCAAGACGATGACGTGATTAGCGATGTAATCAGTCCGCAACCACTTCAACCCGATCCAGGTTTGCAAGCATGCTATTGCGGCGACTATGATATTCACTCAGTGAGTGGAACAGCAGCATTGATAACCTGGTGCGACGGCCGTGATTTGATCAGTGGCAATTCTCAACAAGATACATGGTTCGACCAGGTTGCGATGTGCCCCACAACGCCAAATCCTCCCACAGGAGCCTCTGCTACCTCTACCGACCTTAATGAAATTACGATAGATTGGGCTACTGTTACCGGAGCTGATTGTTACAATATTTATAGGGACGACGAAGCCTGCCCGGGAACTGCTTTCTCGCAAGCAGCGAATTGCGTGACAGCACCACCTTACGTAGATTCCACCGTTAATGGCGGTATAACCTATGCTTATAAAGTTACTGCTATGACGTTGCCTGATTACTGTGAATCAGACTTTTCGAATTGCGATGATGCTACTGCAACCGGCACCTGCACGTTACCTCCGGTATTTGCAGGAGCTACTACTATTTCAGACGATGAAACCGATTCTTGCGGGCTGACAGTAAATTGGACAGCAGGAACCACCGGCTGCCCATTGAATCCAACATTAACATACACAGTTTATAAAAGCCTGGATCCTAATTTCATTCCTGGTGCTGCAAATCAAATAGCAACATGTGTCACTGGCACTTCTTACCAGGATAATGATGTTGCTTACGGTATGACATTCTATTATGTAGTACGCGCTGAAGATTCAGGTACTCTTGGAACCGGTCCTTGCAACAGCGGTAATTTTAATACAAATTCGGTGAAGAAAAATGGATCGCCAACCGGTGTTCCAGACCTGGGTAATATCGATTGGCCATTCGAAACCGGCTTCGACGGCTGGACAGTCACAGCAGGTACATGGACACTTAGTACTGCACGAACCAATCCCGGCACAAGTACTGCCAGTCTCCATTCAACAGAATATATTGATTTAGAATGCGATGTGATAGAATCTCAACCTTTTACACCCAGTGCTACCGCTGAATTAACTCTTTACACCTGGTACGATTTCGAAGCATTTAGCGGTGTAGTCTGGTATGATCGCGCTCATATTCATGCTATCAATTTAGAAACCGGCGCGCGAACTTTGCTGACACCAACAACTGGAAAATTATACAAAACAGGTGACTTTAATGATTATCCGGAGCTTTGTTACGAAATTGGTCTAACAGAAGGATGGTCCGGACAAGATGCTGCAGACAAGACCTGGGATCCCTCAGGAGGATTCAATTTATCTGATCTTGCAGGACAAAAAGTGAAATTAGAAATCAAGATGATGTCTGATTACGGCGCAAGTTATGAACATATTTATATTGATGATGCCTCCGTTTCCAATGTTCTTATTCCCACAAGCTGCGACAATAATTCACCTGACTGCACAACACCGCCTTACTTCGATGGAATTGAAACTGCTGCATACACACCTGGTGCCAATTGCTCAATTACTCTCTCGTGGAGTCCTGCAACATCTTCCTGCCCAGCAGCAACTGACATATCATATACTATTTACAGAAGCATAGATCCGAATTTTGTTCCTTCAGTATCCAATTTAATTGCAACCTGTGTAACCGGAGCAACCTACACAGATGCAAATGTTTACTTTGGGAATCAATATTATTACGCAGTAAGAGCAGAAGACTCATCCAACAATGGCTCAGGTCATTGTAATTCAGGCAATATAGAATCAAATATGGTGAAAGCTTCTGCATATCCTACTTCAGGATTAACATTAATATATCACGACGATTTCGAAGGTACTACAGGCTGGATTCACAGTGCTCCAGACAGCACCTGTACTACCGGCAATTGGATTGTTGGTGATCCGGAATATATGTTCTACCCTAATGCCAATGTTGTCACCCAACTTGAGGATGACTATACACCAGTTCCCGGAATCAACGCATTCTTCACTGCACATAACAGTTCAGTTGGAGTAGATGATGTTGATAATGGCGTCTGCACTGCGTTATCTGAAGTTATCGATGCAAGTGCATACGGAGGAGCTTATGTTAACATGTGGTATTATT
>MFGW01000164.1:17679-18055 GCA_001780385.1 Candidatus Fischerbacteria bacterium RBG_13_37_8 | reverse complement strand
ACTACTTCAAAATAGCACTCTCCAATGACGGTGGAACCACATTTTTCACTTCACTTGTGGATATTGGAAATGTATACAATGATGCTGTTTGGACTGAAGCTTCCAATGTACTATACAATCCGGATCAACTTCGACTTCGAGTACAGGCTTCTGATGGCCCAACAAATGGTGATATCATAGAGGGCGGAATTGATGAAATATCCATCTATGGTATTGAGTCCTGTTCAACACCTTGTGTAGGAGTATACGGAGATGTAGGTTCGGGAAATCCATTCTGCATATTTATTGAAAAAATACGCAGTTTGGGCATAACCTCAGGATGTTCAGTAAATCCAATGCTCTACTGCCCAATTTTGGGCATACAACGCCAGGCAAT
>MFGW01000164.1:17194-17661 GCA_001780385.1 Candidatus Fischerbacteria bacterium RBG_13_37_8 | reverse complement strand
GTCAATGAATGTAGCATCACCAGGTTCATGCGCTCTCGCAGCATGTGCAGAAATATTTGATGACGTAACAGCATCAAATATTTTCTGTTCCAGCATAGAAGGAATTTATAATGCTGGCGTAGTAAGCGGCTGTTCAACCTCACCATTACTTTATTGCCCAATACTTAATGTACAACGACAAGCAATGGCTAAATTCGTATGCGCAGCCATGGAAGCAGCTAATCCGGGTTCATGTCCTACAGTAGCATGTACAGAAATATTTGATGACGTTTTAACATCAAATATTTTCTGTTCTAACATCGAAGGATTATACAATGCAGGCGTAGTAAATGGATGTTCAACCTCACCATTATTGTACTGCCCGAATTTGGATGTAACTCGAGAACAGATGTCAAAGTTCCTCGTACTTGGATTTAGCTTATAATTAACATGAATAAACAGCGGACGAGCATGGGCACTATGCAAAT
>MFGW01000164.1:16852-17135 GCA_001780385.1 Candidatus Fischerbacteria bacterium RBG_13_37_8 | reverse complement strand
CGCGTTTTTTATTCTGCTCCCTACTGTCCCCTGTCCCCTGTTCCCCAGTCCCTATTCCCCAGTCCCTATTCCCCAGTCCCTCAAAATATTAGGGACAGTCCCTGATTTTTTTAAAAAAATAGGTGACTGTCCCTAATATTTTGTTGTATTGAAATATTACTTCTGTTCAGTTATAATATGCCTCTATTTAGTGCGATAGTACATTTAGAAACTTTTTAAATAACGAGGAATAACGTTATGGAAGGTATTGGTTTATTGATAGCAATCATCAGTTCTTTCGTCA
>MFGW01000164.1:9873-16813 GCA_001780385.1 Candidatus Fischerbacteria bacterium RBG_13_37_8 | reverse complement strand
CTAAACGCCCAAATCCAGTAAAAGATGAACCATTTGAATGCGGCGCTGAAAAAGTAGAACCGCTCCCCGAAATATTTCCTGCTAAATTTTACCTCGTGGCTTTATTATTCGTTCTGTTTGATATTGAGGCAGCATTTTTCTTTCCATGGGCATTGGCGCTTGTTGATGTAGGTCTATACGGTTTAATGATCATGACAATTTATTTTGCAATCTTAATATTTGGTTTTGCATATTTTTGGAAAAAAGGTGGGTTTGATTGGAAATGAGTGGAGAAGCAGGATTTTTAACAACAAAATTAGATGAAATGTTAGGATGGGCAAGAAAATATTCAATATTTTCTTATCCCTTTGTCACCGCATGCTGTGGTATGGAATACATGTCAGTTTCCTGTGCACACTATGATATAGATCGTTTTGGAGCAGGGTGGCCCCGTTTTTCACCGCGTCAATCTGATTTATTATTAGTAGTAGGAACAGTAAATCATAAGATCGCACCCGTATTACGAAAAGTGTGGGAACAGATGGCGGAACCGAAATGGGTAATTTCATTTGGTGTATGTGCCACAAGTGGTGGTTTTTACGATAACTATGCTACTGTACAAGGTATTGATAGAATAATACCCGTGGATGTTTATATCGGAGGATGTCCGCCGCGACCGGAAATGGTACTGGAAGGACTTATGCTTCTGCAGAAAAAAATTGCTTCTCAAAAACAGGAGTTATTCTAATGGCAGTTGAATCAGCATTAATAAAATTTGTGAAAGAAAAATTCCCCAATTTTGTTATTTCAACACATTCATTTCGCAATGACGATACTATTGTTATTCGAAAGGAAGGATTGAAACAGGTAATGACATTTTTGAAGACTGATAAAAATACATTGTTCAACATGCTTGTTGATATTACCGCCGTGGATAATCTCGGAAGTGAACCTCGATTTGAAGTAATTTATCACATACTTTCACTTACTTTAAAACTGCGCTTGCGAATAAAAGTACCGGTTGAAGAAATGGAAGCAGAAGTTGACAGCATAACCAGCATATGGCCTGGAGCAAATTGGTTCGAGCGCGAAGTATTTGATATGTTTGGAATTATATTCAAGAATCATCCTGATCTGAAAAGAATATTGATGTATGATGAATTTGAAGGACATCCCCTGCGAAAAGATTTTCCATTGAAGAAACAATTCCCTCGCATTCAGATGCGTGAAGTGAAAACTAAATATTAACAGTGCAAATCCGAAATAATAGTGAGTAGAGGTATGAAAAAAGAGAAAGAAGATAAAAAGGATTTTCAGGAAGGAATTGAACTATTTGAAGAGAAGATAGATGGTAAACATCATCTATTGGTGAATATGGGACCCTCTCATCCTTCGATGCACGGAATAATAAAAATTATTCTTGAGCTTGACGGAGAATTAGTTATTAATTCCGAGGTGGAAATAGGATACCTGCATCGTGCATTTGAAAAGACTTGTGAAAATCGATTTTGGAATGGAGTAATTCCGTATACCGACAGGCTTAATTATTGTTCGCCAATAATAAATAATGTTGGTTATGTTTTAGCAGTCGAAAAATTATTTGGGCTTGAAATACCTGACCGATGCAAATATATCCGGGTAATAATGAGTGAACTTGCAAGAATAGCAGATCATTTAACCTGTATCGGAGCTGCTGCAATGGAACTAGGTGCTTTCACAGTATTTTTATATGCAATGAAAGCAAGAGAATATCTTTATGAATTACTTGAAGATGTAACAGGAGCCCGGGTAACAAATGCTTATACAAGGATTGGCGGATTAAAAGCAGATTTGCCAAATGGATTTACGACAAAAACATTAAATGCACTTGACAAAGTAAAAGAAGTTATTAAAGAAACGCATGCACTACTGACCGGGAATCGTATTTTTATTGACAGGATGAAAGGAGTAGGGATTGTTTCACCTGAGGATGCAATTGCATGGGGATTCACCGGACCTTGTCTGCGTTCCACTGGCGTTGATTATGACGTCAGAAAAGCATTTCCCTACCTCGTATACAATGAAATGAATTTTGAAATACCGGTGGGTGAGAATGGAGATAATTTCGACCGGTACCTTGTGCGTATGGAAGAAATGATTCAAAGCATTCGCATTATTGAACAAGCATTTGAAAAAATACCGAGCAGTCTTCCGACAACAGAAGGTCTTGAATATGAACCTGCAAAAATAATTGAAATGGCAAAAAAAGGCCTGGTTCCAGAAGATAAAGATACTTTAAAACTTCTTTTACCAAATACCCTTGAAGGAATTGATGCAGAGAAAATTCGAGATATATGTTCTTCAGATAAAAGCGCTGTTTTAGAACCAAAAGAAGAAGTTTATACGAATATTGAAGCACTTATGCAGCATTTTAAATTAATAATGAATAAGCATGGAATAAGACCACCCGAAGGAGAAGTATATTTTCCTGTAGAAGCTGCAAATGGCGAACTTGGTTTTTACCTTGTAAGTAAGGGTGAAGACAAACCATACCGGATTCATGTAAGACCACCTTGTTTCGCAATTCTTTCAGCTCTTCCTGTCATGATTAAAGGACTAATGGTTGCCGACGTTATTCCTACCTTCGGTTCAATAAATATGATTGGTGGAGAATTAGACAGATGAATGAAGCATTCGTTCTGGATGAAGAATTAAAAAATAGGTTAACAGCATTGACAAATGACTACTCAACGAAATTAGCTGCCTTATTACCAGCTCTTAATATCATACAGGATAAATTCGGATTTATTCCTCCTGAGGCAGAACAGCAAATTGCGGAATTACTTGATATTTTTCCCACCCAGGTACGGGAAGTAACAACATTTTATTCACTTTTTTATAATGCTCCGGTTGGACATCATAAGATATATGTTTGTTATAATCTAAGTTGTTGTATTGAAGGTGGAGGCAAGTTGTTGCATTACCTTGCGAAAAAATTACGGGTATCTGTAAACGAAACGACGCGGGATGGTAAATTTTCATTATATAGAACACCCTGCACAGGTGCTTGCGAAAAAGCGCCGGTAATTATCGTAAATGGAGCATATCATTATAATGTTACTCCTGAATATATAGATGAATTACTTACTAAATTAGGATAGGGATCATGGCAAAAGAACCGATACGTATATTGACTAAAAACTGGGACATAAAGAATTCCAATACTATAGAAGCATACATAAAGAATGGAGGCTACAAAGCACTCGAAAAAGCGATAAAGCAGATGAACCCGGAGCAGGTAATGGACGAAGTGAAGAAATCTAATTTGCGGGGAAGAGGCGGGGCAGGATTTCCGGCAGGAGTGAAATGGGGTTTTGTTCCAAAAGATAGTGATAAGCTGAAATATCTCTGCGTCAATGCAGATGAAGGAGAACCGGGTACTTTTAAGGACCGGTACATCATGACGTTAGACCCTCATATGCTCCTTGAAGGAATAGCCATTACTTCGTATGCAGTTGGAATAAGTGCGGCTTATATATATATAAGGAATGAATACATAGAGTCTATAGCAATATTGAAGACAGCTATTCAGGAAGCGAAGGCGAAAAATTATCTGGGCGCTTCAATACTCGGAAGTAATTTTAATTTGGAAATATATGTGCATCGAGGAGCTGGTGCTTATATAGCGGGAGAAGAAACAGGACTTATTGAATCATTGGAAGGGAAGAGGGCGATGCCACGAATACGGCCGCCTTTTCCAGCAGCAGTGGGAGTATTTAATTGTCCGACAGTAGTAAATAATGTTGAGACAATTGCATGTGTACCGTCTATAATAGAACATGGAGGGGAATGGTTTGCCGGCATAGGAGTGTCGAAAGATGGCGGGACAAAACTGTATGCGGTCAGCGGACATGTAAATAATCCCGGTGTATATGAATTACCGGTAGGTACTTCACTGCAAAAGATATTATATGAGCATGCAGGGGGAATAAAGGGCGGTGAATTGAAAGCAGTGATCCCGGGAGGGATATCTGCATCTGTTTTAGCGGCACGCGAGTGTGATATAGCAATGGATTGTCAATCTGTAGCAAAAGCAGGTTCCATGCTTGGTTCTGCTGGCATAATAGTAATGAATAACAGGGTGTGCATGGTGGAAGCATTGTTCAATATAGCAGAATTTTATGCCGAGGAATCATGCGGTCAATGCACTCCATGCCGTTCAGGTTCTCACTGGATAAAAAATATTCTTGAAAGAATTTTGCACGGCAAAGGCAAAACAGACGATTTGGAAATTATGCTCAGTTTTATTCCGGGCATAATGGGCAGGACAATATGTGCTTTCGGGGATGCTCTCTGTGGACCGGTGCAAAGTTTTATCACAAAATTTCGTGATGAATTTGAATACCATATTATTGAAGGAAAATGTAATATCCGGAATAAACTTGATATATTATAATTGACATGAGGAATGCCTGTTCGAAGGCATCATTTAAAAGAGGTTAATGACATGGAAAAGGTCAAGGTAAAGATAAACGGAAAAACAGTACAGGTAGAGAGCGGAAAAAATTTAATACAGGCAGCTCGTTTAGTGGGAGTTGAGATTCCTCATTTTTGTTATCATGAGGGATTAACGGTAGCGGGCAATTGCAGAATGTGTCTTGTAGAAGTAGAGGGTGAGCCAAAATTAATGCCTGCATGCGCAACATATGTCAGGGAAGGATTAACGGTACTTACTGATACTATGAAAGTAAAGGAAGCCCGAAGAGCCGTCCTGGAATTTCTTCTTGTGAATCATCCACTGGATTGCCCGGTATGTGATCAATCCGGAGAATGTAAACTGCAGGATTATTACATGGAACATGGCAAATATGAAAGCAGGTTTCGTGAAAAGAAGATCAAGCGTCAGAAAGCAAAACGCATAGGACCACACATTGTATTGGATCAGGAACGATGCGTGCTTTGCACCATTTGTATTCGTTTTTGCCGTGAAATAGTCGGCAAACGGCAACTGGGATTGTTCAGCCGCGGGGATTATGCCTGTATTGATATCTTTGATATTCAACCCTACGATAATATATATTCCGGCAATGTTGCTGATATTTGCCCTGTAGGTGCTTTAACAGATGGAGATTTCAGGTTTCTCTGCCGTGCCTGGTTTTTACAATCCACGGAATCAATTTGTCCGGGATGCAGTCGCGGATGCAATATTTATTTACATCATCAGGAAAATAAACGGTATCTTGGAAATGGCAGAAGATTATTCAGGGTGAAACCGCGTTACAATCCGGACGTAAATAAATGGTGGATCTGCGACCTGGGACGTTACGGGTGTACTTTTATTGACCAGAAAAGAATCCATGAACCTCAAAAAAGACAAAATGGCTCTTTTATTCCTGTTTCATGGAATGAAGCATATTTTGAGATTGCTCAATTGCTTGCCTCTCTCACAAAAAGAGATTCCTCATCTATCGGCGTCATTCTCTCTCCACACCTTACAAACGAAGATTTATTCGTAAGCAAGGAATTTTTTACCAATCTCGGTATTACTGATATTCATTTCTCCGCTGTTTCTCCTGATCTGTACCATGATGATTTCCTGATTAAAGAAGATAAATTCCCCAATAGAAAAGGCGCTGAATTAATAATAACAAATTCTGGCGTTGCTTCAACCGACGAACTTTTAGAGAAAGCAAAAAATGGCGCTTATTCATGCCTGTTCATCATTGGTCAGGATATAGTAAAAGCGTACGGAGAAGAGCATATTCTCCAGTGTTTAAAAAAAGTTGAGACGGTGATAGGACAATTCTCAAATGAAAATCAAACCACCCCACTGGTGAATTACCTGCTTCCGGCTGCTACCTTTGCAGAAAAATGCGGAAGTTTTATTAATTTTGAAGGGAGAATTCAAAAAATAAAACAAGCATTTTCTCCTCTGCATCAATCTAAAATTGATTGGCAGATTCTTGTGGAACTTGCAAAAGAAATGGGAAAAATCATGCCATACAACAATGAACAAGACATTCTTAAAAAACTAAGTAAAGAGTACAAGCATTTTGAGAGCCTTGATTATCAGAAAATTGGAATGCATGGATTAAAGCTAAATGGAAACGAATAAGGAGTTATCATGCTACTGGATATTATTATAAAATTGATACTTGCAGTAATTGTATATTCATTTGTGATGGGATTAGCAAGCATATTAACCTGGATGGAGCGAAAAGAAAGTGCCGTAATGCAGGACAGGATAGGAGCAAACAGGGCAAATATTTTTAAATTTCGTGCATGGGGACTCTTTCACATTATTGCGGATGCAGTCAAAATGATGACAAAAGAAGATACTACCCCGCCCTTTGGTAATAAGTTTATTCATAATCTCGCACCACTCATTTCAGTATTTTTTGCACTGGTTGCTTTTGCCTGTATTCCCTTCGGCGGTATCTTAAAAATTGGCGGCAGGGAAATCAGTTTGCAGGTGGCAAATTTAAATGTAGGCGTTTTATTTATTTTTGCAGCGGTATCCATTGGTGTATACGGCATCATTCTTGGCGGGTGGTCTTCATTCAATAAATACGCAATAATTGCCAGTCAGCGCGGAGTGGCTCAATTAATATCATTTGGATTTGCGCTGGGTGCTATTCTCATAGCTGTCGTCATGGTATATGGAAGTTTCAATTTGCAAGTAATTTCAGAAAAGCAAGGTGAACTTTTATTCGGTTTTCTTCCCAAATGGGGTATATTTCTGCAACCACTGGGTTTTATTCTATTTCTTGTAGTGGGAATTGCTGAAACCAAACGTATTCCTTTCGATCTCCCGGAAGGGGAATCAGAAATTATAGGGTATTTTGTTGAATACAGCGGCTTAAAATTTGGCATGTTCATGTTTACCGATTTTATTGAAACCATATTGATTTCATCATTAACCGTAGTATTTTTTCTGGGCAGTTACCAGGTACCTTATCTTGGTGCAGAAGGTTTTTTATTT
>MFGW01000164.1:0-9528 GCA_001780385.1 Candidatus Fischerbacteria bacterium RBG_13_37_8 | reverse complement strand
ATTGTGGCTGGTGAAAAAGCTGATACCATGATAGAAAAATATGCCGTATCATTTGATATCGATTTAAGCAGATGCATTTATTGCGGATATTGTGTGGAAGCTTGTCCGGTGGATGCTATAAGAATGGATATTCCAGAAAATAAAATAGTCGCCTATGATAGAAGTACAATGTTACTCACTATAGATGAATTATTGGTATAAGGTTAAGACAGGTATTTGACTTTTTATTAGAAAAGAAGTATGTTATACGTTTAATATCTAAAAGCGAGGTATAACAATGGGAGCTATTGCATCCAAAATATCAAGTTTTATTTTCAAGGAAGAAGAATGGTCCTTACAGCAACCCACTATTACCTATACAGGAACTGACATTGAGCCCATTACCACAGGCTTACCTAAAAAAACACTCTCGCTTTGTCCCGAGTGTACAACTTTAATTGAAGCAATTAAATATGAAGAAAATGGCAAAGTATACATGAAAAAGGAATGTGCTGAACATGGTGAATTCAGGGATTTACTGTATTCAGATGCGAGACTTTATTACAAATTGGAGCAATGGCAATTTGGTGATAATCGTGGTATTGCCAATCCTGCATTAACAAATGCCACGGTGTGCCCTAGCCAGTGCGGTCTTTGCAATATGCATACCTCTCACACCGGGCTTGCCAATATTGACCTGACGAACAGATGCAATCTTACCTGTCCTATTTGCTTCGCTAATGCAAATACATCAGGTTATCTCTATGAACCTACTATTGAACAGGTTCAAAAAATGCTTCAGACCCTGCGTAATATGGAACCGACAAATTGCCGTATCGTGCAATTCTCCGGTGGAGAACCGACTATATATCCTCATTATTTTGAAGCATTATCCATAGCCCGTGACCTGGGTTTCAGTCATATTCAAATAGCTACTAACGGTATTTTATTTAATGATGTTGATTTTGCCTACCGTTCAAAAGAAGCCGGTCTTCATACCCTTTACCTTCAACTGGATGGTATCGGCGATGAAGTACATAGAAGAACCAGGGGTGAAAGAATCTGGGAAAGCAAATTAAAGGCTATCGAAAATTGCCGTAAAGTGGGTTTAAAAATAGTCTTTGTTCCTACTATCGTGAAAGGATTTAATGATGATCATGTCGGAGGAATTGTTAAGCTTGCCATTGATAATATTGATACATTAAGCGGAATAAGTTTTCAACCTGTTGCATTTACGGGCAGGATATCAAAACAGGAATTGGAAGCGAAACGTTTTACGGTTTCTGACCTCACACGTTGTGTTTCAGAACAAACAGGTTGGACAGATCCGATTGATGATTGGTTCCCACTGAGTTGCGTGTCTCCTATAACAAAACTTGTAAGTGCTCTGAGAGGTCAAGAGACAACACAACTTACATGTCATCCGCTCTGCGCTGCCGGTACTTACCTGTTCGTAGGTCCGGATAAAAAACCCGTGCCTATTACACGATTCATCGATATCGGTGATATGCTGAAAGAAATCGATATGATTTCACGAAAAGTAAATAAAAATTCGAGTAAACTCTATACCCAGGTGAAAGCATGGGCTTCTTTAAGAAAATATTATCACCAGGAAAAAACTCCTACCGATTTATCTTTTGAAAAATTTATCCTCGCTATCCAGGGAATGATAGACAAAAAAGTTGGCAGGGGTGAAGTTGGTATTCAAACATATAAAGCACTCCTGGTTGCGGGAATGCATTTCATGGATTCTTATAACTACGATGTGGAACGAGTTAAACGTTGCGTAATTCATTATGCTGCACCTAATGGTCTCATTTATCCCTTTTGCGCATATAATTCCGGCATCACATTCAGAAATCACATCGAAAAAAAGTATTCTCAACCAATTTCTGAAAACGTCAAATTCGGGAGTGGATGTACCTGCCGCTACGAAATAGCTGATAAATAATACCAGCGGCAAAAGTGCCACCCGAAGTAAGCATTCATGGCTGAAAGTAAATTAAAAGAACGCATGGATTTCCTGGACATAGTGAAAGGAATTGCGTGCGTTTGGATGATACATCGTCACGTCTGGAATGCACTGATTGATCCCAATGAAAAAATTCCCTCCTGGTATCCCAATTTTATGCAAGGACTCGCTGCACCCTGCTTCCTCATCGGCGCAGGTTTCGTCTTCGTTATCCTGTTTAATTCGGCAAAAATAAAAAATCAGGTAAATAAACGTATGATACGTCTTATCTACCGCTGCAGCCAGGTTGTCATACTCGGTTATGCACTGCAATTGCCCGGATTTTCATTAAGAAAATTATTCTCCATGTCAGCCAAACAACAGGAAGTCTTCTTTCATGCGAATGTTTTGCAATGCATTGGAGTCAGTCTCATCCTGCTCTCTCTCTTTGTGTATCTCCTGAAACGCATCAATACCGTTGCCGCAGGTTATATTTCAGGTATCGTTGGTTTACTCATTATCTTTTCTTCCCCTTATGTCTGGAAATATGCAGATTTTCCAATCTGGATACAATCATATTTCTCCTTTAAAACAAAAAGCCTCTTTCCCATCTTTCCTTTCGGTGGTATCCTCTTTTTTGGAGCTGCCGCTGCTTCATTCTACCTGCAAATGAAAGCAAAAAATAAAGTTGCTCTTGCTTTTCTCATCATCGGCATGCTCGGTGTTTTATTTATGCTGACAAGACCTTCTGATTTTATCCAGCAGTATTTCTGGCATTACGGGAAAGCGAATCCTCTCATTTATCTGTATAAACTTGGACAGGGTCTTTTAGCCCTCGGAGTATCATTCCTGCTCGAAAAAATTACTGGTTTTGGCAAACGATTCATCGATTGGCTTACCATCATGGGAAAAGAAGCACTCTTTGTCTATGCATTCCACCTAGCAATGGTCTACGGCTCACCACTAAATGCAGGTTTGTATCGTTATTATGCTAATTCCCTGAACCTGGCAATGATTTTTCTGATAGGACTGGGTGTTTTGCTTCTCAATATCATAGGTGCCTACCTATGGTTTGAATTAAAAAAAAGATGGCTTATCATCGTGCGTATTCTCATTGGGATTGCGTTCCTTATTTTTATCATTAAATAGCGTGGGGGGTCGGAGCATAACATTAGACACTTTCACGACACAGGTCTGTAGTGAGTTTGCAGGGTGCCTTGCAAAAAATTCAGCAAAAAACGAAAGTTATGAATTTAGAGTATATTTGGTGGAAAAAATAACTATGAGGATCAATAGAATTTTTTTTCTTTATAATCACGGTGTCTTTCATGGTTTTTTTTGATTCCGACTTATTTGGGATATAGTAATTTATGAATTTACCGAGATTTCAGCATGTTTATGATGTTGTGTAGAAGTTTTTGATTCTGACTATTTTCCCCCTTTACTAACTTTGCAAGGATTAGCTTGAAATAAAATTTGCCGAGAAGGTAATACTTTAATATAGACTGCTCGTGCCTGCTGTTATGCTTTTTATAAAAATAAAGCTGGCTACGTTTTGCCTCGAGAGTCGCCTGCGTAATATTATGCTCCTTTGATTTGCCGAGATAATGAATAACTTCTAGTTCAGGACAATATAGAATTTTATACCCGTGTTGAAGCGCTCTCAAACATAAATCTGCATCTTCAAGATACAGGAAAAAATGCGTATCAAATCCTTCTAATTCTTCCCAAACTTCCTTCTTCACAAAAAAACATGCACCTGTTAACCATTCGGCATAAAATTCCTTTTGGGACCGTTCGATAGTTCCGGAAAGAAATAATTTTCTCCTGTGCAAAAAATTAATTATCTGCGTGATTGCTTCATTGAACACCGTCGGTTTTAATCCCCATGAACGCTGAAAACTCATGTCTGGAAATACAAGTCTTGGTCCTGCTATGCCTGTCTGCTGTTCATCCCTTAACCTGCCTATTACTTTTTTGATACCATCAGAAATAAATTCAATATCACTGTTCATTATGCAAAAACAATTGCTGGCCGCTTTCGCAGCACCTTCATTCACCGCATACCCGTACCCCTTGTTTTCCGGAATGGCATAATACCTGACCACCGAATACTCCCGCTCTATTAATGCTTGTATCTCTTTATCATTGGCATTATCAATGACCAGTACTTCATGGGATATGTCCTTCACATGAGTATAAATACTGCGAATCGCTTTTTCAAGATATTCACGATCCCTATAAGAAATTATGATAAAACTGACATCTATGAGCTTCTCACTATTCATTTACTATTTCCAATTTTTTTCATCCTACTGCAATTTTATATCAGTTCCACTTGATTTTCAATCAAGACAAAAAAGGTTGAGGTCAAGGTCAAGAAAGGTTGTGGATGAAGAAAGGTCGGGATTGAGAAGATATTTAGGTTTAGAAAAAGAGGAAGAATTATTATTTGATCTTTTCTTAACCTTAAACTCAGCCTCAACCACAGCTTTAACTTCATCCTCAATCTATCTTAACCTTAACCTTTTCTCATCCTCAACCTTTCTTAACCTGATACAAAATGTTTGACTCAAATGAATAATATCATTATAATATACCTATTATGAATGAAAAACATTATTGTCCAAGTTGCGGTGAAAATGTTGATACTACGGTGATTGACCGCGGCAGAAGAAAAGATTTATGCTGTGTGTTTTGTGGATTTCCCATTGATGTAGCACATCCACAACAATTTTCAGCACAGAGAGGCATTTTTATCGTCGATGATTCAAAATTACTCGTTCAAATGATAAATGATTATTTCATAAAAAATGAACTCTCTAAAAAAATTATTCTTGCCTATGACGGCGGTTCCTTCATTACTCAATATGTTCAGCAATTGCGTGCGGGAGAACAAATTGACCTTGTTATTCTTGATATTGTCATGCCTGTGCTGAGCGGTATTAATGCTGCAATAGCGATGAGAGCTATTGAAACCGCATTTTCAAAAGAACGTAGTCCCATATTATTTTTCTCTTCAAAAAGAGCAGATGATCAACTCCTGGCTGCTATGAAATTCTGTGCACCCGCTCATTATATATGTAAAGGAGAACCTGAAAATACTGACGATCTCTGTGAAAGAATGTATAAAGTTGCGAATAATTTACTCGTTGAGAGCCAGAGTATCAAAGAGGAAACCCCAAGTGAAGAAACCGATAATAGGGATAATTCCCGGTTATAATTACCAAAATTCAACGACAACCGTTCCAAAAGATTATCTTGATGCAGTTGATGCTGCATCAGGATTGCCTGTCATAATTTCAAACCTTACCTCACCAGAATATCATAATGAAGTAGCAGATTTATGTAATGGTATACTTATAACCGGCAGTCTGAGCGATGTTGATCCGCAAAAATATAATCAGCAGCCAATTCCTCAATGTGGCGAAGTGAATCCCTTGCGGGAAGAAGTTGATTGGATTCTGCTCGACATTATCTTCAGAAAAAAAATTCCCTTATTTGGTATTTGCCATGGTCACCAGGAAATAAATGTGTATCTTGGTGGTACGCTCTACCAGGATATAGAAACTCAGGTACCAAATGCCGTCAAACACCGACAATCTCCCCCTTTTTATTACCCGGTTCATAAAATTACTATTGAACAAAATAAGCTTCTTCATAAAATAACAGGCAAACGTACATTAAATGTCAACAGCCGGCATCATCAGGGTATAAATAAACTGGCAAAAGGATTAGTGCCATTAGCATTATCAGACGATAAACTCGTTGAAGCCTTCATTCTCGATAGTAAAAAACATTTTGTCCTCGGCATACAATGGCATCCGGAAAATATGTATAAAAATGATAAAGCATCTCTTCACCTGTTTCAATATTTTACAACTCTCTGCAAAAATAAAAAAAATCATTGAATCCCATTGAATAATAAACAAAATTTTAATTTACTTTCAATGGCACACCTCTTCAGTGATGTCTATTCAAGTTTCCTCGCTCCCCTGATGCCCCTTATCATCTTCATTCATAAACTTACCCTTACACAAGCTGGTTACATTATCACTATCTACGCAATTTTAGCCTCGGTAATGCAACCTCTCTTCGGCTTTCTCTCCGATAAAGCAGGAAGAAAATATTTTATTGTCCTCTCTCCTCTCCTGGTTTCCATTTTTATGAGCTCATTAATTTGCTTCGATAATCTCTTTATTTTTATCATTGTTCTTCTGCTTGCCGGTATGGCTACTTCTGCATTCCATCCTGCTGGCGCTTCACTTGCTCACAGTCTTCATGAAACGAATCCCAGTTTTGGATTAGCATGGTTTATCGCTCTCGGAACCATCGGAACCGCTATCGGCCCTTTCTACATAAGCTGGATTGCCAGTCATATTGCACGTAATCTCTGTTTCATAGCAGCAATACCAGGACTACTCTTTAGCATTATCTTCATCTTATATTTCAAACCACCCGCCATGCACCTTAAACCTCAAAAAGAATTAATAGCAAATAAACCGCTTCCCTACCTACTGTTCAGTCTCCTCTTCAGCATGTCTGTTCTCCGTGCATTCGCACAATATAGTCTGAGCAGTTACCTTCCCGTTCATCTCAATCGCGAAGGCTATTCATTAATAGCTACAGGCGCTACTGTTTCCTTGATCATGGGAATGGCTTCATTGGGCGGACTTGCTGGCGGATACCTGTATAAAAAATTGTCCCTTAAAACTATTTTCATCATTAGTAACGCACTTTCTGCCATTTGCCTCGCTCTCTTTCTGAACATGTCAGGTCCCCTACTGTTTATACTCCTCGCTCTGGGCTGCTTTAACTTATTCATGCCAGGTCCCATTTCAATCGCAGTAGCACAAGAAATTCGCCCTGCCTCTATCGGAACTATTTCGGCATTAATGATGGGATTCGGATGGGGAATCGGTGGTATGCTCGTTCCTGTCATCGGGTACCTCGGTGATCAACACGGCTTACTTTATGCATTGAGTATTCTCTTCATCGCCCCCGCTCTATCGGTAATCCTCTCTGCCTTCCTCCCCAAGAAGGGATTAGGGACTAGGGACTGGGGAATGGAGATCTGTAAATGACTTTTTATTCCTTAATCCGCACAAGTCAGGATGAGGATTATCAACGAAATGTTTTTTGCAAGTACGTCTTTGGTCTCTTTGCAAAGTACACATTTCCATCAGTTAGTTTTCTTGTTTTTTCACTATTATGCTTAGAAAGTTATATACAGGTCCCCATTCCCTAGTCCCTATTTCCTAGTCCCTATGTTGCTTGACATGTTTTATTAAATGAGCAATAATTAAATGTGGAAAATACTGCAGGGTTTTATATGATAGGATAAGAAAAATGCTTTTTCCATGTTTATATCAAATTAAAACAATTCAGGAAACCTTGAACTTCGAACCATGAACCTATTTAAATAGGAGGAACTATATGTACGATAGGGAAACAATTCGACCAGGCAAGATCATTCTTGCTATCATAATCTTTTTATTTAATCTCATGATTGCTGGTGGAATTATTGCTGCAGAAAATAGTGCCGATATAATTAATGAGCCATCGTTCGCCTGCACTATTAATACGTGGATCACTATGACTACCAGCAATGCTCCTGCTGCACGCGACGACCATACTGCAGTCTGGACTGGCACGGAAATGATTGTATGGGGCGGATATGCAGTGCAGTATTTCAGCGATGGAAAACGTTATAATCCTACTACAAATGCATGGACTTCTATAAGTTCAACAAACACACCAGATCCGCGAAGCGAACACACTGCTGTGTGGACCGGAACGGAAATGATAGTTTGGGGCGGTTACAATAGCAGTTTATACCTGAATACCGGCGGCAAATATAATCCTGGCACAAACTCATGGACCGATACAAGCACTACTGACGTACCTACCGGAAGAGTTGGACATAGTGTGGTCTGGACCGGAACGGTAATGATCATCTGGGGCGGTTATGACGGCAGTACTTACCTGAATACCGGTGCAATGTATAATCCGACTACAGATACATGGACTCAAACTTCCACAGGCACTAACACACCCACAGCACGCGCTTATCATACTGCTGTTTGGACCGGGACAGAAATGATCGTCTGGGGCGGTTCTAATGTGAGCAACTACCTGAATACCGGTGCTCGCTTCAATCCTGTTACTAACACATGGACCGGTTCTACCTCAACTTCTGGCGCGCCGACCGGACGAAAAGATCATACCGCTGTCTGGACGGGCACAGAAATGATCGTCTGGGGCGGCTTCAACGGTACTACTCCACTGAACACGGGTGGAAAATATAACCCAGTCACTAATTCCTGGGATGCAACGACAACTTCCGGTGCTCCAGGAGTAAGAACTGAACATACCGCTGTCTGGACAAATAATGTCATGATAATCTGGGGTGGTTTCAACGGAGGATCGTACCTGAATGACGGCAGCAGGTATTCCCCGAATGATGATAGCTGGAATCTTACCACAACCAGTAATGCACCGGGTGCACGCAGTCTGCATACTGCTATCTGGAGCGGAACTGAAATGATCGTCTGGGGCGGATTTAACTTGATTCAGTTTAATACCGGCGCTCGTTACTGCGGCAATTATTGTTCCGAACCTATCTTCGGGGGTGTTCAAGATGCCTACGACCTGAACGGTTGTCAATCAACCGGTATCCGCATCGAATGGAATCAACCAACTGACTGGGGTGAAGATGCAACCAGCGGCACCTATACCATTCGCCGCTATACCACATCAGATTGCAGCGGTTCCTTTACCACGGTAAATAGTAATATCTCACCAAATACCGTTTATTATATTGATACTACCGCAACGGTCAATACAGACTACTATTACCAGGTAGTAGCAGTTAATAATTGCGACACGCCGCAATCCTCCACCGGTACGACCTCGTGCTCTGCCGTAGTGAAAGATGGCGTCGGTGTTCCACCTACTCCTTCAATTAATAATACAGCCACAGATGCAAATGGATGCGATGATGCAGGCGTATTGATTACCTGGCCCGCCGATCCTGCCGATTGGGGCGATAATAATACCAATATCAATAACCGGAAGTATCGGGTACTTCGTAATGGAATTGCTATTGGCAATGATATAAACTACGGAACAACAAATTATACTGACCTGACAGGCACTAACGGAACTACCTACAACTACCAGGTGCGTTATACAAATGGATGCACTCTCTCTGCAACAACCACAGGTGCACAGGCATCAGATGAAGTTGGTTCGCCACCTTCCGGGCTGACTAATAACACTGCTGCGGATATTGATCCAAACGCTGATACGGGTGTACTTATCACCTGGGCGGCAGATCCGACAGATTGGGGCGATAGCACCGGAACAGGTAGCCGTACCTATTCAGTACTGCGCGACGGCTCGGTCATTAAATCTGGAATTACTTACGGCACCATCAACTATACTGATACTGCGGGCGCTAATTGCGTGACCTACACCTACAAAGTTCGCTATGTCAATAAATGCAATCTCACTGCAGATACTGCCGGTGCCGATGCAGCAGATTCCATAAGCGGCATTGCCCTAGTATCAAATAAACCTGCTGTGGATGATCCGGG
>MFGW01000163.1:18188-18837 GCA_001780385.1 Candidatus Fischerbacteria bacterium RBG_13_37_8 | reverse complement strand
GAACTTTGTTCAACCAACATCCACCTCTGAGCCCATTATTCCATCATTCCACCATTCCATTAACCCAATTGCGTCGCCTTGCGACGCTATGTTCTAAGAGAAAGAATCAGGAGATATAGTTTTTAAAATTATTTGCGGAAAGGATTCTTCGGAGTAGGAGTAATAGCAGATTACTGGCTAATAATACTTTCATTCCAAATGAAACAAGCATTTATTAAGGTACCAATTACCCATTCCCCGACCGGGGATAGCGTCCAGCAGTAATCCCTGGTGCGGGAGTGACTGCTGGACGTTCCCAATTTATGTAGAAATATGTTTTTGTTTATCCAAGTAATTTTTCGACTTCTTCCTTATCCAAATCGAGGACATAGGGGATGCCGGAGATTTCGGCAGCTTCACGTGTGATGGCGGCGATATCGTCGCGTGTGATGTAGTTGAGCGCGAATTTGCGGTTGCCCGCCATGAGCTGTCTGATACCCTGTGCGAGGCGGCTGTAGTAGGTGTAAACACCGAGTGCACCGGTGGGAATGCGGTCGAAATCCTTGCCGAGTTCTTTGCGCAGTTCCGGAGCGGTGACGAAGATTTCATCGATGGAATTGCCGAAGCGTTCGACAAATACGGGGATTTGACCTTCATCGATGCGTTTGCC
>MFGW01000163.1:16291-18127 GCA_001780385.1 Candidatus Fischerbacteria bacterium RBG_13_37_8 | reverse complement strand
CACCTGCTGCATCCACGGTGAGCATATCAATGCCGGCTAAGGAGGAGAATTTGACGGCGCGCGCGAGGTCGATGGGACGATAGGCGCCGGTCTTGAGAAATACGTACTTGGCGCCAGCTTTGCGGAGTTCCTCGACTCTTTTCATGAAGCTGTCTTCTTCGACCATGCCGAGGCGTGAATGTCGCTCGAATTCCTTGAAGGAACCGCGGTTGAATGCATCGATGACATCGGGATTGAATGGATCGGGAAGCACGATGTAGCCTTTTTCTTTCATTTCCTGTGCTTTCTTGAGGCTTTTCAATTTTACTTCACCGCCGATATCTTTGGCGCCCTGACCCCATTTCAGTTCCACTACTTCTACGCCCAATTCGGAGATTGCGTATTCTTGAGTGCCGAGGCGTGTGTCTTCGACATTAGCCTGTACGATGATGGCGCCGTAACCGTCTTTCTGCCATTCCTTGTAGAGCTTGACCCTTCTTTCCATGTCCGGTGAATGCACGACTCTGCCATTCTTGATAATGGATTCATCATCCATACCGCAGACGTTTTCACCGATAGTGAGAAAGGTTCCGGAGAGCGCTGAGCCGATCGCCAGACCATCCCAGTTCACCTTTGCGATGCGTGTTGAACCGAGACCGGGGATGACGAACGGGAGACGTAATTTCAGACCTTTGTCTTTTCCAATACGCGCTTCAAGATTCACTGCGGGGAATACGGCTGAGTCACTGTCGGCAGAGACGCCCCATGCGCCGACTGCCGTGCCCATGATGTTGAAGTGAGATAAATCAACCGGATATACTTTTTCAGATGCTGCTGTGATAATACCGAACGGCTGAGGATAAATCACCTCTGTTCCTCTGAATGCTGACTTTCCAATTTCACACATACCAATACAACCATCTACACATGTCACGCACATTCCACTTATGGATACTAACGATCCCTCTGTTCTGTTTTTTGTTAAAGTGGCTGCACTTCTATTCAGTCTAGTAAGACTCATAGTAAATACCTCCTTAATATTCCAAGATCGGGGTGATGGAATGATGGAATAATGGAATGATGGGCAACGGTAGCTTCGCATCATTCCAATATATCATTACATCAACGCCCATTTTATTTGTTATATTGTTAAATGAATAATTCATCATCTTCATAACTTTTATGCCACTGAGGGCAGACGCATTGGTCTGCCCCTACGAATCTTTTTTTTCACGAACGCACGTCCCACACTGTCCTGCATCATACATCCAGCATTGCAGGTCATCGTAGAAATCCAGGCAGGTGGGGTCCATAGTTAAACAGGCATTGCAAAGAGTAGTATCAGCTTGAGGTCCCTGGCAACGGAGCTGGCATGCGGGACAGATGTAGATACATCCGCCGCATTGCCGGCATGCTTCAGAACGGGCATCGAACGGTGTTGTGATACGTAAGTCCTTGCCGCGGCTCACGAATCCGATTGCCTGTGCATCCATTTGTTCATGACACATACGAGTGCACAGACCGCACAGGATACATTCTTCCCAGCGCGGTTTGAAGCGCACGCGTGTAACGCCATACTTGGATGCCAGGTCCTGGAGTACTTTAGAACCGGGAGCAACGGAGACGAGCAGTTCAATCATCATGCGCCGTGCATCGATGACGCGCTTGGTATCAGTTCGAATGACCAGTCCTTCTTCGACGGGATACGTACATGAAGTCACGAGTTTGCTGTTGGCGCCTGAGCCTATTTCAACAAGACATAACCTGCATCCGCCATATACACTTAAGCCCTCGTTGTAGCAAAGAGTGGGGATACGCAATCCGTAAAACCGGGTTGTCTCAAGTATCGTCCAACCT
>MFGW01000163.1:14883-16284 GCA_001780385.1 Candidatus Fischerbacteria bacterium RBG_13_37_8 | reverse complement strand
TGTCATGCCGAGTTCAACTTCATCAAAATTATGTATTCGTTGATCTATAGTTAATCGCCGATCTGGCGGTCGTTTATTTTTAGCGCTTTCCTCTTCGGTCAGCTCAATTGGTTCTACAAACATCGAAGGTCTCGTCAGTGTGTAATCGCGAGTGACCTTTTGCTTCTGTACATATTTGGCAATGGATTGCGCAGCAATCTTGCCGGCACCTACTGCCGCTATGATTGATTTCGGTCCGGTGACCACGTCACCGCCTGCATATACACCAGATTCATCAGTCGCATAAATTTCTTCATTAACGGTCAGTGTGCCCCATTTCGTCACACCGAACTTTTCCTTCTCTGCGAGGTAGGCGGTATCAGCGCGTTCACCAATTGCCAGGATCAGATTATCCAGCGCCATGGTGAATTCAGAACCTTCTACCGGAACGGGTTTTCTGCGTCCGCTTTCGTCCATGTCACCCAGTTTCATGCGGATACATTCGAGTCCTTTCATCTTGCCATTCTCTACCAGTACTTTCACCGGCAGTACGAGTTCTTCCAGTATCACGCCTTCTTCGAGTGCTGCTTCAATTTCTTCACGGTATGCGGGCATTTCATGGCGTGTTCTGCGATATAGTATCGTTACTTTTTCCACATTCTTATCACGAATAGCGACTCTTGCGGCATCAACAGCAGCATTGCCGCCGCCTACGATAGCAACGCTTTTGCCCAGGTTTGACGCATTGCCGAGATTGACATCCTTGAGTAGTTTGAGCGCTTGAATGACACCGGCAGCATCTTCACCGGGCACATTCATTTTCATTGATTTATGTGCGCCGATAGCAATGAAGACCGCTTTGTATCCCTGGTAGGAAAGGTCATCGAGTGTGAAATTTTTGCCGAGCTCCATGTTTGTTTTGATCTCGACACCCTGGTTGATGATATTATCAAGATCCCATTGAAGCATTTTTTTCGGGAGCCGGTGATCGGGAATACCGACTGCAAGCATACCGCCCGCAACGGGGAGTTTCTCGAACACCGTTACGGGGTAGCCGTCGCGTGCAAGAAAATATGCAGCGCTCAGTCCGCCCGGTCCAGCGCCGATAACTGCTATTTTTTCATTGCGTTTTTGCGCGGCTTTATGGTTCGACTGAATGCCGTTTTTCATTGCCCAGTCAGTCACGAATCGTTTCAGCGAGCGGATGCCAATCGGATCACCGTATTCACCCGCCTTGCACACGGTCTCACATGCATGATCACATGCACGCCCGCATGCTGCCGCAAATGGATTGTCCTTGCGAATGACTTCGAGCGCTTTCTCAAATTCACCATGCGCAATCAATGCAATGTACACACATGCTTCCTGGTCGGCAGGGCAGATGTACTGGCATGGTGAAGAGACAATTTCCTTGCAGACCAT
>MFGW01000163.1:7106-14856 GCA_001780385.1 Candidatus Fischerbacteria bacterium RBG_13_37_8 | reverse complement strand
TGCTTCGTATTCCTGCTTGAAGTAGCGCAATGTTGAGCGCACCGGGTTGGCGGCAGTTTGACCGAGTCCGCATAATGATGCGTCCTTGACCGCTGTGGAAAGCTCCTCGAGTAACTCGATATCTTCCGGTTTGGCGGCGCCCGCCGTTACGTCATTCACGATCTCCCACATGCGCTGTGTGCCTTCGCGACAGGATACACACTTTCCGCACGATTCATCACGTAAGAAATTCAGGAAGTACTTCGCCACATCAACCATGCAGGTGTTCTCATCCATGACAATCATGCCGCCGGAGCCCATGATGGAACCAGCTTTCGTCAAGCTTTCGTAATCAACCGGCAGATCAATCAATTCGCTCGGGATACATCCACCCGATGGACCACCGGTTTGCACTGCCTTGAATTTTTTCTCACCCGGGATACCTCCGCCGATGTCGTATATAATTTCGCGGAGGGTAATTCCCATAGGTACCTCGACAAGACCCGTGTTATTGATCTTGCCGACCAGTGAGAATATCTTCGTGCCTTTACTGCCTTCCGTGCCGATCTTCGCATACCAGTCAGCGCCGTTATTAATGATTACCGGAATATTTGCCCATGTCTCGACATTGTTGATATTGGTGGGCTTGCCCCAGAGACCTTTGAATGCCGGGAATGGCGGTCGCTGACGCGGTATGCCGCGGCGTCCTTCAATGGATGCGATAAGTGCGGTTTCTTCACCGCATACAAATGCACCGGAGCCTTTCGCTATGATTATGTCAAAACTGAAATTCGTTCCGAGAATATTTTCGCCGAGGAATCCATACTCGCGCGCCTGCTCGATGGCAATACCGAGGTTATTGACTGCAAGCGGATATTCATCACGCACGTAAACATAGCCGCGCGTGGCGCCTATACCGAATGCACCGATTATCATCCCTTCAATTACCGAGTGGGGATTTCCCTCGAGGAGACTGCGGTCCATGTAAGCACCCGGATCGCCTTCATCTGCATTGCAGATGATGTACTTGCCGTTGGAACTTGCTTTACTGCATATCTCCCATTTTCTGCCAGTAGGAAAACCTCCACCTCCTCTACCCCGTAGCCCGGATTGTTTCACCGAAGCTACGACTTTTTCAGGTGTTAGTTCTATTAATGCTTTTGCTAATGCAGCATATCCGCCTATGCCAATGTAATCTTCTATCTTGACAGGATCTACCATGGCATTATTTGCCATTAATAACCGGTTCTGTTTCTTGTAGTACGGTATCTCCGCTGCATAAGAACATTTCTCCTTCGATTGCGGATCCTGGAACAATAAACGGTCAATTATCTTTCCGCCCAGTATCGTTTCAGAAATGACTTCATTGACATCTTCAGGGACAAGCTTCTGATAAAATATTCCCTGTGGATATATAATAATATTCGGCTCCACTTCGCAAAAACCATGACAACCCGTTATCTTTACCTCTAATTCCTTCTTCAGTTTCTGTGCCGTGATCTGCTTCTGAAAGGCCTTGATTACCTTCGCAGAACCTCTTGCCAAACCACAGGTTCCAGCAGATACTACTACTGTTGTTTTCTTCCCGGATTGCTTCTTTATGAATTTGTTCTTTATCTTTTCAAGTTCAGTTATGCTTTTTACTTGTTTCATTTTTTACCCTTCCCTTTCTTTCTATATTGTTTTAATATTTGATCAACTTGTTTCGTTGATACATGCGCATGATAATCCTCATCAACTACCATAACGGGTCCAATAGCACAACATCCAAGACAATTCACCGTCTCAAGTGTAAATTGACGGTCTTTCGTGGTTTGTCCAGGTGCAACGTCTAATTTTTTCTCTACTTCATCGAGTATCTTCGGACCGCCTCGAATATGACATGCCGTTCCAAGACATACCTTGCACATATGCTTTCCTCTCGGCTCCAAACTGAATGCTCGGTAAAATGTCGCTACACCAACTACGTCTATTAATGGAATCTCAAGATGCTTCGAAATGATCTGCAGTGCCTCTTTCGGCAAGTAGTTATATTCATCCTGGATATCTTGCAGAACGGCTAATAACGAGTTTTTCTTCCGCTCATGTCTCTGCAATAATGACTCAACTTTAGTAACTTCAATTATCATTACCATCCTCCATTATTAAAATTTTGACAGCATAAACCTAAAATGTTCTCACTCTTTGAGTGCTTCCTATATTTCAGGAATACCGTGATATGTTGAAGCCCTTTCTTGCTTTGCCGCATGTATGTACTAACTATCTGTATTTTCTTCATCTTCACAAATCGTTCCTACTTTTACTTCCTTTGAGAAAAATTCATGATAAACAGGGCAATCAACATAATCTTGACAGGTACAATACTTTTCTTTTCCAGAACCATTCGGCACCAGTATGCGTTTCTCGAACGCTTTGCAGTAACGCATTTTAATTTCTTCATAAAAAGGGCATTTCGATTTCATAATTTCACAATTCTTACTATAGCAAAAGGCAATGCTTCGTCGTTTTCTTTATATAGCAAAATGCATGCACAATTTGAATAATTTAGGTGTTTACGTAAATAATATTTGTAAATATGAGATTTCATAGCGAATAATTTTTTCAAAGATAATTCGCATAGTTTTAAGGAAAGAGGAGGCACGACCCTTAATTCGTCAATTATTTAGACATTGCTCCAAATAGTGTATATATATTATACCACACTCTTTGCGCGTTTTATGCGGTAGCGTTTCATTTTATTGTAGAGAGTCATACGTTCAACGGCGAGTACTTTTGCTGATTTGCTTATATTCCAATTGTTATGTTGCAGGACAGCGAGGATATACTGTTTTTCAATTTCGGAGAGATTTTTGTCAGGGGTGAATACATAGTAGTAGCTTTTTGAAGATTTTTTGATAGTACCTGGCAGGCGGTCGGGTGTGATAAGTTCACCTTTCGAGAGAATCACGAGACGTTCCACGATATTTTCCAATTCGCGCACATTGCCGGGCCAGTCATATTCCTGCATTAGTTCGGCAGTTTCAGGTGCAAGTTCCTTTTTGCCGCGACCGGATTCGGTGCCATATTTTTTAAGGAAAAACTCAATTAAAAGCGGGATATCTTCTTTCCGTTCTTTTAAATTAGGCAGATTTAGTGGAATGACATTCAATCTATAGAACAGGTCTTCCCTGAAAGTACCTTTTTTCACTTCATCTTCAAGGTTTTTATTGGATGCGGCGATGATGCGCACATCTATTTTAATCAGTGATGTACCGCCGACACGTCTGAATTCACGTTCCTGCAGAACGCGCAGGAAGTGTATTTGAGCATCCAGGCTCATGGCACCGACTTCATCGAGAAACAGTGTTCCTTCATTGGCAACCTCGAAGCGACCTTTTTTAGTGTAGAATGCCCCGGTGAAAGCGCCTTTCTCATGTCCGAATAATTCACTTTCCAACAATTCACGCGGGATGGCAGCACAATTCGCTGCCACGAAAGGTTTCGTGCGTCGGTTGCTTTTTGAATGAATGAGATGTGCAATCACTTCCTTTCCGGTACCACTTGCCCCCTGTATCAGTACTGTTACATTAGTATCAGCAATATTGTCTACTATTTCCAGTACTTCTTTCATTTGTGGACTCTTTCCCACTATTTGAATAAAACTGTATCTATCTTCCAGTTGCTGGCGCAGCATGATATTTTCCGCTTCCAGTTCCTGGTAGCGTACGATCGTCTTTACAATTGTTTCAGCCTGCTCGAGCGAAAATGGTTTCACCAGGTAATCATAAGCGCCTTTTTTGATAGAAGTGATAGCGCTTTCAATAGAAGCATGTCCCGTCATTATGATCACATAAACCGACGGATCAATTTCTTTTATTCCAGCGAGAACTTCCAGGCCATCCATTCCCGGCATTCGCAGATCCACAAATGCGACATTAAATGTATCCTCGCGCAACAGTTCAAGCGCACTTTTTCCATTTGATGCTTCACCTACCTGGTATCCTCTTTGACGGAACCAGTTGCACATCATTTCTCTTATTTCATTTTCATCATCAACAATTAGTATCTTAGTGCCATCAGTCAAGGGAGTAACTCCTCCAATAGGGACTAGGGACTAGTCCCTAGATCGTGAAATTCTTGCATTTTTGGCAAAAAAAATAACCGCGAAGAACGCGAAGGACGCGAAGAAAAAAAGAAGAGCCAAAAATATTTGAAATTTTCAAATATTTTTGGCATTTCTTCTTCGTGCTCTTCGTGAGCTTCGCGGTTTCTTCTTTTTGGGTTCCGACTTTGTTCGGAATAGGGAATAGGGACTGGGGGGAGGATGCAGGTTTATTCTTTTCAATTTGTAATATTTGAGGTGTTTGTAAAAGCATGTCCATTCCTGAAAAAAGGTGTTATTGTACAGGTGTATAAAAATTATGCATTGGTAATTAATAGCTGTTTTTGGCAGAAAAGTCAAGAGGGAAACAGTTTCATACTACTATTGTATCATAGTCCCTTTCTTCATTCAAGCTAAAAAGCAAAAGCTGTCCCCTTTGCCTTTTTTTTTAGGAATATATATAATGATAATGTAAAAATATTAATTGGAGTTGACAAATATGAATGTTAGCATTGATAAAAAGGAGCTTTACAGTCTTATAAAAGAAGCAGTAAGAGAGGTATTGCAAGAGGAAATCTTCGAGTATTATTTGAAAAATGTTCCTTCTGTTTCAAAGGAAGAAATGGAAGACATTAATAAGCGTTACGGAAAGCCTTCCCAAAGAAAAGAGGTTGCCCACAATGAGATGGTTGATATATGAAATGGAGAATAGATTTTTCAATAAATGCTTATAAATTCATAGAGAAACAAAATGTAAAGGATAAAGTGATTGGTGAATTAAGAAAGCTCATCTTAAAGTTGAAAGGGGATAGTATTAATGTAAATCTCAAAAAATTGGAGGGAGAATGGAAGGGTTATTATCGCTTGAGGAAGGGCAAGATAAGAATAATTTTTGAAATAAATACAGGAAAGAAGGTTTTATATGTTGAAAGAGTTGATTTTAGGGGCAATGTTTATAAATAATCGAGAGATTCTCAGAGGCATTTATGGCGTTTTTCGAAGAGAAATGGGGGGAGGGGTTCGTCGGGATATTCTTTAGTGATGATATTAGATGCGGTGAAGTAAGCATCGCAGGCGGATTCATGGTTGCTGAGGCCTTCGTATGCATCGCCGGACAGAAGGAGCGCGGGGATATACTGTGGTTTTTCGTGCAGGATTTGTTGTGCGAGGGAGAGTGCAGCAGTGAAATTATCATGTTGCACATGATAATCGCCAGTCAGCAAAGCGCAGTCTATTATTGTTTGTTTGGAAGCTTTTTCTTTAGGGATGATCGTAAATGCGACTGTGTTGGATTCAAGATCCTTTTTGATTTTCGGAGTCAGACCTGCAGGAAGGATCGCTTTAATTGTGTAGGTTCCCGGAGTTATTGAGGAGGAAGTATCAGGTGCGATGAAGTAGGTGAGTTCGATGCGTGTTTCGGTCAGGTTGAGTTTATTTTCTTTCGGTTGCGGAGGCATTTCGAGTTGCCATGGTAATGGTGAAAAAGCAGAGTTGTTTTTTAGCTGGAAGGTGATCCATTTGTCGAAGGGAATGTTTGCCGAGGAGAGTGTAACGGCTTTCTCAGCAAGGCTGTCAAGACGGGATTGCCATCGGGCAAGGACGTCTGGTGTTTTTTGTTTTTCAGTAGCAGAAGCTTTATTGGTGTAATAATCAATTTTCAATTTAAGGCGGTATGCTTCTTCGGCGCTCAGGTTACGCAAGACAACGGTCATATTAATAGGAGTACCGGGGGTAATTTCCAGGAAGGCGCTTGAATTAATTGAGAGACCGATGCCAAGTTCCGGTAATGCAGTATAGACTGCTTTTTTTGTTTTGGGTGTGCCGGTTGTAGTACCTGCTTTTTCATGAACGAATTGCGTAAGGATGTCTTTCAGAAAATAACTCACCACGCCTATCAAAGCGAGAAAAATGAGTATAAGTAATGCTATCAGAATTTTTTTGTACATATTAATCCTTGTCATTGATCCGCAGTTGTTGTTTGCAATTGCCGAGAGAAGCATCCCCGCACATAGGAAATGGTTTACTTCCATCCTCAGACTGAACGTCACTTTCAGCATTGAGATAGGTACCTTTAGCATCTTCACATAGTTTGGTACCCTTGCTGTCATAAAATGGATACTTAAAGATTTTGTGATCCTCGTGCATATAGTAATCAGCCCAATGATATCTCATGAAGCAATCGCTGTTTCCGCTGTTTTGACCGTGATAGAGTGCAAAATAATATTCTATTCCGTCCTTCATTTTGTCCATGATATCTTTATTGATGTTGTAAAAAAAATCACCAAGCTGATTTTTGGTAGCCCAGACATTTTTATCACCATGGTGTCTTATGCCCACGGCATGGCCCAGTTCATGTGCAAAAATTTCAGGATGGTAGCATTTTTCTTTAGCATTTATAACTACATAAGCGCTATCTTTAGGCGATTTCCAGGCATTGGTGACAGGCTGAGCATTGCCGCATAATTTATCGCTCAAATTACCGATGTACATGTAAATGCCATGTTGATCTACATTATGAGCTGTCTTATGGTTGAAATTAACGATTCTTGTATTTTTGTCTTTAAATTCTTTCTCATCAATTTCATGCAAGTCTAATAAAGTATTATCAAAATAGCCCCAGTTGAGTCTCGAGTCACCAAAGTGAATGAACAGGTCTTTTGTATCCGGATCGGTCATCTGCCATTTGCCTTTTATTTCAAAGCCGCGGTATTCCTCATAATTTGTGAGGCCGTCGCCTTCTTTTTTACTTGGTGGTATGAAGTCCTCGTCATCATCAGCAGGAGCGCCGTTTTTGTCATATTCAGGGAATCCATCGGCGATATGATTATAGTTGTCATCGCGCGGGATAGAAACATAATCTCTATCCCCGCCTTTTTCATGTGCGAGGTACCATATACCGCAGAAATTCACCTCTGCCTTGAGTTTTCCATAGGCGCCGTAGTCACGTGGAATAATGCGAACGGTGCATTTGGACATAGGCTTGCTGGTCTTCATGACCCACATTTTTTTGCCGTCGGTATTATACTCCTCTGTGGGGGGGTCAAATATTTTTTCATCGTACCAGAATGATAGGTCTTCTTTATCCTCATCACCGGCGTTCATGCAGTAGCCCGGTTCGGAGGAAACATCGTACAGGGTAAAACGAAATATTCCTTTTTGACCTTGCGCATCTTTTATGCGAGCTGTGATGTAGGGGGTATCTTGATATTTTTTAGGTCTCCATTTTGGGTCGAGTTTATCAATTTCGACTTCGATTTCTCGTTCGTCAAGATTAATAAACCATTTGACTTCAATAGTTTTAGGACAGTACCGGTCATCTGTCGTATAAACATGTTGCCCTTGTATGCATTTCTCACCTTTAGCAATAGAATAATCCCCATGATCCCTGACGAGATCTAAATAGTCAATTCCTTCCTGGACACGGGCAATCAAATTACCTCTGCTTCCTTCTCCTACAAATCCGATATTTATTTTCGGAAAAGTGACGATCTTGGAATATTGTTTTGGAGTTGTTGGGCAGGTCCCGCTACCCCAGGATAAATAACTGACAGGATAATCATCATACATTATCGTCCAGAATTCATAATATATCCTGCCGGAATTATCTCGTTCCTCGAGCTGAAGGTGAAATGAAGAATCTCCGACATCATGGTAAACCTCATAGTTATGGAAACTTTTGTAATGATGAGT
>MFGW01000163.1:5925-7090 GCA_001780385.1 Candidatus Fischerbacteria bacterium RBG_13_37_8 | reverse complement strand
GCGCAATAAGAATTTCCGGAGACTGTTCCGCGGCCGCACCATCCTTTATAAAACGGATAAGCATTGGCAACAAGATGATCCTGCCGTATATCATTCAAATAATAATGATAGATGATAGTGCTTCCCTGCCCTCCAGTGACACGTGCGATTATTTCACCCTGGAAACCTTTATTTTCGAGACACCTTTTTTCCCACTCGCTTTTTTCTTCTTCCTGGTCTTTGTTTTTTATTCCCTCTTTCTGTTGGTTACTGGCTGTTTCATTTGCTTGTGCTTGGCTGACTGCGGAACTGTTGTTGGATGCATACCATAGGGCTGCACTGATACCTATAAGTGTTATGAGGAGAATGCATACTATATGTAAGCAAATACGATGCATAATTAGTCGGGAAACAGGCATTTACAAATTCACAAACACCCGTCACCTATCTATAATGGTAATCTCATTATTGGTCTTGTAGGAGAACGTCGCGCTACTTCCTTAAAACCGCATTTGCGAAAAGCGGATGCGATGCCCGTCCAGGCAAAGACATCTGCTATCTTGCCTTTTTGCGGTTCCACCGGGTAGGCTTCGGCAATTGTAGCACCTTCATCCTGCGCATACATTACCGCTGCATTTATTAAATATTCAAGTAATCCTTTCTTCCGGCATTCCTTGATAATATAAAAACATACAATTGACCACACCGGTTTATCATCAACCCTCCCTAAAACACGAGACCTCCCCAATCCGGGATATCGCTCACGCGGCGCTATGGAGCACCATGCAATGGGCTTACTACCCTGGTATAAAAGTATCCCGGGAATTTCACCGGTATGCACAATATCCCGCATCGCTTCCTTGTTCTTCTGCCCTTTGTTCTGTTCAAATTCACTGCGTGTCAATCGCCACCACATGCACCAGCATCCCCCACAGGCGCCTTGTGCACCAAATAATTGCCTAAAATCATCCCATCGATCACTTGTCAGCAGATGCATGCGTAAATTGCTGAAATCAAGCGCGTCTGTCGAAATACTTTGTTTGTGCCTGCTGTCTTTCATTTCATATTCAGTATATCGAATGCAGTACTAAATTGCAAGACAAGTGGGGACTGGGGAATAGGGATTGGGGACTGGGGACTGGGGAATGTATTCTTTGCGAGCACACTGGAGGTGTGCGAAGCAATC
>MFGW01000163.1:5668-5915 GCA_001780385.1 Candidatus Fischerbacteria bacterium RBG_13_37_8 | reverse complement strand
TCAAGGGACTATCTCCCCTTCCCCAGTCCCCAATCCCTAGTCCCTATTCCCCAGTCCCCAGTCCCCAGTCCCCATTAGGGGTGTATAATGGAAATTCATTATTTTAAAGGAGCAATGGTTATGAACATTAAATCATTCATATTTCTCAGTATAGTATTAGTTGTAGCAATGGATGTAACGGGATTTAGTCAGGAGGAGGTATTTACGCAACCGGATTTGATTGTGGAGGATATCACGCTTAGCAATG
>MFGW01000163.1:5066-5594 GCA_001780385.1 Candidatus Fischerbacteria bacterium RBG_13_37_8 | reverse complement strand
AATACCAGACCAAAGGCGCTTCTTACCGTCAATATTGCAGGTTTGGCTAAACCGGGAAAAGCGCTGGCATTGTACATGAGAACTGGTGATAATGATGATTTTCTAACTCTCGATGGAGGAAAAACCTGGACTTCACCGAAACAGATTAGAATGAACCTATTTTGTCATTTGTTCTTCTACTATTATAATAAGTCTATGCTTCTTTTCGTTCGTGAGGAATTATTATGCCTTGCGACAAGCTGAGCTCATAATAACAGAAATAATATAATGGAGGTGCCTGGATATGAATCAATATGCCTTTATATCATTGCGTCACCAGGAACAAGTAGCATTTGTTACCTTAAGCCGTGGAATTACTAATGCTGTTCATCAGGAAATGATTAACGAGCTTTCTGATGCATTCCGTCATGCTAATAATGATCCAAACATACGCAGCATAGTGTTGACAAGCTCCAATGAAAAATTCTTCTCTATTGGTTTTGATGTGCCTGCTCTCTATGAAATTTCAAAGGAAGATTTCACCACCTA
>MFGW01000163.1:4735-5035 GCA_001780385.1 Candidatus Fischerbacteria bacterium RBG_13_37_8 | reverse complement strand
ATATTCACTTTGCCAAAACCTACAATTGCAGCTATAACAGGACATGCAACAGGTGCGGGATGTATACTAACACTTTGCTGCGACTACCGCTATATAGCAGAAGGAAGAAGATTAATGAGTCTTCCCGAAATTAATCTCGGTCTGCCCGTACCCTATATAGCAGATTGTATATTGAGAGAATTAGCAGGCGTGCGTTATGCCCGCCAAATAATTGATACGGGTGCTCTATTCAATACACAGCAACTCCTGTTAATGGGTGTAGTAGATGAAATCGTACCATCAGAGAAATTGCTCCCCTAC
>MFGW01000163.1:2349-4697 GCA_001780385.1 Candidatus Fischerbacteria bacterium RBG_13_37_8 | reverse complement strand
ACTGGCTTTTCAGATGATTAAAAAAAACCGTACCGAGATGCTCGAATCTCAAATAAGAAAACATCTCTCCGAAAAAGAAAATTATTTCATAGAATGTTGGCATTCAGATGCAGCACGCCCATTACTGCAAAAAGTTATCGCAAAATTTTAAGGTGCCGTCACGCTTTGCTTCGCAAAGCTCGCAAAGAATATCATGAGGGATTGCTAAACAAACCACTACCAGGCACCTACAGATTTTTTTTGCTTTATAAAGGATAATGCTCCGATAGTTGAGAATGTTTCCCTAATCCCCATTCCCTTTCCTTCCCTTTCTTTTTAGTGGAGAATGTGTATAATAGTAATTTGAAATTTGTATAAATCAGCTTACCTATTTATCTGGAAGTTTGAACAAGGAGGCATAAGTTTATGAAAGCATTGTTATTGGTAATATTACTACTTGTGGTTTGCTTTAGTAATCTTGCAGGTGCGGTAACACAGGATGAGGCGAAGGCGCAGTTAAAGGCACAAAGTATTGCATTTACTGCTGATGAATTTGTAAGGCAGGCGGCAAAGGGGAACCTGGCGGTGGTGCAGTTATTTTTGCAAGCAGGCATGGCAGTAGATGCCGGGGATTCCAAGCATAATGGAACAGCATTGATGTGGGCAGGAGAAACCGGACAGATCAAGGTAGTGCAAGAACTGTTGAAAGCAGGAGCGAAGGTGGATGCACGGGATAATCATGGCAATACTGCGCTTTTCTGGGCTGCGGATCCTGGTAAAATTGATGTTATGAAAATATTACTAAAAACAGGAGCAGATGTTGATGCGAAAGACCGAAATGGTTTCACTGCTTTAAGTTATGCGGCAGCAAATGGTCATCCAAAAAGTTTGCAAGCATTATTGGATGCTGGCGCAGATGTAAATTCCCGTATTCCTGATGGGAGAACACCGCTCATGCTTGCCGCATTCAATGGACGACCCAGCACCTTGCAGCAATGTCTCGATGCGGGTGCAGAGGTGAATGCAGCATCCAAGGACGGCATGACTGCTATCATGCGCGCTGCGGCAAAAGGATATGTCGATATTATGCAAACACTGAAGAAAAAAGGCGCAACTATCGAATCACAAACAGATAAAGGCAACACTCCTTTAATGATAGTAGCCGTCAATAGCGGAAGTGTGGAAGCAGCTCTTCTCTTGATACAATGGAAAGATAATGTAAATGCTGCAAATGAAGTTGGTGAGACTGCACTGACACTTGCTGCCCAGTACGGATATGCTCCCTTGATTGAAGAATTAGTCAAAGCAGGTGCAAATGTGAATGCGAAAAATAAAAATGGAAAAACAGCGCTTGATTGGGCTCTTTTCAAAAAGCATAAAGAAGCAATCGATGCACTTAAAAAACTGGGCGGAAAAAGCACCTTTTAGTAGATAAAGTATTATTTTAATACAGCATATAGTAGCATAGAAAAGAACTATTTTTTTACTGTAAAAAAAATGAGTAGGTATTTCTTGAAAAAAATAATTTCCATGGAGGTATAGGTATGAATAAATCAATTAGTATGATCCTGGCGATAGTTTTCATTGCTGCGCTCTGCATAACTATGACGGCCGAGGAGAAAAAGGTACCCGCTAATTGCACATTAGCGAATGGACAGGTCACGGTAAACAATCCTCTTGCTAACTGGCAATTTAATAAATATGCAGGTGAGAATCAATGCACACTTGAAAAACAAGATTCGCCAGAAAATCCATTATATTTAAGTCCACGCATTGATGTTGTGTATAGTACACGGAAACAGATACAGGTATCAGCAGAAGCATGGGCACAAGATCATGCAGAACACACTATTGATGCATTAAATCCGAAAGTCACTGATGCTAAACTAGGCGGCAAAGCGGTAAAAAAACTTACTTACAAAAAAGTTGAGAAAACTTTTGACAAGAAAGAATCCTTTGATGTTCTGTACCAGGAATATTTCGTGGTAGAGAAGGATTATGCATTGAATATCACCGTAGTTTGTCTTAAAACAGAGGTTGAAGCAGTGGGGAAGCAGGCAGATGAAATTCTTGCCAAAATCCAACTGAAATAATTTAGGGACTAGTCCCTTGATCGTGAAATTCTTGCATTATTGGCAAAAAAATAATCAAACCACGAAGGACACGAAGGACACGAAGAAAAAAGGAAGAGCCAAAAATATTTGAAAATTTTAATTATTTTTGGCATTTCTTCTTCGTGCTTTTCGTATCCCCCAGTCTCTATTTCCCAGTTCTCCTTCGCTATTCCCCATTTCTTTTTGGAATAATTTCGGCATGAGGTGGGTTATACAATAATTATGGAGGACATAATGAATCATAAGAAGAATTTA
>MFGW01000163.1:0-2264 GCA_001780385.1 Candidatus Fischerbacteria bacterium RBG_13_37_8 | reverse complement strand
TGACAGTCAAGGGTGAGGTACTCGATCTGGCGTGTTATATAGGACATGAAGCAAAAGGGCTCAAGCATCAGCAGTGTGCTTTAACCTGTCTCAAAGATGGGCAACCGATGGGATTACTAACAGAAGATGGCGCCGTTTACCTCCTTTTAGCTGATCATCAGGATGGCAAGCCATTTAATGAAACGAAAAATTATGCAGCATTACAGGTCGAGATTTCGGGTACCATGTATGAACGCGCAGGAATAAAAGCTGTTTCTGTTGAATCAGTTAAAAAATTATAATCATTCCCCTGTATATAGATAAGCGAAGGATGTGCTCAATAACTTTGGGTACATCCTTTGCCCGAAATAGGGACTGGGGATTGGGGAATAGGGAAGCATAATGAACGATCTGAGCATTATTCCAAATCATTTCATAGCTCCAGGATAATTTTGTTTACTCCTTAGAGACTTTAGAAGGCTTCAAGCAAGCCTGCTTCCCTAATTCCCAGTCCCTAGTCCCTAATTCCCATTCCTTATAATTGCAATCCGCTGCGGATAAACATGACGCCCCAGGAAAGGGTGATTAATCCTAACATAGTTGAAATGACCTGGATGGCAGTAGTGCCTAATAATTTGATAACGCGAGATGCCTGGTAAAAGAGGATACCTGTAAGAACAAGGACAATAGTAATTGCGGCTGCTGTATTAACGATTCCATATTCTTTTGATGTTATAATTATTGAAGTAATAGCAGCGGGACCGGTAAGCAGTGGAGAGCCAATAATGGCAGCAATAGCGCGTGCAGATTTGTTATTGCCTTCTCCAGTTTCAGTAATTGGTTGACCCAGCACCATTTTAATACCGAGAATTCCAAGGATGATCCCACCTGCCACTTTAAAATCTTCAATGCTAGTGCTGAAAAGTTTTAGAAATTCTAATCCAAAGAAGAGGAAGGTATATGAAATGATGCAGGCAACAAGAATAGCAAGGGTTGCTATTTTGATACGTTGTTTGTTGTCCAGATGTTTGGTTGTAGTAAAAAACACACTCAAGCTCATGAGTGGATCAAAGATAACAAGAAACAAGATTACGAGATTAATAAAGCTTTTCATAATTCTGGAGTGTATGCCAAGTCATCATTAAATGCAACAGAGGAGGAAGAAAAAGAAGAGGTTCCGGTTGACATTTGAGAAGAGGGAAATTATAATAGGTATGCACGGGGGCGTAATGGATTCGACGTTGATAATTGAGAAATGCCACGGCGTGTCGAGGTCTCATCACTCGTAAACTGGTGGGGGCAAAAACTAATTGCCAACTATAATTATGAACTTGCTGCCTAATTGAAAGGCGGCATCACTCTTTTTGTTTTCCTCGCCGGATGGGAAGAGTGAAAAATTAGACGGGGCGCTTATGGAAGGTTCTCCAGCGACCGTGAGTGTATCAGTGGAGATAGTTTCTGAAGGATCCTGCTTACCGGAGACAAAGAAGCGAATAAATAAAAGATAAGCTACACACGTAGATGGGCATTTTGAAGGTCGGCGGACGTGGGTTCAATTCCCACCGCCTCCACCATGAATAAGTGAACAGGGGACAGTGGGCAGTGAACAGGGGATAGGGATCAGGGAATAGGGGGCAGTGAATAAGGGAGTAGATTCTTAGAAGACATGATGATAAAAAAGGTATTCAGTTGCATAATAGCAATAGTAATATTAAATGTTATTTTTATAAATACTGCTGATGAGGAGAAGGGAAAGGTGCTGAAGGTGCCATTTGTGAAACAGGAGGGGCGTTATGAATGTGGTGTGGCAGCGCTCATGAGTTTGTTGAAATGGAATGACATATCGTTTACATATGAGGAAGTAAAAAGGGGGATATATTCTGAGTCGGCGAAAGGAACGTTTCCTGTTTCCATTGAGTTATTTCTCCGCAACAAAAAACTACCTTACCAGACACTTGAAGGAAACCTTGATATGCTAAAACGATTGATAGAACATGATATTCCTTCTATTGCACTTCTGAAAAGCAAGGCTGGTTTTCTCAGCATCAATCATTATTATGTGGTGATCGGATTTGAGAAGGACAAGATAGTGGTGCATGATGGGAGTAAAGCATTCAGAACTATGGACAGCAAGAAATTCATGAAGAAATGGAGTGAAAGCAGTTATTGGTTGCTGCATCTGGGAGGGAATGGGGAATGGATGAAGCGAAGCGATCTTTGCCGTCCCGAAGGGATAAGCGAATTTGGTCCAGGGCTTTAGCCCTGGGAACTGGCAACTTTAGTTG
>MFGW01000162.1:29613-29755 GCA_001780385.1 Candidatus Fischerbacteria bacterium RBG_13_37_8 | reverse complement strand
CCATCCTGTTTTTTTCTTCTAAAAAAATGTAAAGAGCTCCGCCTGAAAAATATAAGCTCATAAATAACATGCCTATCAGCGCAATCATAATGAAAAAGAAGTACATCGATGAAAATCCGGAATAATCTGCTGTGATCTCTTC
>MFGW01000162.1:18903-29585 GCA_001780385.1 Candidatus Fischerbacteria bacterium RBG_13_37_8 | reverse complement strand
AGCAAGTTCCCGGCTTTTTCGGTATGGGAAATACGGCTAATTACCGTATTTACTACAGGCCAGGCTATAATAATTGCTATCACTGACATCGTTAAATAATAGAAAAACACTATTTTCCAATTTCTTAATACCAGCGATAATCCTTTCTTGAAATTATTCATTATCATAACTTTTCTCCGCTATCCGCATAAGAAGCTTCCTCTTTACAATAAGTTCAATAGTTTTGTAAAGATAAATTGTAAATCGTTGATCCATCCTGCACTATAATTTAGCATGAATTTTATATTGCCATCCATGCACTTGCTATTATTCACAGTATTTATGTCCAGCACAATTTTATCTTGAGGATCTATAGCAACACATTTAATCTTCTCTAATTCCGTGAAGGTATATTTTTTCCAGCGAGCTTTTCCATCCCAATGTTTTTGAATAGTTTTACCACCTTCAAATTTAAATTCTATCTCAACCGGCAAGGACACGGTTCCCAATTTTTTAATAACAACTTCTGAATTATATATTTTAGTTTTCGAGTCAACCTTTTCAATATTCTTATCGGATATTTCAATACGCCCGTTCGCCTTGTCAAAAAAACCACGATACTCCTTCACTTCCTCTATGTCAATTGAATCGACTGCATAATCAATTACACCTGTTCCATAAATCATTTCATTTAAAAATTTATCATATGAATTTCCTGTTATTTCTTTTACCACAGCAATAAAATCTTCAGTCTTGGGATGCTTGAATTGAAATCTGTCGAAATAAGTACGTAATATCTGATTCATTTTATCCTGACCTGCAAGATTTTCCAAGGTGAATAATACAAGGGCAGGTTTAGAATAAGAATAAATGGAATATAAATTCGAATCCTGGTATTGCCATGATTTTTTATAAATGGGATCACATTCCGGTGCTGATATATATCGTAATTTTTCAAAATCAAAAGCTGATATTTTTATACCATGAAAATCAACGGCGCTTGATGTTGAATCAAATAATTTGTTCATTACTTTGGCAGTCGAATAACTTGTAATCCCTTCATCCAGCCATGCCTCTTCAAATTCATTATTTGCAATGAGACCATACCAATACTGGTGACCAAATTCATGAACAGTAACAAATTCAACGCTATGCAAACCTGAAGGAACAAATATTCCGCTTCCTCCTGTTATTAATGTCGGGTACTCCATTCCACCTGCACCTCCTCCTTTAAATGGAGGATCAATTATCGTGATTCTTGAATAAGGATACTTTCCATACCATTCACCATAATATTTTAACGCTGCTTTTATTGCTGTCATGTAACGTTCTACACTTCCTGCATGATTCTTAAAATAATATAACTGAATCTCCACCTCATTAAACTGTGCCGTCGCTATTAAAAAATCCGGACTGGCAGACCATGCAAAATCATGCACATTCTCAGCTTCGTACGAATATGTTATGGTAGCATCTATATTATTCTTTTTTCCTCTCGGATTCCCCGTTGCAGCTACTTTATAATCCTCCGGTACTGTAATATCAACACTGTAATTGCCAAAATCAGCAAAAAATTCACTGTTGGCATGAAAATAATGACAATTCCACCCTTCATTTTCAAATACCGCAATTTTGGGAAACCACTGTCCTGCCATAAAAAAATTATCAAAATATCCTGTCCGCGCAAATACCCTCGGTAACTGTGTCAAAAAAGTAATTTCAAGAAATATATCCTTTCCGGGCGCTATCGCCTCATATAAATTAACACGCATTATCGTTTCATCAATTTTCATACTTTTCATTAGTGATCGTCCATCAGCAAGCCCAATAGATTTAATATCAATATAACCCCATTTGCCATCCTCTATTTTATTGCTCCTGTGAGAACCTTTTGATTCCTTCATAAAATAGGTCGATTCATTCTTGAAAGCATTCATATAAAGATGAAAACATAAATCCTTGACTTCTACAGAACTCGTATTTCTCCAATGTACAATTTCATATCCTTCTATGGCTTTCCTGTCCGATTTGAGTGTGGCTTTTATTTTATAATTTGCTATCCTGTCAATTTCCTGTGCAACTGTAAATGCACTCTCCATTATTAATAAAAACAAGAAGAGACGAATAATAATTTTTTGCATTGTTAACTCCTCGCATGTGCAGTTATATTTTGCCTGAAATTTTTTTTATGTCAACAGGGGAATAAGAAAAGGCATAAAGGCACAGAGAAGACAAAAAGTGATGGAAGAGCCTTTTATTGGTATTATTAAAAAAGCAAAAAGCTTTTTCTGCTCCATCACTTTTTGTCTTCTCTGTGCCTTTATGCCTTTTCTTACGTTTTTGTGCCTTTTATTGCGCCTGTCAAAAATATTTAATCTCTGAAATATTTTTGACCTGCATAATAGATAAATTCAATCGCCCTGCTCAGCAATTCATCCCTTATATATGCCTCAGACCTGCTTACCTTGTCCTGAAAATCTTCCTTGAAAGTTGTCGCTTTCATAATCATCCATGCTACCGTTTTACTTCGCTTATTTATAACAATATCCCCATAATAAGATTTTATACTGATAGAATTATTATTCTCGTTATTATTTTTCGCCCGTACTTTATAATAATCTCCTTCTCGTTTCATAAAAAGATAGCTGTCAGAATAATTATTTTTGATATCTCCACGATATGATATGCCTTCCATTGAAAAGTTATTTTGCTCCGGAAGTATCAGCTCAACGTTCCCATAACTCGTATTTACCTGGTACCTTGAATTATTAAAATAATTCATCTTTATTTTTATATCTGAATGATGATTTTCAATTAATGCCTTGCCCGAGATATCTTCCAACACGATATCTTCAAATGCATTCTTCACATATATACCGGAATGAATCTGCCTGGCTTCAACTACCGCATGATTCGCTATTATTTTGCACCATCCACTTATATTTTGAAGCTTTACTTCTTTTTGATTTGCCTCAACATACACCTTGCCTTGTATATTTTCCAGGAAAAGAGGTGAGTGTCTTGCTTCTATGGCAATATCTCTCTGCCCATCCTGTATCTTAATATTTGAAAAATCTGATTCTAAAAATACCTTTCCTTTTATATCACGCAACTCAATTCCCACATGTCGTGCCGTAATATCAAGCTGATGCGTAAAGGATGCTCCCTTTAAAAAACCATATTCCATGTTTATCTCTGCATCGGCTTCAATATTTTCCATCTGAACTTTTGTATATTTTAAATCAAAAAAAGAACTGCCCTTCAGGAAATCAGCTTTGATATTAGAATATTCAGATTCAAGCGAAAGCCTGCCTGTTATACTGTGCAACTGTACATTTCCAAATACCTGCCTGATTGATGTCTCCCCGTGAATATTATGCAAATTAGTGTCACCATAAGAATTTTTAACAGAGACCTTCCCTTTAATATTTGTAACAATAACTTCACCCATTTTATTTTTAATGCTTATTGAACTACCAGGCGGCACTCTTAACGTAAATGCATTTTTTATGGCAACGCCATATTGTTCCTCTACCTGTGTTACATTGGTTGATATCTTTACTATATCCTCAGTTTTTTCGACATTCAGCTTGATTTGCTGCGCTATCTTATCTGCATTCTTGCGATCAGTTTCATAAAGCAGCTTATCCCATGCTAATTCTAATCCGCCACGCGTAGCTCCTATTACTGATACGCTCCCTATATTATCCATTATTTCTATGTAAACAGTTTCTTTTACAGCATAATCCTTTTTCTCAGTATATTTTATAGAATTTCCTGAATACCTGCCTAAACCATAATCTAGCCAGAATGGTTTTTTAATACTTCCCACCTCGTGTATGATAACACCAATTAATAAAATACCAAGAAAAAGCAACCAGTCTTTACTTCTCATATTCAGTTTCCCTTAATGCCTGCGCTATAAATAATTTCTTGATTCCGTAAGCAATCAATAGCACGGGCCATAATTTCACTATAGTAGACCATAAATCTAGCTCCGGATAATAATTGTTGACAAGAAAAATCAATCCTACGATAAGCAGTACTATTCCAAAAATAAAATGTTCTAATTTTTCTCCTTTATTCATTGCTTTCCTCTCTTTTATGATTTCCTGAAGTTTTAATTAAAAATCTGCCGCCAATTGCAATCAGTACAAACGGCCAGAGTTTATAAAAATGATTATCCGGTATAACATTAAAATTAAACAACAGCAGGAGTATGCCGGTAATTATTGCTATAACAGCCCAGTATATTGTCAACCGTACATCTATCCGCTGTATTCCTTTGCGCAGGTATGATGCTTCATTATATGCATCTATCATGCTGAACAACCATATCACAAAAATTGCCACAGAAGACATAATGGCTATGCCCTGGTGCAATTCCGCTACAACTGCATCGCTGGCTATTGTGTAAATTATACCAACAAGAAATGCAATAATGGAAGCTCCTTTTAAATATTGATTATTGTATAACTGCCCTGCACCAGGAATAAGGAAGGATAGGAATAATGCCAATCCGGGACTTTTTGTCTTTACCTGTATTTCCTGTCGTACCGTATCCTTGCATGTGTCGCAGTAATATAATTCTCCTATTTTATGTATACATTCATTGCAGCAAGCTTTTCCGCATTGCTGGCAAAAAAGCTCTGCTTCAACTTCATTATGCACGTAGCATTTCACTTATTTTTCTCCTTCTCCTGAGATTTTTCCTGAATGTTTTTGGTCTCAGGAATTTCATTTTTATCTTTTATCAGCATGGAATATACTTCCTGTATCTTCATTGTAATAGGTAAACATGCATATTGTATATTTCCAATCAAAGCATCTTTTGAATGATAAGCTTTTACTACTTCACTATAGGCTTTATGAGAAACCCTATCAATTTTTAAAGGTACACCCTGCACAAATGCTGGTAAATCAACATTCAAAGTAAAAATATAGATAGCAATCAATAATACTATCGTCGCAGCCGCCGCAACTAATTCTCCATATTTTGCATGGAAGCTTATTCGCTTCACTGATTCACCTACTTCAGGACAACGCTGAATCGCAGCAAGAGATTGGTACAATCGTAAAGGCACATCTATTGATGGAAAAGATCTGCAGCAATCTATCATATCATTATACTGTATCCATTCTTCCTTGCAGTCTCCGCAAACTTCAATATGCTGATGCAATGAAGGCGGTAACTCTTCAATATCAGCATTGCTGATAAATTCTATAACTAAATTGCACTTCTTCATATTATTCATATTAATATTACGATTTTAATTCCTTAAATGTTCCAAATATTTTGAATAATTCTACCCGGGCTCTATTTAATTTTGATTTTACGGTACCTAAAGGTATTTTTAACATCCTGGAAATTTCTTCATAGCTCAATTCATTGATATCACGCAATATTATCAATGTCCTCAATGATGCGGGAAGTTTTAATATTGCTTTATGCAAAAGTTGCACACGTTCAGAAAAAAGCACCACGCGCTCAGGAGTGTCATGAGCAACAAGTTTGGCAGCAACTTTGTCTGTACTTACTTTGAGTTTTTCAGCACGAGCTTTCCGGTAATAATCTATACATCTATTCTTTGTTGTTTTTATCAGCCACCATTTAAAATTGGGATGCTTTGCAAGAACACAAGCATTCTTATACACTTTAATAAAAACATCCTGGCTTAATTCTTCAGCTAAATGTGTATTTCCCGTATATTGGAAACAGATATTTAAAACTATGCTTGTATACTTTTTAACCAGTTCCTGCCATGCCTCTTCATCCCCATCTGCACCCATAGTTAAAAGATTAGCATCAGTAGACATAGAAGATACTACTCGATTTTCATTATTATTGTACTGCTCTAAAATATGATTCGCCGGCATTAATCATAAGACGTTCAGACAGGCAAAAATGTTCCAGTTGTCATTATGAGTCCCGCATCAGCGGGACGTAATAATCCGTCAGGGATTGCTTCGCGAGGGCAGACGCATAGGTCTGCCCCTACAGTTTAAAACATTCCTTCATTTTTCTCGATCTTATTTACACCATCCAGATAAGGTAACAATGCCTCCGGTATAATGACACTGCCATCTTCCTGTTGATAATTTTCAAGCAGTGCTACAACTGTTCTTCCAATTGCAAGAGCTGATCCATTCAATGTATGAACAAATTCAGGTTTTGCTTTTGGAGCAGGTTTATACCTGATTCGTGCTCGCCTGGCTTGAAAATCTTCAAAATTAGAACAGGATGATATTTCCACAAAACTGTTCTGACCGGGACACCATACCTCAATATCATAAGTTTTAGCAGCAGAAAAACCTAAATCACCAGTGCACAATGACATTATCCGGTAATGCAAATTAAGTCTCCTTAATATTTCTTCAGCCTGTCCGGTAAGGTATTCCAATTCATCATAAGAAGTGTCAGGAGTCACAATTTTTACCACTTCTACTTTATTGAATTGATGCTGGCGAATCAAGCCTCTTGTCTCTGCTCCGTAAGTACCTGCTTCTTTTCTGAAACAGGGACTATACGCAGTAAGATATACAGGCAATTGAGATAACAAAAGCACTTCATCATAAAATATATTCGTAAGTGGTACCTCGGCTGTTGGAATAAGGTATAATTCCGGATCCTGTGTTTTAAATAAATCAATTTCAAATTTGGGCAATTGCCCTGTTCCTTCCATAGAAGTACGATTTACAAGAAAAGGTGGCAATACTTCAATACAATGAAATTTCCTGGTTTGAATATCAATCATGAAATTAATAAGAGCACGTTCCAACCGAGCACCTATTCCCTTGGAAAGCGTAAAACGTGTTTGTGCAATTTTAGCACCTCGCTCAAAATCTAATATGCCCAAAGATGTACCAAGTTCTATATGCGTTTTCGGCTGAAATTTAATAACTGGCGGATTACCCCATCTCCGTATTTCTCTATTATCACTTGCTTCTTTGCCAACAGGCACGCTTTCATGAGGTATGTTAGGCAAAAATAATAACTGTTCCCTTATCTTTACTTCCAGCTCATCAAGTAAGGTATCCAGTTCCTTTATTTGCTGGCTTATCTCTTTCATATGTTCAATTTTGTCAGCAGGCAGTTGACCGCTTTTTTGAATAACACCTATCTCGCGCGATACTTCTTTTTTTAAATGTTTCAATTCATCACTTTTTACAATGCACCTACGTCTCTCAGCATCAAGTTCTATAATACTGTCAAGTAAAATTTCCGCTCCTCTCTCTCTGTATTTCTTCTCTATATCTTCTTTGTTTACTTTAATATTGTTCAGGTCAAGCATAATCCCTCCAGCCATAGCAAAAATTATTACGCTATGAAATCTTTCTGCATATATATTCATTAAAATACTTTTTCTTTTATGCCACGATATCACCAAAGCACCAAATTTCACAAAGATTATTCTGTCAATCTATCATTTTGTGGAATTTAGTGTTTTGGTGATTTCATGCCATTTTAGTTTTTCCCAATGCGAGGATTATGATCTACTTATATGTTCAGCTTGCAAAGCATCACTTTGTTCCTTGCTGATTACCAAGGAAAGTGACAACCGGTCATGCATTGTAGCATGAATATCATCAAAAAGCATATAAATAAATCCGCCAAACAACATGGCAACACCCGCTATAAGACCTAACCAGCGCCATGTTATTTGCGCAATGGTAAGTTTCGTTGTTTTTAAGCTTGCCAGTGAAATTACTCTTAATTTCATCATCAGTTTACCGGGAGTTGCCTGGTATAACATTGTAAAATATAGATAATAAAGATAATACATTAATAAAAATAATATAATAAGGTAATGTTTTACCGCTGATAAAGCTGTCAGGTTTACTCCTATAAGCTGTGTAGAAACAAGAATTAAAACAGCATTCACAAATAAAAGAGCTCCAAAATCTATAGCGCCAGCAATAAAGCGATTCAGAACCGGTAAATTATCCAGGGTGAGATATTCAGAAGGTGATTCTGTTATCAGACCATAATCCTCGTCGACAAGCGGTGACAATTCATCCTCTGACACATTTTTTTCATTCAGGGGAAAAAAATCGTCAGGATCCTGTTGCGACTGAGGGATAGGACTTACGTTAATTACAGGTATGTCTTGCTTGGGAGCAGGCGTAATTTGTGTTATTTTCAGGACATTTTTAGGTTTATTCTGTATTGCTGGAGAACCGGTAGATTTTGGAGTAGTTGCTATTTTCAAAGCAAATACATTGCTTTTTTGTCGCACTTTTGGTTGTTGAGGCAAAGGTTTTCCGCATTTTTTGCATACATCAAGATGATCATAGCTGACAAATCCACATTTTGTACATTTCATAATGATAAAATATACTATTTTTTAAGAATTTTGGCAAATTCAATCCCAATCATCTTTACTTATTTGTAATTTGCATTATAATGTCTATTTGCAAAATTCGCAGAGAAATCATTCTTTGTTGACATAATTTATACAATGAGATACTATATAAGGATTAGAAAAACATGTATAATAAAGCGATAGGGATTATTCCTGCAAGGTATAAATCGACGAGATTACCTGGTAAACCATTAATTATTATTGAGGGAAATACCCTCATTTATCATGTGTATAAGCGAGCAAGCTTTGCAAAGGAAATAGATGAACTTATCGTAGCGACAGATGATGAGAATATATTTGCAGAAGTAAAAAGCTTTGGCGGGAAGGCATTAATGACTTCTCCGTATCACAATTCAGGAACAGAAAGAGTTGCTGAAATTTGTGAAAAAAATGATAGCGACATTATTGTTAATATACAAGCAGATGAAATATTTGTGCGGGCAGAAATGCTTGATGAACTTATCAAATTAATGAAAGAAGACAATAATTGTCATATGGCAACCTTTTGCACAAGAATAACAGATCTTGATGAACTTGATAATCCTAATGTTGTAAAAGTAATAACCGATACAATGGGCTATGCTATTTATTTTTCACGAAATGCCATACCATATCCCATGCTTAATAATGATATGCATATTACGACGGTGAAAGAGCTTGTTAGTTATAAAAATGATTTAATAGGATTTTATAAAAAACATATAGGTATATATGCATACAGGAGAGAATTTCTCCTGCAATTTGCAAAGATGAAACCTACTCCGTTGGAACAGATTGAGCGTTTAGAGCAATTGCGAGCAATTGAGCGGCAGGTTAGAATTAAGGTTTTAGAGACTTCCTATCCTATGATAGGAATTGATACTGAAGAAGATCTAAGGCGCGTGCAGTCGCTAATAAATGCAAAACCAGATATACTTACTGAGATGTAATTGGAGAAGGTACATGGCAGTTAAATACATAATTGTTACGGGCGGTGTTTTATCGTCGCTTGGAAAGGGGATTGCTTCTTCATCAATAGGTTTTTTGCTTGAACGGAGAGGCTACAAGGTAAAACTGCTGAAATTTGATCCGTATATAAATGTTGATCCTGGCACAATGAATCCTTATCAACATGGAGAAGTATATGTAACGGATGATGGTGCAGAAACTGATCTTGATTTAGGTCATTATGAGCGTTTTACTTTTTATACAACCGGCAGAGAGAGCAATTATACGTCGGGGCAAATATATGAATCTGTTATTAATAAAGAACGAAGGGGGGATTACCTTGGTAAAACGGTACAGGTTATTCCACACATTACTGATGAAATAAAATCTTGCATAAAAAAAATAGCGCGCGATGCTGATATGGTTATTATAGAAATTGGAGGAACAGTTGGAGATATTGAGAGTCAGCCTTTTTTAGAAGCAGTCCGTCAATTTAAGCTCGATGTTGGGAGAAATAATGCTCTTTTTATTCATCTTACCCTGGTACCCTATATATCAGCAGCGGGCGAATTAAAAAGCAAACCAACACAACACAGTGTGAAAGAATTACGCGCTATCGGCATACAACCTGATATTATCTTATGCAGAACGGATCGCTTTTTGCCAGCTTCCATCAAAGCAAAAATATCATTATTTTGCAACGTGGAGCGGGAAGCGGTCATTACGGCAAAAGATGTTAAATCTATTTATGAAGTGCCGCTTGTATTTTTTCATGAAGGATTGGACAAAAAAATACTCGAATTGCTTTCCCTGCCGACAGGGGAATTAGATCTTTCAGACTGGCAAGGCCTTATTAACAAGATATATAATCCTGATGATTATGTTCGTATAGGAGTGGTTGGAAAATATGTTGAGCACGAAGATGCTTACAAAAGCCTCAAGGAAGCATTGATTCACGGTGCCCTTTTTCATAATCTTGGAGCGGATATTCAATGGATAGAAGCAGAACGTTTCGAGACGAATAATGATTTTTCTATCCTGGATGAATGTGATGGCATTCTTGTACCTGGTGGTTTTGGAAAGAGAGGTATTTATGGCATGATAAGAGCAATTCAACATGCGCGCGAAAATAAAATACCCTTTTTTGGCATTTGCCTCGGTATGCAATGCGCCGTAATTGAATTTGCCAGAAACGCCTGTGGATTAGAAGCTGCTGATAGTGCTGAATTTAATCCTTCTTCTCCTCATCGTGTCTTCATTCTTTTGCAGGAATTAATAGGAGTAGATAAATTAGGCGGTACCATGCGTCTTGGTGCTTACCCATGCGTACTTACAAAAGATACCTATGCACATGCTGCTTATCTCGCTGATACTATTTATGAACGTCATAGACATAGATATGAATTCAATCTC
>MFGW01000162.1:18176-18897 GCA_001780385.1 Candidatus Fischerbacteria bacterium RBG_13_37_8 | reverse complement strand
AGAAAAATCATTGAAAATAAAGGCATGAAAATTACTGGAATTTCTCCCGATGAACATTTTGTCGAAATTACTGAAATACCTGATAATCCCTGGTTCCTTGGTTGTCAATTTCATCCGGAATATAAATCAAAACCTCATGCTCCACATCCCTTATTTATTAAGTTTATCAACGCATCCTATCATAGAAAAGTACAAAATAAAAAATATCTTAAAGAGAAGCAATAACCGTGGACAGTAAAAAACTCTGGAATAATTTAACAAAACAGAAACATGCTTTTTTTCTTATAGCAGGACCATGCGTAATTGAATCCGAGCGCATCTGTATTTCTATTTGTCAAAAACTGGTTGATTTAACAAGCAAACTTGATATTCCTTATATTTTTAAAGCATCATTTGATAAAGCAAATAGAACTTCCATAAGAGCATTCAGGGGATTAGGCTTAAAGAAAGGACTTGAAATACTCTCTAAAATAAAAAATACCTGCAATATTCCTGTTTTAACGGATGTACATGAAAGCAATCAATGTAAAGCTATTGCTGATATTGTTGATATTATTCAAATCCCAGCATTGCTATCACGGCAAACTGACCTGATTACTGCTGCTGCAAATACTAATAAAATAATCAACATCAAAAAAGGTCAATTCATGGCACCCTGGGATATAAGATTTGCAATAGAGAAAGCAAAGGAACAGGGCAATAATAAAATAATGGTAACCGA
>MFGW01000162.1:17147-18151 GCA_001780385.1 Candidatus Fischerbacteria bacterium RBG_13_37_8 | reverse complement strand
AATATTGTGGTTGATTTCAGATCATTGGCTATCATGAAAGAATATGGTGCTCCTATTATTTTCGATGCTTCACATAGCATTCAATTACCTTCTGCTAAAAATGGATGCTCCGACGGTAATATAGAATATATTGCACCGCTTGCTCGTGCTGCAATTGCATTTGGAGTGAACGGCTTATTTCTTGAAGTTCATGAAACTCCCGAACGTGCACTCAGTGATGGACCTAATTCATTTAGACTTGCTGAATTGCCTGCTTTATTAAAAGAGCTTAAATCTATTCAAAGAGTTATTACTAATGATATTAGAAATTGCTAAAAAAGTACTAGAAATAGAATCAAAAGCAATCGAACAACTCATACCGAAACTGGATGATAATTTTAAAAAAGCAGTTCTGCAACTGCATCAATGCACAGGACGCGTTGTACTTGCGGGAATGGGAAAATCTGGTATTATTTGCAAAAAAATCACTGGTACACTCGCCAGTATCGGTATTCCATCATTTTTTCTGCATCCTGCTGAAGCGATCCACGGCGATATAGGTATGGTTCAATTACAGGATATAATACTTGCAATTTCCAATAGCGGCGAAACTGAAGAACTTATTAAATTATTGGAATTTATAAAAAGACTGGGCCTGGTCATTATTCTCCTGACAGGCAATAAATTCTCTACACTTGCAAAACATAGCAGTATTGTAATTGATGTAAGCGTTGAAAAAGAAGCATGCCCTTATGACCAGACCCCAACTTCTTCCACAACTGCTGCCCTGGCAATGGGCGATGCAATCGCAATCACGCTTCTTAATCTTAAAGGTTTTAAAGAACAGGATTTTATATCCTATCATCCTGCTGGTATGATTGGAAGAAAAGTCCTTAAAGTCGAAAACCTCATGCATACTGGTGACGATATTCCAAAAATTCATGCTGAAGCTTCCATGCGGGAGGCAATTAAAATAATGAGCGATAAAAAATTCGGCGTTACCAGCGTGGTAGATGAGAATGATA
>MFGW01000162.1:15418-17139 GCA_001780385.1 Candidatus Fischerbacteria bacterium RBG_13_37_8 | reverse complement strand
GGAATAATTACCGATGGCGACCTGAGACGGTTACTCGAAAAATATTATGATCTGCTTGATAGGAAAGCATCAGATTGCATGATATTACATCCTAAAACAATTGATAAAAAAGAACTTGCAGTTACCGCACTCAACATCATGGAACAACTTAAAATTACTTCCTTGCTGATCGTATCTCCTGATAATAAAATCGAAGGTATTATTCATATTCATGATTTGTGGCGAACACAAATGTTTTAAGCTATGGCGAAAGGAATTACCTTAAATATTATTCAAAAAGCAAAAAAAATCAGGTTATTCCTGATGGATGTCGATGGTGTTCTTACTGACGGGAAACTATATTATTACGAAAATGGTTCCATCGGCAGGGCTTTTCATATTCATGATGGAATGGGAATTGAACTGGCTCACCTTGCAGGTTTAACTACGGGTGTAATATCTGCTAAAGATTCTCCTTCTATTAAAAATAGAATGGAAGAATTAAAAATAAAATATATTTACCTGGGTGCAGATGATAAAAAAGCTATTATTACAACTATTGTTCAACATGATAACTTTTCTTTAGAGGAAATTGCTTACATAGGCGATGATCTTATTGATATACCTGTTTTTACGTTAGTCGGCTTATCCTTTGCTGTGGCTAATGCTACTAAAAATACAAAACTTGCAGCAGATTATGTTACCTATTCGGAAGGAGGAAATGGTGCTGTTCGAGAAGCACTGGAACTTATCTTGAAAGCACAAGGTCTTTTCGATAATTTAATTGCAACCTACCAAAAATAATACTATGCGTGCCAGATGATTACTGAATTTATACTTATTTTGATTTTGCTACTCATGATATTTGCCTTTGTTTCTATTGTAATTATTAACTCACTGAAAAAACAATATAATTGGTTCCCCATTCTTAAAGCCACTAATTATTTTATTCTGAATAAAACATCTGAAGCTATAGATTTTCTTATCCCAAGATTAAAAAAGCACCGTGCCAATTTAAATACATTATGGATACTGGGTAATTTGTACCGTGAAAAAGGATGGATCGATCAAGCAATTCAATGTCATCAAAAATTACTTGAGAGCAAAAATATCCCGAAAGAAATTAAAATGGAAGCTATGCTTTCCCTCGGTCTTGATTATCACAGGGCAGGAATGATGGAACGTGCCCTCGCCAGTTTTCAAGATCTGATTGTACTGGACGATAAATACCAGGAAGCAAATATTTATCTTGAAAAATTATACGAAGAAATGAAAGATTGGCATAATGCAACCGCTATCCAAAAAAAAATTATTGCCCAGGATTCTTCTCCTCGGCAAATGATTACACTATCCTTTCTCCATAATGAACTGGGAGAAGAATTAGCCAGCAATAAAAAATATCATGAAGCAATTGCACAATTCAGGGAATCACTTTTTGCAGACAAAAAAAATTTTTGCGCTTATCAAAATATGGGAAAAGCATATAACTGCTTACGGGATTACGAACAAGCTATTCTGGTGTGGGAACAAATGCTTGAAGAAGACCTCCCTCAGGCGCATTTGATATTCATGGATCTACTTGCTCTCTATCAAAAACTCAGCCTCGAGCATAAGAAACAAGCACTGCTGGATAGAATAAAAAATCAATACAATAAGAACAGGAAAGCTCTCGAATTCCTCATGAAACAATCAATCGATGAAGGTTTATATGATAATTCTGTCCACTATTTAATACGGGCATT
>MFGW01000162.1:11662-15337 GCA_001780385.1 Candidatus Fischerbacteria bacterium RBG_13_37_8 | reverse complement strand
AGAATTGCTTGCTTCATTTCTAGAATCTATAAAGGTAAAATTCATCGAACATAATCCTCATATTTGTGTTCTTTGTGAATATAAATCAGAAGAATATTTAAAGCGTTGTCCACATTGTCATGAATGGAACACGCTTATCCCCCGTTACTAATCTTTGAATACAATATGCGGATGCAAATAATCTCCTCGCTTTACAAATATCCCAAGCAACGCCCCTGCTGCATTCTTTACCTGGTAGAATGCTCCATCCATTCCTGCAGTATCATTAGACTGCAATCGATTCCTCATTTGAGAAAATAAAAAATCTTTCCCTTTCTGAAATATAATCACCTCATTATCATCTAATTCAATAAAAGTTAGAACTCCAGCGAGAACTTCATTCAACGGTATAATATGCATTTGGTAATCTTTACTATCACAAAAATCTTTGAGTGTCAGCGCTCTTGATTCATCATAATTCTTCCATTTAATGCGCCTTATTTCCTTGCAACATGCTCCACATCCTAACTTTTTACCCAGATCATGTGCCAATGAACGTACATATGTACCAACTGAACAATGTATTTCAAGCTGCACTTCATTGTCATAAAAATCTAATACAGTGATAGAATAGATAGTCACCGTAGCTGGTTTCAATTCAATAAATTCACCAGCCCTTGCATATTTGTACAGAGGTCGTCCCTTAAATTTCTTGGCTGAAAAATAAGGCGGGACTTGTTGTATCTGACCCATATATTCTTTCAAATCTTCTTTAATTTTATCAAGTGTTATGCTGCTGAAATCCTTCTCCCCTATTATTTCCCCTTCAATATCAAAAGTATTTGTTTCTATTCCTAATAATAAAGTCGTTTGATAGACTTTATCTGATTTCATCAGTATCTGTGATAAACGCGTTGCCCTGCCTATGCAAAGTGGCAGCAAACCTGTACATAAAGGATCAAGCGTTCCTAAATGACCAACCTTGACTCCCTTTAACAAGCGCCTCACTTTTTCCACTACCCTGTTAGAATACATTCCTTTGTCCTTATCTATAAGTATTATACCAGATAGTTCCATGTTACTTCTGTTCCTCCTCTGCCGGGGGTGTCAATACTATTATTTCACCATCATTGGAATATAAAAGCTTTTCGCGTGCTTTCTTCTCAATGGCAAATTTATTGTTCTTCAAATCCATAATTTCTTTCCTCAAACGATTATTTTCAGCTTCTAATCTCTTGATTTCAGAATTTAGCGATTCCTTTGCTTTTCTGGCTTCCAGTAACACCATGAAACCCTTATCTCCAAAAATACCTTGTGCTAATACTATTAAAAAGAAAGCAATGACCGCAAGGAAAATTTTTCTATACCGTGAGTATTTTTTCTCCTTCAATAATCCTTTTTGTCTTTCTTCCCTCATTCTAACTTCAGAAGGGTTTTCGAAGCTTTTATCAGGGTATCTAAAGTGTCAATATTTTCAGTTTCTAAATACATTCTTGCTAATGGTTCCGTGCCTGAAAATCTTATTGCAACCCATTCGTTTCCATCCAGGTATAATTTAATACCATCGATAGTGCTCACTTTAATCACTTTTCTGCCACCTACTTTATCAGGAGGATTCTTTATTATTTTTTGCAAACGGTTGCGCAATTTATACTTAAGCGGAAAATCCATTTTTGCATAATATAAAGGACCATATTTTTTATGCAATTTTTCAATCAAAGTACTCAAAGATTCTCCACTCTGGGCAATAATTTCAGCAGTCAGTAATCCAGCAAGAATACCATCCTTTTCAGGTATATGATCTTTAATTGAAAATCCGCCATTCTCTTCACAAGCAATTTCTATCTCATTTTTTTTCAAGAGTTGTGCAAGATATTTAAATCCAACTGGTGTTTCAATCACTTGCATATTATTATGCATCGCGATCCTGTCAAGCATATGTGTTGTAGAAATACTTCTGCCAACAGATTTACTTACTTTATTTGTACGCGAAAGATAATCAAAAATAAGAGCTACAATAATATTACAGCTTACAAATTCTCCCCGTTCATTAATTATTGCAAACCTGTCAGCATCAGCATCAGTTGCAATACCAAGTTGACATTCCTTTTCAATTACCAATTTCTTCAAATCTGCGAGATTAGGTTCCGAAACTTCCGGTGCATAACCTCCAAAATATGGATCCCTGAAATTATGAATAGCATGTACTATACATCCATTATCAAACATAAATTTATCGACATATTCGCGTGCAGTACCAAATAAAGGATCTACTGCTATCTTCATTCGCGATTGAGCAATGCTGCTGATCTGAACCTTTGTTTTTAAAAATTCAAGATAATTGTGCTGCTCCCGAAATGTTTCTATGAATGATTTATCGACATAATAAAAAATTACATCTGCTTTGTTCATTAATTTTTCTATCTCAGTTTCAATTGCCTCAGTAACATCCGGCATCGCTGGAGCACCATCCTCGTCTGAATATTTTAATCCATTGTACTCGGGGGGATTATGACTCGCAGTGAAATTAATAGCCGCGGCTAGATTATTTCTCATCACTTCATATGCAAGAACAGGCGTAGGAGTATCACGCTCGCATAAAAGGGCAGTTATTTTATTACCCGCTAATACTTTGGCACTTTCATAAGCAAATTTTTCAGATAAAAAACGTGTGTCATATCCTATTATGACACCACGTCCCCCCAATCCCCTGCTCCATAAATAATTCGCAATCGCCTGGCTTACTATCCGTACATTCTGAAAAGTAAATTCTTCACCTATTATTCCTCTCCATCCTGCAGTTCCAAATTTAATCATTGTTTTTATCCTTTTTTTATCAATTCGTATTCTAACACCTTTCTCCTTCATTATCAATAGGGACTGGGGACTGGGGACTAGGGACTGGCGACCTGTAAATAACTTTTTGTTCCTTATTTCGAACAAGTCAGAATAAGAATTATCAGCGAAATGTATTTTGAAGGTAAGTCTATGACACCTTTGCAAAGCACACATTTTTGTCAATTAGTTATCTTGTTTTTTCGCCATCATGCTTAGAAAGTTATCCCCAGTCCCTAGTCCCCATTTGACAAGTACCTAAAAAAGACTATCATTATTCCATAAGTCTTATGAAAACAAAAATAATCCTCTTAATCCTTGTATTATTATTCTCATATTTCGCTCATGCTAAAAATATATGCAATCCTATCCGCTCATACAGAATCGATGTCATATCTGATATTCTTGAGGATTCATTGAAATGGCAAAAAAAATTATCGAAAGATTATGTGGAAGATCCACTCTCTCCCTTCTTCATTGAAAAATTATTTACCTTGCAATCTTCAGAAGAACTTATACTCTCCTTCACCAAAAATGATGTGCGTAAGGGTTATCTGCCTAATGCATTAAATATTCTTTATTTTAAATATGAAAATAATAAATTCTATATAAAAAGAAAAGAAAAGTCCGAGTTTAGAAAAATTTCTACGTCACATATTGAATCATATAAATCTTTTAAAATTGCCTTTGACACTCTTTTAAAGTCAGGAACTATAATTGTCTACAAAAAGGATAAAGAAAAATCCTCAATATACACGCCAGATTTCTATCTTCTCAGTGGACGTTTTACCTATCTTTGTAAAATTAACATAGAAGATCCTTTTCCTTTGACTGTCATTCATTCGCCTGATTCCTATCCTA
>MFGW01000162.1:8856-11628 GCA_001780385.1 Candidatus Fischerbacteria bacterium RBG_13_37_8 | reverse complement strand
TTTCGAAAATAAACTGTATAAATTGTATGTCTTTAAGGAAAACAAGCATAAAAAAGGAAAACTATTTACTTATTATTATGAAACTGATTCCAAAACACCTAAATATGTTGAAGTTGTTAAAAGAAGAGGCAGTTATTTTATTTTGGATTTCAACAGAACTCATTATCATTATTGCATAGTTAATAATAATCTCTCCTGTCCTGAAAATATGTATATCGATTCTCTCGTACTTCCATTTCGCTCGGGACAAAAATAATTAGCACAATACCTTGCAGTTTTAAGCTTCTTTCCCTATAATAAAAAGAAGGTAAATTATGAAAAAAGAAACTATAATTTTCTCAATTGCGTCGTTTCTGTTCGGTTTTGTCCTTGGAATGGTGATTATGAACGCTTCTCAAAAACAAACACCTCGCATTGTCCAGAATGTTCCTCAAACTCCTCAAACATCTTCACAACCACCTATGCAAAACAAGGATAGCAATGACAATGTTTCACTTCCTCCAGGTCATCCCGATATTTCAAAAGATTATCAAACTGAAATCGACCAGCTAAAACAATCACTTCAAAAATCACCTGATGACGTTAAAACTATGACTGAACTTGCACGTCTTTACACTCAAACAAGAAAATTTGATGAAGCACTGCCATTGTATGAAGCTATTATCTCGCTGGATGCTACTAATATCGATGCATTAAATGGTGCAGCAAATATATATCGAATTAATGATAATATTGAAAAAGCAAAAATACTCTATGAAAAAGTCATTTCTATTCACCAATACGATTCTACTGCACTCCTTGGATTGGGCTGGATTACTCTCCATGTTGAAAATAATCCGGAAAAAACAATTGAAACGTGGCAATTACTCCTGAAACATAATCCTGATTTCCCTTATAAAGATTTATTACAACAAGAAATTGATAACCTGAAGACTAAAAAATAATTGCCATCACCGATTTTTAATGATTAGAATTTTATTGTATATTTTTTATTATGTATTATTGGGCTGGATCATAGTAAAAATATTTCGTGCTTTTAGTAAAAAGCATCGCTCGGCAACTGCAAGAGATTTTTTTCAGGATAAGAAAAAAGTAGTAGAAGATGATAAATTAGTGAAAGATCCTTTCTGCAATACCTATTTCCCAAAAGATAAAGCGCTGGTTTTAAATTATCTTGGTGAATTTTATTATTTTTGCAGCGAGGACTGTCGCGATAAATTCGTTTCATCTATTTCTCATAAAAGTAACTAAAATATTGACAATAGCAGCACAGTTCGATAAGATAAGATGATAATGAAGGAATATGTATGGAAGGTAAACTTAGTGATATAACCTTTTCTGAGCTGATAGGTGATATTTATCAGAAAAATAGTAATGGCATCTTGACTCTTACGTGGGGAGATTTATGGAAGCTTATTTATATTGAAAATGGCAACCTTCATTATATAGTTTCAAACCAGGAAGAAGAAAATCTGCTGGAATTTCTGCTCAGTCTCGAAGCCATTCCTCATGATGAAGCAAAAAAAATTCAAACTGTCATTAATGGAAAAACTCTATACCAGGCATTGCAAGATTCACATTGTGTTCCTGAAGAAGATCTTCTTAATTATAATGATATGCTTTGCAAGGGAATTATTTTTTCTCTGTTTAACTGGGTGCTCGGCTCTTTTCATTTCAGGGAATGCACTGCAACTCAAAAAATTGATAATCAGCTTTCCTACTCAATTCCAGAATTGATTCTCGAAGGAGTAAGAAGAATCAATGATTATCAAATAATCAAATTCAGACTTGGCAAATTACACCATATCGCATCCATTTCAGATACTTTCTATCAGAAAGCAAAAGACCTTCCTTTAACACCTTCTGAAACATTCATAATTTCAAGAATTGGAGAAAGAAATTCTATACAGGAAATTATTGATATGACAATGCTCGAAGAAGAAGAAGCGTGTCGCTGTATTTTTGCACTCAAATGCAATGGATTTGTTACCATTACCCCCTATGAAGAATCTGAACATGAACTCCCTGATACGGGAAAAAGAACCTACGAGGAATATAGGAGCATAGAGACAGTTAAAGATTTTGCAGAAAAAATACCCTCCCTTGAAGATAATGAAATATTAGGATTGGAACCCGCTTTTGATTTCGATTCTCTTATTAATAGCTTCGAAGAATTGAGTGATAAGTATAATCCAGAGAAATATACTACTGCGCCCTATAAAGAGATTAAAGAACAACTCCATTTCATATCTAATAGTGTCCTACGAGCTTACCTGAGATTAAGAGCATCGGCAATTCCAAAACCTTCCCTGTCAAAATTAATTGAGATAACCGAAGCAGAAAAACGTGGATTATTTGCCTTGTTTGATGTTTCCTGTACCACCCAACCAGAACAGGAATCCAAACCTGTAACATTATCCAGCGATATTGCTTCTGCACAAGATGCGTCCCATAACGCACAAGAAATTTTTATAAAAGCGAAAGCAACAGCAAACACAGGTGATTATTTTCAAGCTGTGCAATTGTGTGAAACAGCTATTAAATTAAATAATAAAGTTCCCGAGTATTACCTCTTTCTTATTAATATTTATTCTGAACTTCCAAGACTGGCAGATAAAGCTATTGAATCATTTTATAAATTTCTTGAACTTGAACCTGATAATACTGAAGTACGACTTCAATTAGCAAAATTTCTAATGAAATCTGCTGATTTTATAAGTGCTCAGGGTGAATTATTGCGTATCATTGAAATAGATCCCGAACATCAGGAAG
>MFGW01000162.1:8308-8739 GCA_001780385.1 Candidatus Fischerbacteria bacterium RBG_13_37_8 | reverse complement strand
TCCAGGATTGAATCTCCTGACAGGCGAAACAGGAGCAGGTAAATCATTAGTCGTTGATGCATTGCAGTTACTCACTGGCGCTAAAACTTCCACCGATTGCATCCGCGAGGGAAAAGAAGTAGCTTCCATCGAAGGTATTTTCTCCTTCGATGATCTGAATATCATTAATAACATATTGGAACAGGCTGGTATCCCCACAGATGAACAACTCGTTTTGAAAAGAGAACTTCATCGGTCAAAAAAGCAAAAATGCACCATCAACAACACCTTCGCCTCTTTGAACATTCTTAAATCCATAGGTTCTACTATCATAGATATTTTCGGTCAAATCGAGCACCAAAGCCTATTGTTCCCCGATAGCCAGCTCGAATACCTCGATTCTTTCTGCAATAACGCATCACTCCTTGCTACCATTAAAATAATCGTTCATG
>MFGW01000162.1:0-8300 GCA_001780385.1 Candidatus Fischerbacteria bacterium RBG_13_37_8 | reverse complement strand
ACTATCAAAGCTGAAATTAAATCTTTGCAGCTCACTGAAACCGCTAAAGCTCAAAAACTCGATTACCTTACTTATCAAATCAATGAAATTAAAGAAGCACAACTTTCACCAGGGGAAGATATTGAATTGCTTGCAGAACGATCTATCCTGATGAATTACGAACAAATTACTTCACTGTGTCAACTAATGAACACCCTGATGTCAGAAGGAGACAGCCCCCTTATCGAATCAACATCTTCTCTCCTGAAATATCTCGAGGAAAGCAATAAATTGACCGGACAATACTCGAGCTATATCGAACAACTGAAACCGGTAAAATATATCCTTGAAGATCTCTCCATTTTTGTAAGCAATTATAGCAACAATATTCAATATAATCCTGAACGGCTCCAGGAAATTGAACAAAAATTGCACACTATTGAAAGATTTAAAAAAAAGTACGGAAATTCTATCGAAGATATACTCAACAGCCTTCAAAATGCTGAAATAGAAAAAAATAAACTGCAAGAAATCGATATTAATATCGCACAATGGAATAAAAAATTACGTGCGCTCATAGAAGAATATAAAACGTTCGCAGTGAAATTATCTGAAAGCCGTTCTCGAGGCATAAATAAGTTGAAGAAAGAGATAAAAAAACAATTGCCAGAACTAGCTTTATCACAATGCACCTTTGATATTACCCTTACGGAAAAGAAATTTTCAGGCGGAGAGAGCCTCTTTATTTCAGAAAACGGATATGATGAATGTGAATTCATTATTGAACCAAATCCCGGTGAAGGAATGCATCCGCTCTCTAAAATAGCTTCCGGAGGGGAACTATCACGGTTGATGCTCGCATTGAAAACCAGCTCTACCGATGTGCAGGATAAAACATTTATCTTTGATGAAATCGATAAAGGTATTGGAGGTATTACTGCCGAAGTTATTGCTAAAAAACTAAAGCACCTGAGCCAAAAACAGCAAATTATCTGCGTTACTCATCTCCCGCAAATAGCTGCATTTGCAGATCATCATTACTTAATAGATAAGAAAATAGAACACAACCGTACAATCACCTTTATCACCGAGTTATCACACACAGAAAAAATAATAGAATTGGCTCGCATGCTCGGCGGCAGTTCCGCCTCCGCAATAAACTACGCTGAAACACTCCTGAAATCTGCCAAACAGTGAATAGCGATCAGTAGACAGGGAGCAGGGGCAGGGGGCAGGGATCAGTAAAGAAGACATAAGTTACATGTATGTTGTGCAAATAATAAATGGCTCAAATATTGCTTTTTTCTTATCATGACTCACTTAATTAATATAAAATTCACTACCCGCTGCACCCTATTCCCTGTCCCCTGTTTTATATGAATAAGATTATTTCTACAAAAATTCTTCATTCCGCACGCATTGTATCCCTGATGACATTGCTGAGCAGAATTGCAGGTTATTTTCGTGACCGTTGCATGTCTGTCTATCTCGGTACCGGTCTTGAAGCGGATGCATTTACTATTGCCTTCCTTATCCCCAATGTCCTGCGAAGATTATTCGGCGAAGGTTCCATGACTGCTGCTTTTCTCCCTACTTTTTCCGATTTCCTCCAAAAAGAAAAAAACGAAGAAACCTGGCATTTCGCTCGCATATTCTTCTGGAACTTGATGCTCATAATCACTTTCACTGCTTTATTAGGTATCGTATTTTCACCTTTTATCGTAAATCTCATCGCCCCTGGTTATAAAAACATTGAGGGTAAAATTGATCTCACTATCTCCCTGAACCGTCTCATTTTTCCTTTTATAATCCTTATCTCGCTCTCAGCACTTGAAATGGCTATCCTCAATGCATTGAATATCTTCGGTTTACCAGCATCAACACCGATATTTTTTAATCTCTCGGTAATAAGCTCTGCACTCCTGCTGCAGCGATTTTTCTCACATCCCTCCTATGCTTTTGCATTCGGAGTGCTTGCAGGTGGTTTCGTTCAGTTTGCTATCCAAATTCCTAAATTAGCACGCTCGGGTATGAAATTCCTGCCAAAATTTAATTTTTCTCACCCGGCATTTAGAAAAGTTGCATTACTTATGGTTCCCGGTTTCTTTGCTATTGGTATTGCTCAAATCAATATTTATATCGGGCAGTATTATGCCTCTCACCTGGCAGAAGGAAGCGTCGCCTCTATCTATTATGCAGACCGTGTCATGGAACTGGCTCTAGGAGTTTACGGTATCGCAATTTTTACCGTTGTCCTGCCCATGCTCTCCAGGTACGCAAGCCTGAATAATATTGATGACTTCAAAGAAACACTCCTGACCTCGTTCCGATTAATTATTATTATTACCATTCCTGCTGCAACCGGCTTAATTTTCCTGAGATATCCCATTATCGAAGTGTTATTTCAACAGGGTAAATTCAGTTCTTCATCAACTGAGCTTACCTGTATAGCACTTTTTTATTTTTCTTTCGGTCTGCCCGGTTTCGCATTGGTTAAAATAATCGTCTCGGCATTTTACAGTTTCAAAGATACGCTTACACCCGTTCTTGTCGGATGTATTTCAATAGCGACAAACCTGCTTTTTATCAACTTATTTATCGCCAGTCTCTTGCATGGCAGTATCGCACTTGCTTCATCAATGAGCGCTTACATTAATTTCCTGCTCCTCCTGTTCATTTTTATTAAAAGAAAAGGACACTTATCCTTTTCTCCGTTTTTACGTTCATTTATTAAAATAATATTTGCATCATTCATCATGGGACTGCTTTCCTATTTTCTCACCATTCACTTCTGGCTACCCACAATGAGCCTTGCCAAAAAAGTGCTTTTTCTCTTTTCTTTCATTCTGCTCGACATCGGCTGTTACGGCGGACTTCTTTATATTATCGCACGCGAAGAATTAACTGAATTCATGCAATTCTTCACCCGGAAAAAACAATAAAAAGAAAGGATTCAAGAGGTCAAGGATTCGAGGATTCAAGTGCCCTCGAATACTCCTTCACTTTGACAAAACTTGCCTTTTCTTTTATTATCATTTACTGAGACAATAAAATTATGCTACTAATGCACCAACAAATACAATATTCCCTAGTCCGAACAAGTTTGAATCCAAAAAGAAGAAACCGCGAAGCTCACGAAGAGCACGAAGAAGAAATGCCAAAAATATTTGAAAATTTCAAATATTTTTGGCTCTTCTTTTTTCTTCGCGTTCTTCGCGTTCTTCGCGGTTATTTTTTTTCGCAAAAATGCAAGAATTTCACGACCAAGTGACTATTCCCTAATTAGGAGGCAATTGAATAATGAAATTTAAATTACTTTATTTCATCGCATTTATTATCCTTTTATTTACTCCGAAAGCACACTCACAGGACATCCTGCAAATAAACGACCTGACTGGTAAAAAAGGCGGCACGCTCGTTCTTGCACTTCTCTCTGACCCGCGTACCTTTAATCCACTCGTTGCATCAACTGACCAGGCGAGTGCCTCTATCACCACTATGATGTTCGATGGCCTGACTCAAATTAATGTGAAAACACAAGAAGTACAACCCGCTATTGCAAAAAGCTGGGAAGTATCTAAAGATGGCAAAGAATGGATTTTTCACCTTCGTAAAGGTATTAAATGGTCAGACGGTATGCCTATTACCGCTGATGATGTAATATTTACTTTCGAAGCTATTTATCGTCCGGATGTCGAAACACCAAGTAAGGACATCCTTCAGATTAACCAGCAGCCTCTTAAAGCTGCTAAAATAGATCAGTACTCCATTAAAATTACCCTTCCAGAAATATACGCCCCTTTCCTAAGACAAATGGAAAAATCTACAGTCCCTATTCTGCCTAAACATAAATGGGAAAAAACATTAAAAGAGGGTAACTTTACCACTGCTATGGGTCTCAACTCGGAACCAACAGATATTGTCGTCAGCGGTCCCTACCTGTTGGAAAAATATATTCCGGGACAACGTGTGATCCTGAAAGCAAATCCTAACTATTATAAATATGATAAAAATAAAATCCAGCTTCCTTACTTCGATAAAATTATTATTAATATTATTACCGATATAAATTCCATTTATCTTAAATTATTATCCGGCGAACTGGATCTATGGGAAAGTTTGAGACCAGAAGATTATTCAATGCTCAAGGACAATGCACAGAAAACCAAAAAAGCTCAATTGAATGTTGGAAAATTAGGAATAAGTCCAGCCCCGGAGATGCTGTGGTTTAATCTCAATAATGACCTTAATCCAAAAACGAAGCAGCATTTCATCGAGAAAAAAAAGCTCAACTGGTTCAATAATCCATTATTCAGGCAAGCCATTGCTCATGCAATCGACAGGGAAACCATTATCAGGAATATTTATTATGGAGCAGCAAAACCGACCTATGGTCTTGAGACTGATTCTAATATCGTTTGGAATAATGCTACGCTTACTCCTTACGAGTATAATGTCAAAAAATCTAAGGAATTTTTAAAAAAGGCAGGATTTACTTTAAAGCCCGCTGGCAGAGATAAAGTTGCGCTTTTTGACTCAAAGGGAAATGAAGTAAAGTTTACTCTCGTAACAAATACCAAGCATGCAGCGCGTGCGAGTGCGGTAAATCTTATCGCATCCGACCTGAAAAAGATAGGCATGAGTGTAACTGTGCAGCTTCTTGAATTTCAAAATCTTGTAGTGAAATTATCCGAAACATTCGATTATGATGCAGTTGTGCTCTCTTTAACAAGACCGGATTTCGATCCCTCGGCAGCTATGAATGTAGTGCTTTCCTCAAGTGGTATGCACCTTTGGCATCCTAACCAGGAAAAACCTGCCACTGCATGGGAAGCAAAAATAGATGAATTAATGAATCTTCAAATCAAAACTTATGATCAAAAACTTCGCAAAAAATACTACGACGAAGTCCAACAAATATTGCATGAACAAATCCCGATTATTTATCTCTACTCGCCACTGGCTATCTCCGCATATAAAACGACCCTCTTAAATATGAAATGCACCGTTATAGAACCACGCTGTACCTGGAATATTGAAGAATTGTCTTTTAAATAATTAAAAGCCAGTCTAATGCATACTGTCAAGTCTTTTCTTCTCTTCTTCATTCAATATACCGGCTGCATTCAACACATGCAGTAATAAATCTTTCTCAGGCACCGAACCTTCGATAGTGAAATCCTCATTAATTACTGTTTTCGGAACACCAAGTACTTCGTATCGTTGCGCTAAATGCACAAATTCCTGCACTTCCACCATATCACCACGAATAAATGAATTCTCGAATGCCATTTGATGTGCAAGGCGAACTGCCCCTGGACAATACGGTCAGGTAGGAGTAATAAATACCTGAATATGTACTTCCTTGTCGATTGCCTTTAATCGCTCCTTCGTTGCAGGCGATAATATCGTGTTTCTTTTCGAGACATCTATAATTACTTCGATAAAACTTCCGAACTCGTAGCCTGCTGGAATACCGTAAAGCCGAATCCCATAATCCTTTTCTCCCACGACAGCAATAGCAGGTATCTTATCAATACCATATTGCTTCGCTAATTCAGCTTCACCTACAAAATCATGAATATCCGCAGTTATCTTTTCTGATAATTCTGCAACCTCTTGTACCATCATCTCCGTCTGTTCACACCACTCACACGGCACTGTTACTGTTTCCGGCACAATAAGCGCCGATTTCTTCTGCGTGAACATAACGAGCTTGACCGGTTCCTTTAATTCCTTTTCAAATAAATCCTTCAGTACTTTTCTATCTTCCTCTTTAATAAGCATTACATACCTCCTATGCAAATAAAGTGTAGGGGCAGACCTATGTGTCTGCCCTTGCATAGCAATCCCTGACTTTCATAATAACAAAATTTTGATTGTCATGCAAAAAAATAGAATTGTTTGGTTTCATAAGCATTAGCCATAAGTGAATCTATCCTTCAGTTGCTTAAGAATCCTTAGCATAGATATTATGAATAGCTGGCTTTATGCTTATAGAAGTGTGTTCTGATTTCCACCAGTAGACTATTAATTTTCTCTCTGTCAGGTTTTAGTGGCAGTGCGCTTTTCTGGTACAGCTCTTTGATTTCAAGCAGCTTTTCTTCTGCCATACTGACCAGGTCATCGTAAAGAAACTTACCTTGTTTGATAGACAGCAATTTATTGCGATCCGGTCTTCTTGTGATTATTTTACCAAAACGCGCAATTTCTTCTGCCATATGCAGCAGACGAAAGGTGTGCATCATATTTTTAGCGTCATAATTCTTGCCATGTGCGATAGTGTCCTGGTAACGGACTTCATTACGCTTTTTGACCCAACTCCAATATTCCTTATATTGCCTGCAGTATTGTGAATATGCGTCTTTGTTAAAGCACATATAGGCAACAGGCGCCAAGTCTTTGGGGATACTGCTCAAAGAAACGTCATCGGTAATTTCCTTTTTGATGATCCCCTTGAATCTTGATATAGTTTTGTTTTTGGATGATGCCGCATCATGGTCATAATAAAGCCCGTAGATATCTTTAACATGAGATATGCATGCAAGTCCGCAATACTCTTGCTTCAGCTTATTTTTTCTTAACCACGGTTTTAATGGAATTGAACCCTGATTTTCGATAATATAACAAAAATCCAGCACATTCATTTTCTTTGCAGGGACAGGATTCATAATTTTTTTCTTCAATCCCTTTGCTCTTTTAATTTGATCAAATGCATAACCTGCAAACGTCTTCTGGCACTGCATAGATAAAAACAACTCAGGCTTTATCAAATCAAAAAGTTTGTGTTTGTACAATACGCAATCTTCCGGCATAGCGATTAATTCCAAAATGCCCGGATTATTGACGTACAGAAGCTCAAAGAATCGTTTGAGTTCATAAAATACCATATCATTCGATTCATTACTCATTTGATTAATATAGTCTAATCCATAGTACTGTTCTCTCGGGAGAACAAAAACTCCTTTTATATCTATATCGGATGCAGCAGTATCAAGCCCATATGCTTTACTGCCAATAATGCATTTAAAGAACAAGATGTTTTTATTCTCCAGGTCGTCCCATTTCATTTTTTATCGCTGACATCCCCCAGCAATTTCATGAAAAATTTATCTAATTTTTCAATATCCTTGCTTTCCTTTTCATGTTTGCTGGCATAATCCATATACTTACTGAATTCATTTTGAATAAACTCCTGTAGTTCAGGAATTACCGGTATTTCGGCTGCTTTAGGCGATTCCTTATTTTTTTCTAACAGATCCTTGATTATAGACATGACATTTTTATTGTTTTTTAGCAAGCGAAGCAGATGCTGAAATCGCATCGGGGGAATTTGCTGGTAATTGCTTATCCAAATAGCTGAAAGCAGTGGTCTTAAAATATAAAAATAATGCTTTACTTTAATCGTATTGTTTGAAACGCATGACAGCAATGTATTTTTAGTCAATCCAATGTAATGATGCATTGCATTTCTTATGGAAAAATATTCATTGCATAACTGCATAAATTGTTCCTTGAATCCCGGGCAATCTTTGTAAACAATGGGGGATTGCATCCATTCAAAAATTGCAGCATTCGAGCGAGACACATGATAAAGCGCTTTTCGAATATCCCACCCATTGATATCAAGCATGTCTGAAATAGGTAGCTTTATATAATCCTTTTCCTGCTCAATAGACAAATACCGGTTCTTATCTTTAATGTAGATAAATCTTACATCATAATCGCTATCTGGTGATGCAAATCCCCATGCGCGGCTTCCTGATTCACAAGCAAAAAGAATACATACTTTTTCTTTCTTCTCAATAGTATTCAGTTCATTAGCGATTTTTTTTCTCATTATTGCTTAGAAATGAGAACATGAATATTCCATCTTATTCTCTTTTATTATTATACAAATAATTATCGATGTAAATAATGCGCTGAGGTAATTGAGAAGATGTATCATTGAAAATATCAGGAATTAAACATTCATTATTTTTAAGATTTCCGAAAGAGATGAACCACAGTCTCTTTGGATAATGGATTGCTTGTTTATTCTATAGCTTTTCAATTGCTTTACAGCTATAGACTTCTTCGATCTTTTCTTTAAAAGAATCGGGATTAAAGTTAATTGTACTTTTGAAATATCTTGTACAATTTTCTGTGCTTGACTCCATCCTGTTTCTATCTGCTCTTTAACTTGATCTGGGTACCAACTTTTCCCTTTCATTTCTATTGCGCAAATTATTATTTTTGATTGTTTCAAAAAGAGAACATAGCGTCGCAAGGCGACGCAATTGGATTAATGGAATGGTGGAATGATGGAATAATGGGCTCAG
>MFGW01000161.1:15822-15964 GCA_001780385.1 Candidatus Fischerbacteria bacterium RBG_13_37_8 | reverse complement strand
GATTTGAAAGAATGGGCATGGGAAAGAATAAATGCCTTGCCGAAATCATATCGGGATTGTGCGCAGTGCAGTGAATGTATAAGCAAATGTCCGTATGAATTAGACACGCCGGAGCTATTCAAGGAAGCATGGGAGGATATCC
>MFGW01000161.1:15667-15778 GCA_001780385.1 Candidatus Fischerbacteria bacterium RBG_13_37_8 | reverse complement strand
ACATCCAGACAATAACACCGAGCCCGAACACAAACAAAAGAAGAAAGAGTATCAAGGGGCTCCATTGTACATTCACTGTTCCAGCAGAAAGGTTCACATATTTACGCAGCT
>MFGW01000161.1:15486-15643 GCA_001780385.1 Candidatus Fischerbacteria bacterium RBG_13_37_8 | reverse complement strand
TCATGCCATTTAAGGCAAGTACTATGAATTGCGCCAGACCGGTCATGAAGGCAAATGTCCCGGTAATTTTTTTATATTGTGAGGCTATAAGAAGAAAAGGCAAACCCGGGCTGATGGCAGTAAGTATAGTGAGAAACAATAGAGAACTGTTCATCAT
>MFGW01000161.1:12850-15469 GCA_001780385.1 Candidatus Fischerbacteria bacterium RBG_13_37_8 | reverse complement strand
CGCTCCATGTACCGAAGACGTACCATGAACCCATGGCAGCAAACCATACTATTCCGGTGAGGTAGAGTTTCAGGGCAAATTTTTGTGCCCATATTTTATACGCATCACATTCTTTGCCTGCAAAATAATATGCATCAATGATGACATATGCGGCGGTGGTCATAATTGCAAGGCCAAACATCATAAGCCAGCGCGGGATAAGTGTTGGATCGGAAATATTAAGCGCTATTCCAAGAGGAGCACCTGCAACCTGCGTTTTTGACCATAATGAATGCCATGATCCAATGTTTACCATGAGACTGAAAGCATTAGCAAAAAGAAAGCCTATCACTATAAAAATAATCGCAGAAATCCAACCTGCGGCTTTTTGGAGAGTAGAGATAGTATTTGCGTTCTTGCGTAGTCCTATCGCATAAATATAGACGCCATAATAGGCGATGATAAGCATACCAAAGATACTAAACCATGGCCATGCCATGAGAATAGTTGCAGGGTAAAAAACACGGTAATAAGCGACCTGAATAAATAGAAGCGGCACAATTCCCAGGTTAATCCCAAAAGCAATAATAATTGGCATCTGTTTCATTAGGCGCCTGCTGAATATTATGCCTTGTTCACTGCCCCGCACATACAACAGCATGGCAATTATTATCCCGGCATACCATAAACTCATAGGAATTATGTGTAAAACAAAACCGAGCACCTTAAAAAATACGATGAACCAGAATGGCGCCGGGTAACCTAATGGATTTGCTGGACCTAACAAATCTGATGGATTCATAAGTAGCTCCTAAATTATGGACTGGGGAATAGGGATTCGAAACGACCTTTCCCGTCCCAAAGGGACAAGCGAAATTGGCCCAGCGCTTTAGCTCTGGGAATAGGGAATGTTCGCAGTGCATTTAAACTCATATGCGATTCCTCTGTAATTAAAGTCAATGCTTTCCGTAGTACATTCCTCCGGGGAATTCACGCCTGATAGAAAGAATATAATCTGTCAGCAGTTCAGCTTCTTCGTCTGTACCCATGAACGGCGGCATGAAAAAATGTGCTTTTTCAGGATGTTTCACAATAAGCCGTACTATTTCAGGAGTCCATCCGCTTGCAAGATGTCCTACGGCAATGTACCCATCCGTATCTGAATGACAATCATTGCAATGATATTGAAACAGCACGCGTCCTAATTTAACACGGTCACTCTCAGCTAATATCAGTAATTTTGATTCATCAATTTTATCTTCATCCATCAACTGTGGGTAATAGTTTTTAACATACGCTTTCGTCCAAACACCACTTTCAAGATATCCCTTTTGTTTCGTCGATGCTATTTCATCTGTTAATAATTGATTACTGGTAACTACATTATAGATGATATAAGGTTTTCTCACTGCTTCCCTGATGTATTCACCTGTGGCAATGGCAGCTAATCCCATCAGAAAAAGCATAATAGCAAATCCTGACGAAAGCCAGCCAGGATTACGGTACGGACCAAAATACAGCATTATCAGCAGCATAGCAGCAAGCGCAGTAATAATTATCATCAGGACATTTATAACACTTGCAGCGAGAAGAGCTGCTTTTGCAGATTCAGGAAGGAAAATAAACCATCCAGCACCACCAACAATGACAAGAATAGCGCCAAGCAATGAAGGACGCGCCGACCTTTTCATAATAAGATTTTGTAATTCCTTGTCTTTTATTGTAAATGTCGCATGAAGATAAACATAGAGCGATGCAAGCAAAAATGAACCGCCTGTTCTTACTATAACTTGCGGTACGAATTGCGGATTAAAGAAGGCAACCCAGAAATTACGGTTATTCAACCAGTTGCCGGAATTGAGCATAAACGCTGTAATACCTCCAATTAAAACCAGGCTGATCCATGCTGACAGGGCATAAATCCAGCCAATAGTGGTATGAGTTTTTGAATCTAACCTGCCCCAGTAATAATAAAAAATAAATGCCGAGGCAATTTCAATAACAAAAAACACATACTCCATTGCCCAACCAAACACAAAAATATTAATGAGTGTTTCCGTTGCCAGTGGAGAGGCAAGACCAATTGTCCACCAAATACCAACACCGGTAATTGCACCAAATACTACTGTTACAAGAATAAAGAACCATGCATGACTTTTTAAATAATCCAGGTAATTACGGTTATTGCTGCGATATGCATAACTGGTCTCAAGAGCAAGAAAAAATCCTCCTCCTACTGCATAATGCGATACCAGAACATGAATAACAGACACTATCGCTATCAACATTGGCGATGTTAAAAGCGGTACATACCACCATGGATAATGCATATTTACAACTCCTTTGTAAACGACGCTTCGTCGTTGTGAGCTTTGCAAGGCAAAGCACGGCAATCCCTGACTTTAAGCATAGTCCATTAAGGATTATTACGCTTTGCTCCGCAAAGCTCATAATGACAATCCGTTCGGGATTGCTTCGTAAGGGCAGACACATAGGTCTGCCCCTACATCGCACAACTCGCAAAGAATATTGTCTTATTTTCTTTTATTTGATTCTTTTCTTGACAGCTTCTCAAGAAATGCACGTTCTAATGCCGTGGGCTTTCGCATATCAATCTTGCGTCCCAATGGTCTTTTAAAA
>MFGW01000161.1:9772-12834 GCA_001780385.1 Candidatus Fischerbacteria bacterium RBG_13_37_8 | reverse complement strand
AATCATTATCCAGCACCTGCAAAACGGTAATATCGGGTTCGACATATTTAGCTCTTTCCTGAAACAGTGATACTTCATCAATAATCGTATACCCGGTCATTCCTGCATTAATAAGTTCTGTACCACGCAATTTCTTGTATAATAAAGAAACATACGTGTGTTGATTTGACATGCTCACGCCAAAAGTGAATGAATCCCCGAGAAAAAGAATCCGCTGCTTTTTTTTCGGGAATTTAATATCATAACTCATTCTAAATCCCTGGCTATTCGTCACAACACGTATGGGCATAAATGACGAGAAGAAATATATACTGTTTTCATTGGGAGGTAAATCACCTAAAATAGCCGGCCTCGTTTTAAAGGTAAAATGAGATCGATAAGTATCATATTTTATCAGTGTATCATATAATTTTTCTGATACAAGCCTGTTGCCAAAATGAGTTAAATGTGTATCTTCAGGATATAACATAACCACGTCAACTGGATATTTTAAAAATTCCTCGGTTAAATCAATATATTCGACATGATATTTTTTTGCAAGAGCAGAATAAAATGACCTGTTTATATCTCTGATTTTTTCAAGAGCTACATAATCACCTCTTGGAATATACAACAGTATCAATTTCGATTTTACCTTTATTATTTCATCAATGAGAATTTTAAAATTTTGTTCATACTCTTTTTCATATTGGTTAAGCAGTTCTTCACCTTCTTTTGAAAATAAAGCCATAAAGACCTTGCCATAATCGATATCAATTTGTTTAACATCATGCATTGCAATATATGAAAGGATTCTAAAGCGTATGCTTTTAAGTGCTGATGAAAGAGCAAATGTATCCCGGGAATGTGTTTGAAAATAGATAGCTCTGCTCACTATTTCCGCGCCCAGTAAAAGACAAAGAACAGGAATCAAACTGAAGATAATTTTTTTTATTATCTTGTGCCCCTTAGAATTATTCATAGCAATTTGTTTTGCGATGAGCTAAAAATTTCTTCTTGTATTAAAAATAAAGGGAAGTGATTCTTGAGAAAGTCAGGGAGCAGTTTTCAAATTTATTGGTCAGCATAAATAGTAAGTTTTTCACCCGGAAAGAGCGTGTGATCCTTATTAATTTTATTCCAACTGCACAAATTATCAATACTCACTCCATGTCGTTGGCAAATTTTATAGAGCGTATCGCCTCGTTTTACTGTATAAAGATACACTTTGTTTTTCTTGTTAGGCGTAGTTGCAGCATTGCTGACAACAAGTAATTTTTGTCCCGGATAAATATTACTACTGGAAAGATTATTTAAAGATCTAAGCTGGCTCATTTCGATACCATACCTGGATGAAATTCCATAGAGAGTATCTCCCTGCTTTACAATAACATAACCTTGTGATGGGAGTTCATTTTTTGTTTTTATTTTACGCGCATAAGAATAATAGGTTCTGCCTGTAGGAATGATCAAATCTGTGCCGGGTTTTAAAATTGTATTAGTACTTATGCTATTTGCTTCGGCTAATGCAAAGGTACTAATTCCATATTTTCTGGCAATTTTATACAGCGTATCGCCTTTTCTCACTGAATAATTTCTCAGGTTAGCGGTATGAAGTGTAGGGAGGGAATAAATTTTTTCTGCAACCAACTGTTTGCTTCCGGCGGGAATTTTTAATTGATAAGGTTTATTTTTCTGTCCTGGTACTATATTTCTTCTAAGTTCTGGATTAAGAGCTGCTATATCTTTAAGTGTAACATCGCAAATATCTGCAATTAATCTCAAGTCCATATATCGGGAGATATCAATTTCATCATATTGAATAGGCGCTGATGTTATAGGTTGGAAGCCGAATTTTTCCGGATCCCTGGATACAATAGCTGCGGCAAGAATTGCCGGAACATAATTTTTAGTCTGATCCCGCAAATAAGGTGTTTTTGCTATCTCCCAGAAATCTTTTTTACCTGTTTTATTAATTGCATTCAGTACTTTTCGTTCTCCTGCATTATATGCCGCAAGGGCGAGATACCAATCACCAAATAAATTATAAAGGTCGCGCAGGTAAGCTGCAGCAGCACGAGTCGATTTATGAGGATCAGAACGTTCATCAACCCACCAATCTACTTTTAAACCATAACGTATTCCCGTACTCTGAATAAATTGCCATATCCCTTTTGCCTTTGCTACCGAATAGGCTTTCGGATTAAAACCACTTTCCACCATTGCCGCCCAGACAAGATCCTGCGGTACTCCTTCCTCTTCAAGAATCTGCCTGAGTAAATCAATATAAGTACCTGCACGGGATAATCCCCGTTCAAATTCATATTTTCTCTCATGCTGAAATGCTTCAACAAGCGCCAGTACTTTATCATTTACTACAACAGGTATATCAAATTCTTGTGTTGAAGTTTCCGCTTTGAATTGTCCTTCTTTTTGCAGTAATTCCTGGGTAGGAGGAAAATAAGGAATATCTTTCAATTTATCAATAAGAGCAGGTTCTATTGCTTCATCTGCAAAAACATCGCCTTCCTCCATTGCATCTAATTCAAAATTATGCACATTTTCTACAATATCCTGAAGTACCTTAACAATGCGCGTTTCCTCAGGATATTTTTCACGTCCCTCAAGAAGACGCAATACTGCTTCATCAAAATTTTGCTTAGCTTTATATAAATGCCCATCCTTTAAATCTTTTTCGCCTTGCGAGTATAATTGGGAAACTTCATTCAATAATCTCTCTATATCACTTATTTCCTGACTTTGTTCTTTAGAAATTTGAGTGATTATAGGTTTGGGAGCCATTTCTTGTTTTACGACTTTATGGCTGCTGCATGACATTATTGCCATACTAATAATTATAACTATAGCTATTCGCCTCATTACACAACTCCATTTACTCTCTTCATTTTACTAAATAACAACTTGCTTAGGATTCTCTACTTTACCATAAATTTCCTTTTCTGTCAATTCCGTGTAAGAGCTGTCATTGCGTGCACATCGAAGGTGCGCATGTTCTGCTTACTTTTTAATAAAAAAAGAGGACACTTTTGCTGCAAGCTGCTCAAAGTAACGGCTTTGCTCAT
>MFGW01000161.1:8579-9739 GCA_001780385.1 Candidatus Fischerbacteria bacterium RBG_13_37_8 | reverse complement strand
CATCTGATTGAGCACGCAGGCTCGGAATAATCGGTATATCACCCAGAAAAGGAACGCGCATTTGAAGACTGGTAATTTTGCCTCCACCGTGTGAAAAAATATCGGTGCGTTCATGACAGTGAGGACATATAAAATAACTCATATTTTCTATAATACCGAGCACCGGTATTCCTACCCGGACAAACATGTTAACACCCTTGCGTGCATCGATAAGCGCTACATCTTGAGGAGTTGTTACTACTATCGCGCCTGAAATCGGAACCCTCTGTGCAAGAGTAAGTTGTGCATCACCAGTCCCTGGCGGCAAATCAACTACCAGGAAATCAAGTTCTCCCCATTGAACATCGAAAAGTAACTGCTCGACGGCTTTCATTACCATCGGACCTCGCCAAATAAGTGCATCATCCTGCCGGCTTAAAAAGAATCCTATCGAAATTACTTTCAGTCCATATTTTTCAATCGGAATTATCTTGTCCTCGTCTGTCTTTGGTTGTTCATTAATTCCAAGCATTAATGGTATGCTTGGACCATAAATATCCGCATCAAGTAATCCTGTCTTATATCCTGCTTTGGCTATCCAGTAAGCTAAATTAACAGCAACAGTAGATTTTCCTACTCCACCCTTACCACTGGCTGTTGCTATTATATGCTTCACACCCGGAATTTCCTGCTTGCTTATTTCAGTTTCAGCAGCACGCGCAGACTGCTGCCGCTCACTAATCTCAAATTGCACTGAATCCAATTTATGTCCGGCAAGACTATCACGTATATTCTGAACAATAGCCTGACGTTTCTCTTCATTCTCAGTACTAAAAATTATATGAATGGTAATATCTTTATCCTGCGCTATTATATCTTTGATAAGTCCAAATGATACAATATTCCTGTTATACCCGGGATATTTTATCCCGGATAATACCTTCATCATCTCTTCTTTTGTTATTGTCATAGCTTTACTCGCTTTTTTAATTCTCCAAAATTCAGGTTATACTACCCTTTATATCCAAGCATTTTCTTAGCTTCCTCTGACATCATATCAGGATTCCAGGGGGGATCCCATACTACATCCACTTTAACATTTTGCACGTTTTCAATTGACATGAGCTTGTTTCTTACATCTTCGCTTATTACTGAATGAAGCGGGCAACCTCGAGCTGTCA
>MFGW01000161.1:5746-8570 GCA_001780385.1 Candidatus Fischerbacteria bacterium RBG_13_37_8 | reverse complement strand
TCACATTGATGCTATCATCCACTACCTGAACATTATAAATTAATCCAAGATCTACAATATTGACAGGGATTTCAGGATCATAACACTCCTTCAATTGGGCATAAACCATTTCTTCTGTAATCATATCTTTTTGTTCTATTCCAAAAACCTTCATATATAAAGGTTTTCGGAATATCTAACCTCCATTATTTTTTTCGATGTACGCTATAAATTAATGCTAATATTCTTTTTTGTCAACAACATATGTTTTAAGTATGCAGTTCCTTCCGAAAAAACTGAATTCTTGATATGTCCTGCAAGGTACGTTGAACCAATAACAAGTATTATGCTGTCATCGTCTGCCTTTTCAAGGGCTCTGGCATATGCTTTCGAAGGATCAGGTATAATTTCATGGGCTGTCTTGATAGAAACGCGCGCAAATTCTTCAGCAGATAACGCGCGCTCTGAAACCGGTTCACTAAAAATTATATAATCAGCATGCACATCGATTATTTTTAGCATCTTTCGCCATAATTTATCTTTAAGTACGCCAAACAGTACTATCAATTTTTGTTTTTTCAGCAGCAGCATAGTTTCAAACGCAGTTTGTATTCCCTCAAGATTATGAGCGGAATCAATGAAAATCAATGGTTTTCTGCTGACCATTTCTAATCTTCCTTCCCATTTTGTGTGTTCAATTCCTGCTTCGATAGCGGAAAAGGGAATCTTTAAGCCTCTATTTATCAATTCCTCTGCTATGCGAACAGCAAGCAAGGCATTAAATACTTGATGCCGCCCTAAAAGGGGAATCCGTACAGGTTGGTAATGATGATGAGGCGTGACAAAGGATGCTCTGTAATAAGGATATTCAAATTTCAGAAACACTTTTGTTCCTTGCAATGCATTTATACAGAGACTGTCTTTTGCTGCGCACATCCTGGCAAAGATTTTTTTTAATGATGGTCTGCGTTCCATATGAATAAAACAGCCATTATGCTTAATAATACCTGCTTTTTCTCTTGCTATTGATGGTAACGTGGTACCTAAATAATTGGTATGATCATAATGAATGTGAGTAACGCATGACAACAATGGTTCCAGTATATTTGTTGCATCATAGGTTCCTCCGAGCCCTACTTCAAAAATACCAAAATCAATTTTCTCATCTTTGAAATACTGAAACGACAAAGCTGTCATACATTCAAAATAGGTCAGATTAACAGTATGTTGTCCGTCAAGTTTTTTTTGCTCATGGATTAATTGTGCAAGACGAAAAGGTTTAATGGGGATTCTGTTAATTTGAATTCTTTCGACAGCGCTCACCAGATGAGGAGAAGTAAATAGTCCTACTTTTAAACCAGATTCTTGCAGAATAGCAGCCAGAAAAGCAGAGACAGAACCTTTGCCGTTAGTACCTCCTATAATCACACTGGGATATGATTTCTGCGGATTATCAAGAAGCTTGCAAATCGTGTCTATTCTATTAAGTTCCAGTTTTATACCAAACGCATTTAAAGAATCAAGATAATGATATGCATTGTTAAGAATGGCTGTTTCATTTAACTGAATAGTATGGGCAAGTCGTATTATACGTGAAGAATTCATAAGATAAAAGCCGCCTATAAAGAGGTTCAGGGATTATAGAAGTGCAATATTTTTTCCAGGTATTTTTTTAAATCTTTTCTTGGCACAACTGCATCAAGCATGCCCTTCAGCAGGAGAAATTCTGCTTTTTGAAAATCATCCGGTAGTTTTTGTTTAATTGTTTGTTCAATGACTCTTGGACCGGCAAATCCAATCAAGGCTCTTGGTTCAGCAATGATAAGATCTCCCAGCATGCCATAGCTGGCAGTGACTCCCCCGGTAGTTGGATCTGTTAAAATAGAAATATAGGCAATACCTGCATCATCTAATCTGGCCAAAGCGCAGGATATTTTTGCCATTTGCATTAAAGAAAATGCTCCTTCTTGCATACGAGCACCTCCTGATGCAGAAATTATTATCAGGGGACAACTGCTTTTAATGCAGAATTCGACTGCCCTGGTAACTTTTTCTCCAACTACCGATCCCATGCTCCCACCTATAAAATCATAAACCATTACACACAATAAAGCTCTTTTTCCTCCAATGGTGCCTTCAGCAACTCTTATTGCTTCGATTAAACCTAATTTTTCCCATAACTGTTTAAGACGGCTTGCATAACTTTTAGAATCTTTAAAATGAAGAGGATCTGTGGCAATAATATTACCAAATAATTCAGAATATTGACCAAAATCAAATAAAAGCGAGAATCTCTTCTCCGCACTTATCCTGAAATGATAATTGCATTTTGTGCACACATAAAGATTCCGCTCAATTTCTTTTTTCCATAATATCTGCTGGCAATAATCACACTTTATCCAAAGACCTTCCGGGATCTCTTTGCGATCTGATGATTCATCTAATGTTTTTTTAAGAATATCCATGCATGTTAATAATACTTCTTCTTACTTTTAAAAAACATATGAAACACTTAAAATTACGGAGCACGTCTACGTAAGATCAGCACCTTGACCTGAAGATTCACTCTTTTCAAATTCATTATCCGTGCCTAGAATTTCACATCCTGCTGCATACATCTGAAGCAATGTCTTCTTTTTGTTTTGCAATTCTGCTAATCTTTCTTTTACCTTCGCCAATTCATCTTCTATCGTGTTTTCAATATCTTGAATTTGTTTTTTTGCAAGATCCAAAGTTTTTTGATATTGATCCCGCAATTCCTTTGACAATTCAATGCCCATAGACCAGTCTCCTTATTTTATTTTAATTTAAATGGGATAGTGACTGTTTGCCACACTTTTACTTT
>MFGW01000161.1:1243-5731 GCA_001780385.1 Candidatus Fischerbacteria bacterium RBG_13_37_8 | reverse complement strand
TTCAACAAGGTCTCCTTCTTTAAGCTGCGGCTCAGGCGGAGGTGTTTCTTTTGTTTTCGGTGCTGTATCAGCCTGTGCAATAACAGTTGGTTCAGTCATTGCTGGTTCTTTTTTGGGTTCTTCTATCTTGGGCTCCTCTTTCACGGGTTGTTCTACCGGCGGTATAATTTGTTCGGGAGTTTCCTTCTTAACTTCTTCTTCCTTTGGTTTTTCCTTCGGTTCTTCTTTTTTGGTTGCTTCTGTAACTGACTTAGTTACTTCCTGTTGTTCAGTTTTCTTCTGCTGTTCTTCTTTGGGAGGTTCTTTTTTTATTTGTTCCTCCACCGGTGGTTTCTCCTTTTCTTTCTCCGTCGGTTTTTGCTCTGTTGCTGGTTTCTTTTCTGTCGCGTCAGTCACAGCAGGAGATTTTTCAGTTGTTTGTTTTCCGCTGTCCGGCGGAACAAGATTAAGCTGTCCGGTTTGCTTTGCTGTCTGAGTCTGTTCGCCTTTGTCCTTATTCCTAAATACTCCTGTCAGCAATACAACAATTACAACAAGACCTATCAAACCCGGAATAACATAGGTGAGATAACTTCTCTTTTTTCCCTCTTGTATCCCTTCACTGAAACTTTCTATTTTGCCAAACGATTTTGCAATCTGCGGTTTTTCAGGTGTTTTATGGAGTTCCTCTGCGGATTCTGGATGCGAAGGTTTAACCGCTTCCTCAACTTTTTCTTTTTTCTCCGGAGGAATCTGCCTCGGTTCTTCAATATGAAATTCCAGCCGTTTCTCTACTAATTCAAGTTGCTGCTTATCCACAGAAAATAATGCGGAAATATAATTTGCTAATGTTACCTGCGAAATCTGTATATTCATTCTATGCAAGAGATTATCAACATCAGTTTGCATTTCAGATGCATGCTGATATCTTGCAGCAGAATCTTTTTGCAAAGCTTTTGTTAATATTTTTGCTACTTCATCAGGCACATGTGCTCTATAATCGTTAATGGGAGGGATAGTTGCATTTCGCACCTTGTCAATAATTGATACTTCTGAATCACCTTTATCATAAAAAAGTGAACGATTAGCTATCATTTCCCATAAAACTACACCAAGCGCAAAAATATCAGAACGCCTATCCACCGGTTTTGCCAATGCTTGTTCGGGCGACATATACAACAATTTACCTTTGAGAGCACCCGTTTGTGTTTGGTGAGCTTTTATTGCTGCCTTGGCAATACCAAAATCTACAAGTTTTACTTCTCCGCCAAAACTTACAATAACATTCTGCGGCGATACATCACGATGTACTATTTTAATCAAAGAACCCTGTGAATCTTTTAAACAGTGAGCATAATCTAAAGCACCACATAATTTTGCTACTATAGAGAGAGCAACTGGAAGCGGAACCGGATGATTAAGTTCTTTTGTTTTTTTAAGTATGCTTCTCATATCCTTGCCATCAACAAATTCCATGGCAATAAAAAATGAATTCTCTATTTTCCCCAGTTCATATATCTGGGCAATATTAGGATGAGTTAATTTTGCTGCTAATTTCGCTTCATCAATAAACATTTTAATAAATTCTTCATTATCACTAAGATGAGGAAGAATTCTTTTAATTGCTAATTCCTTTTCAAAACCCTCTACACCTTTTTTCTTTGCTTTAAATAACTCTGCCATTCCTCCGGTGGCAATTTTTTCCATAAGGTAATAAGAACCAAAAAGTACTCCTTCTTGTGGAACTTCCTCTCGAACAGGAGGAATTTCCTCTGGTTTGGGAACAATTTTTTCTCGCTCCATTTTTTCCAGGTTGCTTGCTTTAATTTCCTTTTCTGCTTCTTCTGCTTCTTTGATTTTTCTGATTTCTTCAATTAGTTCTTCTTCATCCAATGATGGTAATTCTTGAGAAAGAGATTGCGCAACAATTTCTTCTTTGCCTTCTTCTACTTTCTTTATTGGTTCTTCAACAATTTTGGGCGGTTCTACCTTTGCAGAAGGTGGAGATTCTTTGATTTTTTGTTCCTTGATGGCTTTTTCTGCCGGTGTCTTCAGTCCAAATTCTTTCGATAAACCCGCTAATGTATCAGATAATTTCTTTTCTAAATCTTCCTCAAAAGGTTTCGCTTTAACTGGCGCTTTTTTCTCTTCCTTAATTGGAGGAACAACCTCGACTGGTACTGCCTTTGCTTTTTCTTTTTCAATCTTTTTTTCTTTGGCTGGTTCAGCTTTCACTTCTTTTTTTGGTTCTTCTCTTTTCTTGACAGGTTCTTTTTCTACTACGGGGGGCGGTACCTCTTCAGTTTTTGGTCCTAAACGTTCTTCAACGCTTTGAATTACATCTTCAAAAAGTTGTTCCGATGTCAAAACATCTTCAGCTTCTAATTCAGGAGAAGATGATTGTAAAGTTTCTTTTGGTTTTTCCTCCACAACTGGCGCTTTTTCTTTTATCTCTGGTATTTTTTCAGGTGCTTTTTCAGAAGGAGGCAATGATGGTTTCTTCTGAGAAAATTTTGGCAATCCAATTTCCAGACCTGAAAGAGTATCTGCAAGTTTCTTTTCAATATCAAGATCAAGGGAAACTTTTTTTGCTTTTTGAGTATCCTGCGACTGCGGTATTTCCATTTTCGAAGTAGCTATGGGAACTTCAGGCGAGGGCGGTGATTTCTTTCTTTCCTCGGCAGAATTACTTGCCTTCTTTTCAATAATAAAAGGTAACTGCCTTGAATCAATTTCTATTGTTTTTTCTCTAGAAGCCGTGATGAGTGATTCTCTGGGTACTTCTGCTGTTTTTGCACCTTCCTTTTTATATTTAGCAACGAGATTGCTCAAGGTTTTTACTAATTCTTCATCACTGATTGGTTTTTCGATATAATCATCTGCTTTATAAAGATGAATTGCATCCATTCTGTATCGTTTTCCTTTATACACATCAGTAATTATCACAACAGGGATACCTTTTCCTGCGCGGCTTCCTTTAATTTTCTGGCAAACATCAAATCCATGAACTTTAGGCAACATGGGTGACATAAGCACAAGATCAGGTTTTGATTGTTCGTAAAGAGAGAGCGCTGCTAATCCATCAGATGCTTCAATAACAATAAAACCAGCTCTTTGCAGTATGTCTTTTGTTTCTTTTAAAGTCCTTGGATCGTATTCGACAATTAATATTTTTTCCCCTGCCATATGAACCCCACAAAAATTTTTTTATTTGCTGCTTTTTGTATATTTTTCATGGAAATGCTCCATGTTACTATAACATGCCATAAGCTGCTTGTCAATAGCTTAGAGTATTTCAATTCAGTTTTGTTCCAGCAAAATAAAAAGGAAGAGGAAGAAAAAGAAGGTAGAGGTAAAGGCAGAGGTAGATCGAGGATGAATTTAAGGAGGTGGTTTAGGCTGGATTGCGGAGAGATCAAATAATAATTCAATTTTTTCTTGATCTAAATATCTACTCAACCGTGACCTCCTTTCAACCTCTCTCTACCTTTACCTCTACCTATTTTTCATTATTACCTTGTACTAATATGTGCTATAATATACATTATGTTGTTATTCCAGGGACAAAAATTAGGTAAATACGAAATCGTTGATTCATTGGGAAGTGGCGGATTTGCTTCGGTATATAAAGCAATTGATACCTGGCTTGGCAAGACAGTAGCGATAAAAATACCACATCAGCAAACCGATGATATTGACAAACTTCTCATAGAACCAAGACTGCTTGCAAAACTGGAGCATGAAAATATTGTCAAGTTATACTCAGCAGAAAAACAGGACAACATTTTTTTTATCGTCATGGAATACGTAGATGGTCATTCCCTTGAAGACATACTTATCGAAAAAGGAAGATTATTGCTTGAAGAAAGCATTATAATTATTAAGCAAGTAGCGTCCGGTGTTGATTATGCTCATTTACAAAATATCATCCATCGCGATTTGCGACCTGCTAATGTATTAATTGAGAAAGGAAAACAGATCAGGATTGCTGATTTTGGGATATCAAAATTACTTGAAAATGTGCATTTTGCAAAAACTATCATTGGCACCCCTCCTTATATGGCGCCTGAACATTTTGAAGGAAAAACCGTGTTTGCATCAGATATTTATTCCATGGGTGTAATTTTTTACGAGATGCTCACCGGAACGGTTCCTTTTTATGACCCTAATCCAAATATATTAAGAAAAAGATTATTAGAAGAACGTCTAACCCCTCCAAGGGTTCACAATCCCAGTATTCCTCAACGCATTAACGACATTATTGAAAAATGCTTAAAAAAGAACGTTTCCGAACGATACCAACGTGCCGGTGATTTACTGACTGACCTGGAAATATGTGTCTCCGGCTCAAGCATGCAAAAGGAAATTGCTGAAATCAGAAAAAGAATATCGGCCAAGGAAAATCATAAAACGCATTATTGTTTCAATTGCAGCAAGCCATTAGCACCCCGCAACATGCGTTGTCCTCATTGTGGAGAAGTGCAATAATCTTCATGGGTGTGTACTTTA
>MFGW01000161.1:0-1176 GCA_001780385.1 Candidatus Fischerbacteria bacterium RBG_13_37_8 | reverse complement strand
GTGGATGTTTTTTTTCAGTACCAGGCCATCAGCACCCAGATTATGCAATTGTTCTATATCAAAAGAAGTAAGGTGCATTCCGCTCATTATTAAAATGGGAATATGTCTGTATTCGAGTGATTTTTTAACATATTCCAACACGAAAAAGCCATTTCTTTTCAGAATTTGCAAATCGACAAGTATAAGAGTTGGATTGCATGTTCTTACCATAGCCAAAGCTTGCCTGCTATTGAATGCATAGATTGTTTCAAAACCTGCTTCGCTGAGGTTATCGCCGATATATTTAGCAAACAATCGTGCATTTTCCACAATAAGGACCAGGGGATTTTTGTTCATCAAGGCATTGTGAGCATCATAATAGCTAATCATGCAGCAGCAATTTTTACAATAATACTTGCTGTCTGTTGATTGATACTGTTTTCCGCATGATAAACATTTCAGCATTTTACTACATGCCTCGTTAATATAACAGACAAGAATGATGCCATTTTGTCTATTCATCGCCGCATCAATGGGAATTTGACTTAATTATAAAATTCCATTAGAATAAAATGAAGAATACTAATAACGAGGAGTATTGTATGGATTTTAAAGGAAAAACCGATAAAATCTGGTTAAATGGTAATTTTGTAAAATGGGATGATGCTAACATACATATTTGTTCACATGTTATACATTATGGAACGGCGATATTTGGTGGCTTACGATGTTATGATACCCCCGCGGGGGCAGTTGTATTCAGATTAGCAGATCATGCCAGGAGACTTATTTATTCTTGCAAAATATACAGGATGGAATTATCTTATACACAGGAAGACATTAGCAGGATGATACTTGAGACGATTAAGGCGAATGGAGTACGAGAATGTTATGTACGACCGATAATATACCGGGGGTACGGTGAGTTAGGCGTGAATCCTTTTAAATGCCCCATTGACATAGCGATTATTGTAATGAAATGGGGGAAATATTTAGGAGACGAGGCGCTTGACAATGGAGTTGACGTTCGTGTTTCATCCTGGCTTCGCATGGCGCCGAACACATTTCCTGCAATGGCCAAATGCGCGGCAAATTATATGAATTCTCAGTTAATAAAAATGGAAGCTTTGGGAGAAGGTTACATTGAAGGAATTGCCCTGGATACTTCCGGGCATGTAAGTGAAGGAAGTGGAGAGA
>MFGW01000160.1:32689-33841 GCA_001780385.1 Candidatus Fischerbacteria bacterium RBG_13_37_8 | reverse complement strand
GCCGCTTATAAAGCATTCTCTCGATTACATTATTGAAGATAAGTTAAATACGGAAGATCCGGAGAAAGCACTGCTGAGCATACGCGTATGCGATGTTGCGGCAGGAAGCGGGCATATCCTTCTCAATGCAGCACGACGAATTGGCGCTGAGCTTGCCAAGGTACGAACTGGTGAAGACCAGCCTTCCCCACCGGAATATCGTGCAGGTGTCCGCGATGCCATACGCTACTGCATCTACGGTGTTGATAAAAATCCTCTCGCTGTGGAGTTGTGCAAGGTCTCTCTCTGGCTTGAAGCGCATATCCCCGGCGAGCCGCTTAATTTTCTTGACCATCATATCAAATGCGGTGATTCTATCGTTGGTCTTGCGCACAAGGAAGAACTGCTCAATGGAATTGCTATGCAAGCATTTAAGAAAGTACCGGGCGATGACCCTGATGTTGTGAAGCGATTGTCGAAAAAGAACAGAGATGATTTGGATTATAGGAAGCAGCTTCCGCTTGATTTTGAAGAGTCTGTATCCAAAAATGTAAGCAACATTGCATCATTATTGTGCAAGCTCAACAGCATGCCTGAGAGCAGCCCTGCTGAGGTAGATTCAAAACAGAAAGAATATCAAGAAATTGCAGGCGGTCTGGAATGCTGGCGATTGAAGAACCTTGCTGATATTTGCGTAGCGCAGTTCTTCATACCTAAAACAAAAGAAAATGAAAAAATGCTCATTACCGATGCGGAGTACCGTGAGCATTTTAGAGGATATCAGTTGAGCGCTGATCGAATAGCACAGGCAATAGCTATTGCTCATAAGAAGAGGTTCTTCCATTGGTTCCTTGAATTTCCTGAAATTTTTGCACGCTCTGCTGAGATGGGAGGAACGAGTGAAGGTAAGAGCGGTTTTGACTGCATATTAGGAAATCCACCGTTTCTGGGAGGACAAAAACTCAGCGGCACCTTTGGACATAATTTCCTTGAATATGTTAAGTATGCGTATGCTCCTGCTGGAAGTTGTGATCTTGTCACGTACTTTTTCAGAAGAATTTTTTCCATTATAAAATCGGGCGGCTTTCTCGCGCTCATTTCCACCAATACTATTGCACAGGGAAGCGCGCGCGAAGGCGGTCTTGAAATAATATTATCGCAAGGTGGCACTAT
>MFGW01000160.1:21878-32682 GCA_001780385.1 Candidatus Fischerbacteria bacterium RBG_13_37_8 | reverse complement strand
GCTGTTCGTTCAATGAAATGGCCTGGACTCGCTGCTGTAGAAGTCTCCTTGGTAAACATTTTCAAGGGCAAATGGAAGCAACGGTGCGTTTTAGGCAATAAGGTTGTTAAGCACATTTCAGGTTATCTTGATGATACAGAAACAACAGGAAATCCTTATCCACTGCTTCAGAATAAAGACAAAAGCTTTCAAGGATCCATTGTGCTTGGTAAGGGCTTTGTTCTTGAACCACATGAAGCCATAAAGCTAATTGAAAAGAATCATAAAAATAAAGATGTACTCTTTCCTTATCTAAATGGCGAGGACTTAAATACGAATCCGGATCAATCACCAAGCCGTTGGGTGATCAACTTCTTTGACTGGCCTGAGGAAAAATGCCGGAAAGAATATCCTGATTGTTTTGAAATTGTTGAAAAATTAGTAAAGCCTGAACGTCAAAAGCTCAAAAATAATCCTGATGATATAAGAAGAAAAAAGCATTGGTGGCTTTATGGAAGAAGCCCTATATCTCTTTATCGCGCAATTGCACCATTGGAAAAGGTCTTGGTTTCTTGCAGAGTATCAAAGTATGTAAATCATTCATTTATGCCAATAAGTCTTGTTTACGATGTCGCAACAAACGTAGTTGCAAGAACATCATATAAAGAATATGTTTTTTTGCAAAATAGCTTGCATAATGAGTGGTCCTGGAAGTATGCTTCAACTTTAGAGTCACGTATAAGATATGTCAATGTCGATTGCATAGACACATTTGCCTTTCCTCAATATATAACTATTGAAATGGAATCTTTGCTTGAACAAGTAGGCAAAAAATATCAGGAATTTCGTCGACAGCTTATGCTCAAAATGCAGCTTGGCTTAACAAAAACCTACAATCAGTTTCATAATAAGCAGTTAGTTATCATCGATAGGGACCCGAAAGAGAAAGAGATCGAAAAGAAGTATGGCAAGGAGACCTTAAATCTCTGGAAACATCTTAAGAAAATGGAAAATACTTGCTCATTTAAAGAGGCTGTAGAAGGCATATTTGAACTTCGACGTCTGCACAGGCAGATGGACGAAGCTGTCCTTAAAGCCTATGGCTGGACAGATATTAACCTTGCGCATGATTTTTACGAAGTGGATTATCTTCCGGAGAACGACAACATTCGCTACACTATCTCTCCGGATGCACGCCGTGAAATCCTTAAACGCCTCCTGAAACTCAACCACGAAATGCACGCCAAAGAAATAGCCGAGGCTCAATCAACTCCGATCCAAAAAAAATCCTCCAAAACTAAAAAAGCTAAAATTAGCAGCAATCAACTGCCCCTATTCTGAAAAGAACAATATTGTTATACATAGGAACATAATGAATTCAAATCTCTCATCACTAAAAAAATTAATGATTTACCAAAAATGCCAGAATACCCCAACTTTTAGTTGGGGATGAATGGCACATTGTTTTAACAAAAGCAATGTCTGCGAAGCAGGCGTTGCTGAGCAAATTCAACTTGACTTGCTTATTATTTTGATTTATTATTAAATAGTAAAAAAGAGTTTTGCGAAAAGAAAACTATGGTCAGGAGGTTGAAAATGGTTGTGATAGTATTTTTTTTATGCTTGATGGTGGGAGTATCGTGTTTCGGTAATGCAGAGGACATCAATACAGGGATTTCATCTTCAAAGCCGAATAATGATATAGCTTTTGAAGAAAGAGCAGTTTGTGAAAAGCAAATACAGCAGATATATTGGGAGCGAATAATTTGGCCTAAAGAGAACGGGAAGCCGAAGCCAGGATTTAATGATGTAGTAGATGAGAATGCGATACATGCAAAAGTTGCTGATATGCTAAGGAAATCAAATGCGCTGGAGCATTACTGGCAGAAACCTATAACAGCGGAGCAATTGCAAGCAGAACTGGAACGAATGGCGCGGGAAACAAGGATGCCGGAGGTGCTCAAAGCGCTCTGGAGCGCATTGCATAATGATCCGCATTTAATAGCAGAATGTTTAGCAAGGCCAATGCTGGTTGACAGGTTAATCCGCGATTGGTATTCCACTGATGAACGATTTCATGGTGAATTAAAGGAGCGAGCACTCAATGAATTACGCAAGTACGCAAAACCTTCTCAAATGAAATTAATGAATGGTGAATATAGCGAGATGGAGTGGGTATGCCGGAATGACTCGCGAATGAATTCGAAGACTGGTTATCCATTTTACCAGGATCAGCGTTTTATTGATGCTGCTCAATTTGAGCAACTCAGTATTTCGCTTGCACAGCTTTATGGCGGAGGCGCAAATGGCGTCAGAAATAATAATGCTAATGCAATTGAAGTGCCGATTGGAGTAATAAGTGAGCTTCAGGAAAATTCAGAAAATTTCTTTGCGATTACTGTACTGGAAAAGCGAGATACAATGATTCGGATAGCGACGGCAAGCTGGCGGAAAGTTCCATTTGATCAATGGTGGCATTCAATTCAACCGAATTTCAATATTAATATAAAGCAGCCGGCGTATAAATATACGCTGCCGGCAATAACTGAGGAACCTTGTGTAAATGACACATGGTCTTCAATGGGCTTGATGTTTTTAGCGAGGATTAATCATAGCAGTATCTGGACTGGGACAGAAATGATTATATGGGGCGGAACAGATAATTATAGTTATTTCAATACAGGTGCACGATACAATCCAGGTCTTAATACCTGGTCAAGTATGTCTGTGACAAATGCGCCTTCCGGGAGAATATATCACACTGCTGTTTGGACGGGAACGGAGATGATTATTTGGGGTGGTAAAAATGCATCGGAATATTTTAACACAGGCGGAAGGTACAATGTTGCTGGAAACTTATGGACTCCGCTTGAACTCGACGGCGCTCCTGCTGGGCGTGCATTACATTCAGCCGTTTGGACAGGAGGCGAGATGATTATTTGGGGAGGTGAGCATGGAATCTATGAGAACACTGGCAGCCGGTACAATCCCAGTACTGATACCTGGAGTGCACTTCCGGCTTCAGGCGCCCCGGATGGAAGGTCTGAGCACACGGCTGTCTGGAGCGGTGATACTATGATTGTTTGGGGTGGTTGGAATGGTAATTATTTGAATACAGGTGGAAGATACTATCCTTCCACAGATAGCTGGTTGACCACCTCAATGGTCAATGCGCCGGCGATAAGGCGCGTGCATTCTGTTGTATGGACAGGCAGCGAAATGATTATCTGGGGTGGCTTTTGTGGAATAACCGTTAATTCAGGAGCACGCTACAATCCTGAAACTGATATCTGGGTTGCTACTTCATTATCAAACGCTCCGGCAGTAAGGATGAATCATAGCGCCGTGTGGACTGGCAGCGAAATGATTGTCTGGGGAGGCAAATACAATACTTACACATATCTCAAGAGCGGTTCTAAATATTTTCCTTCTACTGATAGCTGGACAAGCATTTCAGAAACATCAGCGCCAGCCGCAAGAGCTTCGCATACTGCCGTGTGGACAGGAGCTGAAATGATTGTATGGGGAGGATATAGTGGATCTAATAAATATAATAATGGAGGACGATTTCAGCCATTAAGCAATACCTGGACACCATTGAATATCGGTACTGCGACTGCGCCAGAAGCGCGGGAGTATCATACTGCTGTCTGGATCGGATTTGAAATGATTGTCTGGGGCGGATACGGTTTCGGAAGTTATTTCAACACAGGAGGTCGTTACAACGCTGCTTTGAGCGCTTGGATACCGATCTCAACGATTAATGCACCCTTGGCACGATATGATCATAAAGCAGTATGGACAGGCACCGAAATGATCATCTGGGGTGGCACCCATGCAAACTGGCTTGCAACTGGTGGCAAATATAATCCGATTACAGATACATGGGCAAGCACATCGCTTCAGGGTGCTCCACCAGGTCGTGTTGAACATACGGCAGTATGGACAGGAACAGAAATGATTGTATGGGGAGGCTGGTCAAGTATTTCACTTGATACAGGAGCACGGTATAACCCGGCATCTGATAGTTGGACGCCGATGGCTACTGGTCCGTATAAAAGAATCAGACATACCGCGGTATGGACTGGCACCGAAATGATTATTTGGGGTGGATGCTGCACCTTAAATAGCGGTTCAAGATATAATCCTGAACTTGATCTCTGGCAGCCGATCTCCGAAATTAATGCGCCAGCGGCAGTTGAATCGCATAGCGCAGTATGGACAGGAAACGAGATGATTATTTGGGGTGGTACGGGATTCTCGCAGTTTGAAATTGTAGGGGGAAGATATAATCCTGCTACAGACACATGGCTGCCAGTGAGCATAAATGGCGCTCCGGAAAAAAGAGAACTTCATGCTGCAGTTTGGACTGGCAGCGAAATGATCATCTGGGGTGGTCATGGCTACCAAATGTACAATAATGGAGGCAGATATTTTCCGGATACTGATACCTGGACTCTTATCTCTATCATTAATGCGCCAAGCCCTAGGTTTACTCCTGTAGTCTGGGCAGGTCAGGAAATGATTGTTTGGGGAGGTTACCCAGCCAACGATTCAGGCGGCAAGTACTGTGGATGTCCAACCGAAGCGCCATCCTCTGTCACAGTATCACAGACAGGACCGCATGAAGTAACTGTAACCTGGTCGCCTCTGCCTGGAGCAATCTCCTACAATGTGTACAGGAAATATTTATTGTGCGGTAATGAAAGAGAAGAACTGATCGCAACCAATATTACGGATGACTCATTCGTTGTTGATGATGTTTCAGGAGATGTCATGTACCATTACAGCGTAGCCGCAAAAAGCGCATCGTGCCTTTCGCCAAAAGGCAGTTGGATTAGTCTTATTACCAGAGGAAATTGCACATTGATGCCATGCTTTGATGGAATTCAGCAAGTTACAAATAACGCTACTGGACCATGTTCTGTTGAACTTAGCTGGAATACTGCAGTTTCAAGCTGCGCAACTTTTCCCGAGCTAACTTATGCTATTTACAGGAGTGCTGATCCTTATTTTGTGCCTTCTGATGCTAATCTGGTTGCAGATTGCGTTACTGGAAATTCCTATACCGATAATAACATAGCATCAGGGGCTACTTTATATTATATAGTGAGAGCAGAAGATTCCGGAGCTGAAGGCGACGGTCCTTGCAACAGCGGAAATCTTGATGATAACATAAAAAAGAAAGCTGTTTTTCCTACAGGACCTGTTAGTGTATTGTTCAGTGATGATTTTGAAAACGGCTTAAGTCAATGGACAGTTGATTATAAGTGGCATACCGATAACGATCAATCGCATAGCGGGATTTACTCAGCACATGCCGGTAATTTCATGAATCAATGTCCTAACTTGATTATGGCAAACAACGTTGTTCTGCCTTCATATGGTTACAACAAATTGTCTTTCTGGACAACATATGATATATATGACATCAACGATGGTGGAGTGGTGGAAGTGAAATCGTCTGGCACCTCATGGAGAAAACTTCCACTCATCCCGGATTACCCAGGCTGGCTTGAAACTTATGCATCCTGTTTCAGCAATGAATATGATTTTCAATCAGGATTCAACTTGACTAACATTGCCTGGCAAGAATATACATCCGATTTATCATCCTACTCAGGCAAAGGGATAAAAGCAAAATTTGTTTTGATCTTGGGTGGCGGTACGGTGCCGCCTCCGGGGTGGCGAATAGATGATTTTCAGATCACAAATGCAGCAACTTGTCTGAATGGTTCACCGAACTGCACATCGTCTCCAATTTTTTCTGGCATAATATCAGCAAAGAACGCTGAAACCTCTCCTTGCAAGATACTGCTTAATTGGGCGCCCGCGGCTTCCACATGTGTATCCGGACCCAACATCTCTTATCACATTTACAAAAGCGCCGACCCAAATTTTCAGCCGTCTGAAATCAACCGAATAGCTTCGTGCATCACAGGAACAACATTCGTTGATACTAACGTGATATATGGGACACCATTCTATTATATAGTAAGGTCTGAAGACTCCACCGGCAATGGAAATGGACCGTGTAATCATGGTAATATTGATACTAATATAGTGAAAAAAGGCGCGACTGCTTCAGGACAAATGAGTATAATTTATCAAGACGATTTTGAATCAGCTACCGGATGGGCTAATGATCCGAGCAATACCGATGCGGAGACAGGATTCTTTGTTGCCGGTGATCCGGTCGAGACAAAATGGCAAGTAGGAAATGATACTACACCATCACCGGGCATCAAATGCTTCTATACTGCTGAAAATCCAAATGGAGAAGAAGCGATTGATGATGTGGATTATGGCAAAGTCACTGCTCATTCACCTGTTATTGATTTGAGTATTGTTAAAGCAGCAACGCTTAGTTACAATTACTTTTTTGGTCAGCGTGATAATGAAGATGATAAATGGTGGGATTGGTTCAGAGTTGATATATCTAATGATGGTGGAACAATTTATCCAGTTAATCTGGAATATTTTGGCAATCAAACCATTGAACCGAACTGGACATACGTTTTATACGACCTAAGTTCATTGCTACCGCTAACAGATAGTTTTCGGATGCGAATCCAAGCACGAGACTGGGGTGATATTATTGAAGCAGGAATTGATGATGTGATAATAAAAAGTGGCAGCTTCTGTCAGACAGTGACACCGGCGCCTGGCACCGTTCCAGATAATGATAATTTTCATGGCACACCTTTGACCATAAAAAAATATCTTTCATATTTTGTGCTGAGCTGGGGAGCTCCCCTTGGTACATGCCAGACCGAGGATTACGGTATATATCGCGGCGAGCTTCCATGGTCAGGATACAACCATAGAAACATAACATGCACAACAGGAGGTAATACCTGGGCACTTATACCCGCTGGCACAAAAAGCTTTTACTATCTCGTTGTTGCACAAAATAATGGAAAAGAAGGCTCCTATGGACTGGATTCAAGTGATGCGCAGAGACCGCAAGCACAGCTACCGTGCTACCCGTTGGAAATCAGTTATTGCAATTAATTAAAAAAGGAAAAACGCAAATGAATATTCACTCATTAGTAATTATCATCAGTATTTTGCTGCAAGCAATATCAATTAGCGAGGTTTATTCGTGTGAAACCAATAAAATTAAGGTCGGAGACTACGAATATAAAGTTTTTGAATCTCCGCATCCTTATCCATCAGCGAATAATGATTCTGCACCGGTTCATAAGGATATAATTACTTATTCAAACGCAAGCTATATAGTTGTTCATTTCGGGAAGTTTGAGCTTGCGCCCAATGATTATATCACCATTTCAGATCCCAAAGACGAAGTAAATCATGTATACAAGGACAAAGGATTTGCTGGTCTGGGAACATTCTTCAGTTTATCAGTGCCAGGCGATACAGCCGTTATTAAATTGTATTCTCACGGCATTAATTCAAGTTATTATGGATACAGAGTAGATTATTTTGTACACGGCTATCCCGCAGTAGGAAGTAATGAATTTCTATGCGGCGTAGTGGATTATAAAGATGCAAAATGTTATGAATCCACTTATCCGCTTGATTATGCAAAATCAAAAGCTGCGCTTCGATTACTGCTGTATGGCACCAGTACCTGTTCGGCAGTGCTTGTATCATGCCAAAATCATGTGCTAGCAAACAACCACTGTCTCGAAACGCAGGCAGATGTTACTAACACCGAATTTCAGTTCATGTATCAAAAGCCGGGATGTAATTTTGGCGATGCAGTGCCTGAACTGCAGCTTCAGGGAGGAACTTTGCTTAGAAGCATTTATAATTACGATTATGCGCTGGTGCTCCCTAATCTTAATAGTAATGATCCACAAGCTGTTTATGGCTTTGTGCAACTTGAACAACGGATGCCTATGCTTGGCGAAAGAATATATATTGCTGGGCACCCAATAGGCGATCCCAAAAAAATAACCATTGAAAGCGATCAATCGCCTGATACTGGCTGGCTCTGCAGAGTTCAGTCGCTCGATGAACCTGGCTGCTGGGGAGTTGGGCCGGACATTGGTTATCATTGCGATACACATCAGGGTTCCTCCGGCTCGCCTGTGGTCAGCGGAGAAACGCATCGTGCTGTCGCGCTGGCGCACTGCGGTGGTGGTTGCATGGACCTCGGTGTTCCGATTATGCTTATCCTGAACGATATTCAAAATTCTTCCTCACCGCTTCCATCCTGTTCCTACTTGAGCGTCCCAGATCTAAAATATGGATCGCATGCAATCACTGACACATGCGTATTTGGCGGTTCTGGCAATGGCAACGGTATCGTTGATCCCGGTGAAAACATCACCTTGCAAATTGGCTTAATGAATTATAGTTTACCAGCCTCCGGAATCTCAGCTATACTTACCACGAATACACCCGGAGTTATAATAACCGATGATAGCGCTTGGTTCCCAGATATCTGGACAAATAGCACAGGCTATTCCCTTGCGCCTCATTTTGCTTTGCATGTTGACAAAAGCGTTGCTTGCGGAACATCAATCAATTTTGAATTAATGATTAATTCAAATCAGGAAGCGTATTCGACTACATTTCAAATTATTGTAGGAGAAATCATCCCCATCAATGCAATTCTATTAAATGAAGATTTTAAAGGTTCCGGAGGATGGCCTCAGTCCTGGACAGTGATCAATGGCGGCAGTTCAACCGATACCTGGACAGATACAAATCCCTGTGCTCGAGATCCTCTGCCTCCGCTTATCCCGCCATTTATAATTGCCGATAGCGATTGTGCAGGATCCGAAGATATGGATGAACAAGTAATAACACCTGCACTTGATTTCTCGGCATATACGAATGCCAGGCTTGAATTCGATCAATATTTCAGATATTACTCCGGCGGTTCATGGGAGTTTGGCGCCGTTGAGGTAAAATCTGCTTTAACCGGTAATTCCTGGACAACCAAATATATCCAAATGGACTTCTCATCGCCTCATCCTGATCACCGTGTCATCGATATAACTCCGGAAGTAGCAGGCGCCAATGACGTTCAGGTAAGGTGGCGCTATTATTATGCTAACGATGACTGGTACTGGATTCTGGATAATGTCAAACTCTCAAGCCAAACCGGCACACAGTGCCAGGATAATATTTGCCAGGATTCAGCGGCTCCAACCGAGGTGAGCCCCCCAGGATACTTTATGACTGTAATAAAAATTGATAGCCAAAATATTCAAATCTCTTATACTCCAGCATGCAATGCCTCAAATAATACGATATACCGGGGAAAAACTACTGGTCCATTCCCAGGAATTAACTGGACGGAACAACAATGCTATATCGGAAATACAGGACAGTATACCTTAAATACAGGTCCTTTGAATGCAAACGAATTGATGTATTTTGTTGTAGCTGCCAACAACAATTCAGTTGAAGGCTCATACGGGAAAAATAGCGCCGGAGCTGAAAGACCCGAAGCCTCAGCACTTCCTCAATGCGACTATCCGCAGGACTTGACCGGCTCTTGCTAATGTTTACCAAATTTGTAAACACCCGTCCGCTATTCTCTTATTGTCTAAATCTTATAATCGATTTAGCCATGAAATTAACGGCTTTTTTTCAAGGCTTGAAGCACAGGGCATGGCTCTGAATTATTCTACACTTGTTGGGCATGGCGCGATCAGGGGAGCGGCGATGGGATTCAACGACCGTCCGCCAACAAAAGATGAGCTTGAAAAGATGAAGATGATGGTTGAGGAGAATATCGAGAACGGAGCTGTGGGTTTATCTACGGGTCTTGAATACGCACCCGGTAGCTATGCTCAGCCTGAAGAGATAACCGAGTTGTGCAAAGTCGCTGCTCGATTGGGAGGAGTATACGCTACTCACATGAGGGATGAAGGTGACAGGCTGCTTGAATCAAAGCGAACTTACTGGAAATTTGCTGGGGAAAGTCCTGAGAAAAACACCAAAGATCTGATAGCTAATGCTAATTTACCTGAAAAATATATTAATGTTGGCGGATACAGGTATTATTTTTATTCATTTATTTCTAAAGATGTTATGAATTGGTCTAATACATCCAGAGAAGAAGAAAAATGAGAAGACGGCATAGCATTTAATTCGTGAATCAATTTATCAGTATAAAGATCATACCCGGATGAATTATAAAAATCTTTATCATTATCACTACTTGCAGTAAATCCGCTTGCTTCAAACTTTCTCATAATTTTCTCGAACTGCTGCTGAGAAGGAGAATCATAATTGCAATCATATACGTATTTACCTGTTTTACTGGAAATATTAATAACAAAAGAAATATAATATTGTTGACTTGAAGTTAGTCCTTGAAAAATATAGTAAAGGCTTTGGTTGCAAACCGGGATAATGTCTTGTGCAAATGCCGTGATGTACCTGATTCCTTTTCCCTTACCTTTAAATTCTAACACTTTAACATTGGATACAAACAATTGTGCGGCATCTGATATTTCTAAATAAGGAAATATTGCTCCAGCTAAATAATATTCATCTTTATGCTTTTTATATTTATATTTGTCTTTTTCAACAAGCAATCTTTGCAAAAGCTCTACCGTATTGTTGACTATTTCCAGATCTATATTCCGCATAATTTCTTTATAGTTTTCTATATAATAAATTTTTAATGTCCCCTTTTGTGCACCTTCAAAATCAAAAAGTATATTTTCAAAGGAAGCATATGATTCTGGAATATTTCCGGGTTCATCAGGGGTGCATAAGACTGGGGAGTTTACTTTCACTGTAGTCTTTTTAGCAAATGGTGGGTGTGCAAAATGTATTTTTTCAGGGTTCAAAGTTAATGATTCAAGTTTCTTTTTTGAAGAGTTCTTCTGTT
>MFGW01000160.1:18412-21848 GCA_001780385.1 Candidatus Fischerbacteria bacterium RBG_13_37_8 | reverse complement strand
CATTGCTAATGATAAGAAACACAAAAAAAATACAACAGCATGCGATCAGATATGTTGATAATACTTTTTTCGTGGTGTTATTGTTTCTGAAAAAAATAAATTTCACAGGAAAATCCTTTTTCAAAGTATAGCAATTGTATAACAGGAGTTTGCGAAATTCAACAGGAATGAAACTGAATTCTTATATAACTCTCTATTGACATTAATTGGTATGTTGGATTATAGTGAAGTGTATGAATAAGGAAAGAAATCAAGATTATCAATCGAATGGCGACGAGCTGTTGAATTGAGATTTTTTTTTGGAAAAAAATATAAGGAGGTAACTCATGTATATACCTAAAAAAACATTATTAATTTTATGGATTCTATTAGTATCAGTTAGTTTTACAGCAGCATCCAGTAATCAGGCAAAATCACCTGATAGTAATCCTTATATAAGCTACGACGGTTTAAAAGTAGATGTGCGTAATATGAATGCAATTATTTATCCGGGATTTGAAAAGATGCAGGCGGAGGAGATAGATTACTATTTAGTGAAATTCAAAGAGATAATTAAACCTGAATGGCGCAACGAATTGCAAAAAAATGGTGCTGTTATTTTATGGTATATACCGGATAACACCTATCTGGTAAAAATGAACAAAGCGCAGGCAAGTGAAGTACAAGGTCTGTCTTCTGTGTATTGGGCAGGCGTTCAACAGCCATATTTCAAGCTCTCACCAGAAGTGAGAAATTATCTTACAGCAAAGGATTTTTCATCAATTGCGAACGAAAATGGCAGGATTAAATTAGAAGCTATACTGTATGCAGGTGAATCTACAGCGAATATTAAAAATGCGATTATCTCCTCAGGGGTGGGAACAATAATCAATGAAGTGCTGGATCCACACAACACAAGAATATGGCTCACCATTGCTCCGGCAGATTATTTCAAAATAGTGCAGATGCTTGCGCAACTAAAAGAAGTAGAAGCTGTCGAAATCTGGCATAAATTCGAAGTGTTAAATGATGCAGCCCGATGGGTGCACCAGGGATTTGTAAGCGGTTCTTATCCGCTATATACGCAGAATTTGCGAGGTCAGAATCAGATTGCTGGAATATCGGATACTGGTGTGGATTATGATATGTGTTATTTCCGCGATACTGCCGGTGCACCGCCTTTTGATAACCAGGCGCCATTTGGAGATGTTCCTGCAAATAATGCAAGAAGAAAAATGATTATTTATTGCTCTATGGATTCAGCAACGTGTGGTGTCGGAACTCCCGGTGATGATCATGGGCACGGCACGCACACTGCCGGTTCGATTATCGGAGATAATTTTGCAACAGCATGCGGAACAGGAACTGGAGATGCAGGAGATGGAATGGGATTATGTTCGAAGGTAGTAATACAGGATATGGGAGGAGCATTGAATTATCTTAATATTCCTTGCGGATCCACCTATAGTGTGTTTGATATTGCGTATAATTATGGTGCACGAATTCATTCCAACAGTTGGGGCTGGGGATGCGACGCATGTCCGTGCAGTGGAAATATGTATAACACGGATGCACGCGACGTTGACCAGTTTGTCTGGGATCACAAGGATATGGTTATGTTCTTTTCTGCGGGCAACAGTGCAAGCTCATGTGGAGGAACTTCAAATGTCGGTACCCCGAGCGTTGCTAAGAACTGTTCCAGTATTGGCGCAACCAACCATGGAACGAGTGCGACAGGTATCGCAAGTTTTTCAAGCAAAGGTTGGACGACTGATAAACGGTTAAAACCGGATTTCACTGCCCAGGGGAATGGCACAATCTCTGCTGCTAATGATGGCAGTCCAACTTCAAATAATTGCAATACGACATCAATGAGCGGTACTTCCATGGCAGCGCCAACGGCCGCTGGTTTTGGTTTGCTTGCACGTCAGTATTACACTGACGGTTATTATCCTACCGGCGCACCCGTGCCCGCTAATGGTTTCACACCTTCCGCTGCGCTGGTAAAAGCAACAATGATCAACAGTGCGGTAGATATGACTGGTGTGACGGGGCCTCCACCTAATATCACTGAAGGATGGGGCAGACTAACGCTCGATAATGTGCTTTACTTTAGCGGTTATACTCACAAACTATGGGTCGCGGATCAATCCGATGGATTGAGTACGGGATTCAGCAGATGCTATTACGTAAGCAATGCTTCTACTTCTCAATCGTTAAAAGTCACGCTTACCTGGAGTGATTATCCGGGCGGACTTTTTGCTGATCCCGAAATAGTAAATGACCTGAAGCTTGAAGTAACTAATCCTGCAGGAACTACAACGTATCATCAGACTCTGGATGCAAGCTTCAATATTGTTCAAACAACTACTCCTACGGATCCGCAAGACAATCGAAACACAGTGGATCAAATTCTTGTAACCAGCCCTCCAGCAGGTACATGGGTTATTAAAGTAACAGGAATTAATGTACCACAGCCACCCCAACCTTATGCACTCGTAGTAACAGGAGATGTTTCCAGTGCTACGCAGCCCGCAGTACCAACCGGCGTTACCGCGACTGCTTCTGCAGCGAACCAGATCACGGTAAACTGGACAGCAGCAGCAGGTGCAACCTGTTATAACGTGTATCGCGGCATCGGAGCATGTCCGGGAACTGCATGGCAAAAAATTACTAGTTGCACTGCTTCAACATCAATTCAGGATAATACCGTATCTGCCGGCTCAACCTATTCATATAAAGTTACTGCGATTTATGCAGGAAGCTGTGAATCCGGTTATTCAACCTGTGTACAGGCAACCGCAACCGGCACTTGCACACTTGGACCTGCTTTTGCTGGTGTTACAGCAGTGGTAAATAATGCTGTTAATCCTTGCGGTGTCACGGTACAATGGTCTGCAGGTACTTCGCAATGCCCTGCCTATCCAACGGTAAAATACAATATATACAAGAGCACTGATCCTGCATTTTTACCCGGTTCCTCCAACCTTGCTACTTCTTGCCAGACAGGAACTTCATGGAATGACAGTGATGTCGCAGCAGGATTAACATTCTACTATGTGGTGAGAGCTGAAGATTCACGCGCCGGCGGCGGTGGCGGCCCCTGCAATGGTGGCAACTTAGATACTAATGTTGTGAAAGCATCCGTTACGCCTACCGGTCCTGCAACTACTCTATTCACCGATAATGCAGGAGATTCTGGTTCTGCGCAAATGTTGTTTGGCAATACTACTGGACCTAACTGGACAGTTAGCACTGCACGTAACCACACCTCTGGCGGAACCTACAGTTATGCTTCGGGAGGCGGAAATAACCAGTGCGCATGGGCTTATTCACCCAGTGTCACATTAAGCGGAGGTAATCCGCTCTATGAAATGGAATACTGGGGCATCTACGATATCGAGTCAGGCTCTGATTCTGGAATTATTCAAGTTAGCACTGATGGTGGCACTGTTTG
>MFGW01000160.1:13240-18397 GCA_001780385.1 Candidatus Fischerbacteria bacterium RBG_13_37_8 | reverse complement strand
ACGCCAGGGCTATCCTTATACTACTCACAGCGCTGCCAACTCATGCAATGGCGGACTTACTACCGGCTTTACAGGTCCTAATCTGACATGGACCTATTATAATGTTGATCTCACTTCTTATGCCGGGCTACCAATCCAATTCCGGTTCAAAGAAGGCGGGGATTCCATGCTCAATTTGGAAGGCTGGTATGTAGATGATCTACGCGTGATGGGCTACCAGGTATGTCAAAATGGATCACCAACCTGTACCTCACCTCCAATATTTGCAGGTCTTGTCTCTGCTGTTAGTGCAGGTACTTCTGCCTGTCAGATTAACCTCTCATGGAATGCAGCTTCTTCAACATGCGCAACGGGACCTAATATCAATTACCATATCTACAGAAGCACAGATCCTGCATTCGTACCCGGTCCCTCCAACATAATCGCACAGTGTGTTGCAGGTACCACCTATGCAGATTCCGGTGTCAGTTATGGCATTACTTATTATTATGTAGTGAGAGCTGAAGATTCTACACCCAATGGTTCCGGTCCTTGCAATAATGGCAATTCAGATACAAATGTAGTGAAACGAAATGCCTCGCCTACTGGTCCGCCTGCCATAGGTAATATGAATTGGCCATTCGAAACAGGTCTCGACGGTTGGACTGTCGAAGGCGGTACATGGGCATTGAGCACAGCACGCGTAAATCCGGGCGGAAGCACACAAAGCGTTCATTCATCGCAAGCTTTGAATTTGCAATGCGATTACCTCGTTTCTCCTGTTATTCAACCTTCCGGAACATCCACCCTCATCATCCCGAACTGGTACGATACTGAAATATTCAGCGCCGGCTACTGGTATGATAGATGTAATGTCTGGGCAGTGCAGGGTGCTACCCATACATTGCTAACTCCCACAAGTGGTAAACTATATTCAACTGGTACTTATTACAACTGGAGCTATTGCAGTATGCTGACCAATCCGGGTTGGTGCGGCGCAGGCACTTCCCAAGCATGGGGTAATTCCGTGTTTGACCTGAGTGCATACAACGGTCAAAGTATCCAAATCGAAATCAGGTACATGACAGATGACCTTACTTCGGGTGAAGGAATTTATGTCGATGACATCGCTGCCACCAATGTTCTTACTCCAACTTCATGCACAACCGGAAGTCAATCTCCAGGAAAAGTTCTGAATAATCTCACCGTCAGCAAAGCTGGCGGTAATCCCGTGCTGAATTGGACAGCCGTAGGAGGCACATGCACGGTCACCGGTTACGGTATCTACCGTGGCACTCTCCCATGGACTGCTTATAATCATGCCTCTATTAATTGCGCAACTTCAGGCACTACTTATACCGACTATGCCGCTACCAATAGCTATTACTACCTCGTGGTTCCTTACAATGATACCAATGAGGGAATGTATGGCACCGATTCTTCGAGCACCGAACGACCTGCTGGCTCAAGCCCATGCAAATCACAAAACACTTCACCCTGTAATTAAAATCGCATCTTTCAAAAACTGAATATAAATTGCGCTCCTGCTCCGGGAGGAGCTTCGCATATATTTTATAGAAAAGCAGATGAACAAGCAAAATTTGCTGAATTTTTTGCAGAGCGCTTTGAAACGACGTGCAGACCTTGATTAGGAGAATGTCTAATGTTATGGTACGACCCCGTAGGTTTTGCAGGAGGAGTAGAGGCGGTGGAATTCGGCTAATTTATGTGTGTAGCGGGGATGGTTTAGTAAAGCATAGGTCATCTGTTTGCCTTCTTCGACACCCGGTTGATCAAAGGGATCAACATGAAGCATGAGTCCTGTCAGAGCAGTAACGAATTCGAGAAGCAGCAGTAATTGACCGAGATGGAATTCATCTATGCGGGGGAGGTCAAAGCGCACGAATGGTCTGCTATTGCGTGCGAGGACGAATTCGATAGCTTGCTGTTCATTGGTCACGATATTGTTTATGGAACAATTTTTGAGTGTAGTGAAGGATTCGAATGATGGGACATCTTCAGGTATTGTGAAATCGGTAGGGGATTCATTAATTTTAAGCATGGTATGGATTTTATCTGGTGGTCCCTGCACGTATAATTGCCATAATGAATGTTGATCCCTGGGTCCAATAGTAGCAAGAGGAGATTGTCCTACATGATTTTTAGTTTTTTTGGAAGGAGTTATTTTACCGAGACTTTCTGCCCAGAGTTGACTGAACCATTGACATAATGCTTCTAATTTTGATGAATATGCCCAGAAGACATGTGTATTTTTTTTATTTTTAGTAAAATAAAGGTAGTAGATGAGAGCTGCAGCGGCGGCAGGATTTGTTTCGATAGAAGGCAGCCAGCAATAATCTGAAGCGTTGCGTGCTCCATCAAGCAATGCATCGATATTGAGACCGGCGAATGCAGAGGAGAAAAGTCCGACAGGTGAAAGTACGGAATATCTTCCGCCGACATTTTCCGGGATATCCAGGCACGTAATTCCTGATTTTTGTGCAAGATTATACAGATCACCTTTGCCGGATGTCGTGGTAAAAATGAAATGTTTATTTAAGGCAGTTTTTTTCTGTGCTTTAACGATCTCATAGAAAATGAGAAAATTAGCGATAGATTCCATTGTAGTTCCTGATTTGCTGATAACATTAAAAACTGTTTTATTAATATCCAGTTGAGGCAGTAGAGAAGCAATATCTTCAGCGCACAGATTATCGAGAATAAAAATTCTATTAGTTGAACATGAGCCGGTACCTTTAAAGTAGCCATGGTATTCATTAAGTGCCATATGAATACATTTATTTCCCAGGGAAGAACCTCCGATACCAATGATGACCAGAGTGTCAGCCCAGTTCTGGCAACGCTGAACAGTATCCTTCACTTTTTTAATACCTGGTTCATTAGTATGAAGGTCAGTAAATCCAATAGTACCTAATTCACGCAATGCCCGTAATTCATTTATAGCTTTCAAAACATTAGGAATTGCATTCTGCAGAATTTTATGAGTAATTCTATCTATATCTTGCGTGAATTGTTTAATGGCAAAAGTATAATCAAAACTTATAGGTTGCATGAGATACTCCCTATTATAAAAATGATTTCTCTGATTTTATGAGTGACATGAATTCCATTCTTGTTTCAGGATTAGTTCGAAATGTGCCAAGCATTGTAGAGGTAATCGCTTTTGAATTTTGTTTTTCGACTCCTCTCATCATCATGCAAAGATGAAGTGCTTCTATTACTACGGCAGTACCCTGCGGTTTCAATTCTTCCCAGATTGCATAGGCTATTTGAGAAGTAAGCCGTTCCTGTATCTGGAGTCTGCGACTGAATATTTCAATTACCCTTACTATTTTGCTGAGCCCTATGATTTTTTTATCCGGAATATATGCCACGTGACATTTTCCAATAAAAGGAAGCAAATGATGCTCGCAGATACTGAATAGATCAATATCTTTAACTATTACCATTTCATCATAATCTTCTATAAAAATAGCAGATTGAATTATATTCCGGGCATCTTCCTGGTAGCCTTTTGTAAAATAACTCCATGCATCGGCAACTCTGCGTGGTGTTTCTTCCAATCCTTCACGGTCAGGATTTTCTCCTACTTTAATCAGTAATTGTCTAATAATATCTTCCATTTTGTCCTTTCTTATTGTTTTAATTTAGCATTTCAAAAACAATAATGAAACGCTTGTGCACTATGAGAGAAGCTAATCTGGAAGCAGGTATAATCTCCCTATTCCGTAGAGATTATCCTTGCCCGGTTGGCCAAAATCAATAGCTCGCGCTTCAATAATTTCTACTATTTGCTGATCAGTAAAAACACTTAATTTATCCATAAGAAGTGCAATAGCACCGGATACATGAGGTGTTGCAGCAGAAGTTCCATAAAAACTTTGATCACCGTATGAAATAGTGGAGACACCATCTGGTGCGGTAAAATCAGGCTTAACTTCATTATTCTTTGTGGGACCGCGCGAGGAATAATATTCCAGCTCATCATTCCCCCAATATGTTGCCCCTGCTGTTATCACGTTTGGATTATCGGCTGGAATAGTAACACTACTTGCGGGAGTATAATATTCCGGATAATTTTTAGAAATAAATAACTCTATTTTACATGCTCTGGTTGTGGAATAATTATATACTGCAATATGATAGGTGCCGGTAAAAGGAGCAGTAAAAGATACACTTTCCTCAGGCCAATCATCTCCATTTTGTTCCTGCGTGGAGGAAATAATAAGTCTCTGGCGGTCATCCATTATATAAAGATCATAATCTTGCCTGGAACTGTACCAATCATTCCAATTCATGAACACGTAGAGATCATCCCCCGCATAGGCAAAAAATTCATCTGTTTCATCACCTAAAACAAAATTCATCCATCTGTCGCCATCGTTGTCCTCAAATGTACCTCTCCAATGACTGACTGCTTCGTTACCTGCCGCTGCTACCCATATGATACCGGCATTTATTGCCTGGTTCACTACATCATTTACTGGACCTGTACCATCGCCTGCTCCTGCATTAAAATATCCAATTGAAAATGATATAATATCCACGTTCTCCGATATGAGCCATTGAACAGCATCTGCAAATTCACTGTACATATCAAAATTCACAAGATAAATCTCTGCATTGGGCGCCATATCATACACTATCTCAGCACATGCAGTTCCGTGTTCTTCGTCGGCTGATATATCATCATCATCTCTGAATGAACGAGCAGTCACCTCCGCTGGTAATTCTATACCAAGCAAATTCTGATAACCCTTAAATCCTAAATCAAGCACCGCAATTTTGACCGGATTTTGTCGCTTGATGTAATTTACATCCGGAGTCTGCCATCTTGAAGCACCGGTAACTTGAACACCCTCGCTTCGTATTGAATGCTTTTTAAAAAAAGGAACCATTATCTTTTTTATAGCGTTGATCTCGATTAATTCTTTGAGATTCTTGATTTTCACCTGTGCTTCTATATAATTTTCATAATCTCCAATTACATGCGCCTGCATGCTCTTGAGTCGATTCTTTATTGTTTTTATCAGAGAGGGCTCTTTAACTATCTTCATGGAAGTGTCTTTATCAATCTGCAAACCGGTATCCGCTTCTATCAGTATTGTCAAAGTACCATTTTTCATGGGATGCTGCCAGGAATGAGTAAATAGCTCT
>MFGW01000160.1:10977-13216 GCA_001780385.1 Candidatus Fischerbacteria bacterium RBG_13_37_8 | reverse complement strand
TATATTCGTAATAATTGACTGAGCATAGAATCCAATTTCTCATTGGTCTGTTTCACGGGAGGTTTAACAGACCTCAGATCTATATTATTGCCATTTATTTGCCCCGCAAAAAGAAAACCTGTCGTAATACTGATGCTTAACAAAATAAAGATCAGGAAATAGTTTCTTTTTGAATGAATCATAATGCCTCCAGAAATATCTTATTGTAATAAGATAACAAAATATTCAGGAAAAGTAAAATAGGGGAATGGGGACTAGGGACTAGGGACTAGGGACTAGGGAATGGGGACTAGGGACTAGGGACTAGGGAATGGGGAGGGGGAGGGGGAGGGATTATTTGGTGGATTTTTGCAGCTTGGTGTAAATGTGGTAGGTATTTTGATACACTTTTTCCCTTGTTTCGCTGTTATTGATTACATAATCAGCATATTTAAGTTTATCTTCTGATGAAAGTTGGGCGATAATTCTTGATTCAGCTTCTTCTTTCGTGAGCACATCTCTTTTCATTAAGCGTTCAATTTGTTGTTCTCTGGAACAAACGATAACGATAAGACAATCAAAAATTGAAAGCATATTTGATTCAATGATAAGGGGAGCGGTGACAAGGATAATTTTTTTATCAATGGCTTCATTGATTTTTTCTATGATTGTATTAATGATAAAAGGATGAGTGATGCGATTTAGTTTCAACCGATTATCTTCAGAACTAAAAGCTTTTTGACCCATGATTTTACGATTGAGAGAACCATCTTGATTGAGGATTTCCTTGCCGAATTCCATAGCAATAAGTTTAAGCAGAGGTCTTCCTGGAGAAACTAAATCAGCATATATCTTATCAGCTTCTATGATGAATGCACCCATTTGTTCGAAGTAAGAAGCGACAAGTGATTTTCCTGTAGCAATACTTCCCGTTAATCCAGCAATTAAAGAATGTTTATTAGTAATTCTCTCTTTCATGGTTATTGAGAGTTTTTTTGTACTTTTGCAGCGGTGATCGTGTTATTAATTAGGGTGGCGATAGTCATTGGGCCGACGCCGCCGGGAACAGGTGTATAATAAGAAGATTTCGTGTAAGCTTGAGGGTGTACATCGCCGCAGAGGCAAGAACCTCTTTTCTGGAAAGTTTCTTTTTGAGGAGCTTCTTTTCCAAAAATTTCATCTACTAATTTTTCTTCGCTGATTCTATTTACTCCCACGTCTATAATAATGGTATTTTGTTCTATAAAATCAGGTTTAACAAATGCAGCTTTACCAATAGCGGCACATACGATATCAGCTTTTTTCAATAATTCAGGAATATTTTTTGTTTTCGAATGACAAATGGTAACGGTGGCATTCTGTTGCATTAAAAGAAGAGAGAGTGGTTTGCCTACGATATCACTGCGTCCGATTATTACACAATTTTTACCTTCAAGAGGGATTGAATGTTCTTTAAAAATAGAAAGTATACCCCCTGGAGTGCAAGGATTCCATTGTTGTCTTCCTGCCATAAGAAGTCCCATGTTATAAGGATGCAATCCATCAACATCCTTTATAGGATCTATGGCATCAATTATTTTATCTTTTTTTATTTGCGGGGGAAGTGGTAATTGCACAAGAATTCCATTTACTTCTTTCTTGCTGTTGAGTTCCTGAATAAATTTTAATAGTTCTTCATTTGAAACATTTTCGGGAAGCAAGTTAGTATTATGGAATATTCCTGTTTTATCACATGCTTTAGTTTTATTATTAACATAGATACGTGAGGCAGGATCATTACCGACAAGAATAACTTCAAGGTGCGGAACGATATTTTTTTTCCGGAGTTTTTCAACTTCATTTTTGGCTGCTTCAGTAAGTTTCTCAGCGAGAAGAGTACCATCTAATTTTACCGGATTATTTTTTTGTGGCATACGTCCCCCTTGCTTTCTTTTGATAGGTTCTCCAGAGGAGAATAAAAGCGCTGGCAACGTAGATACTGGAATAGGTACCGACCAGAACACCTATTACCAGAATCAGGGAGAAATCATTAAGTGTTTTTCCTCCAAATATTAATAACATCAGAGCAACTACAAAGACGGTAAGACTTGTTAGCAAAGTTCTGCTCATGGTTTGGTTAATACTTGTGTTTATTTGTTGAACAAGTGGTTTGCCTTTCATAGCATTCGAATTTTCTCTCATCCTGTCAAATACAACGATAGTATCATTAAGTGAAAATCCAATGAGAGTCAGAAACGCTGCAATAATCGGAAGGTTGATT
>MFGW01000160.1:7019-10963 GCA_001780385.1 Candidatus Fischerbacteria bacterium RBG_13_37_8 | reverse complement strand
GGTATAAAGTCCAAGAGTAAATATGACATCATGAAACAGGCAAATTACTGCCGCACATCCCCACAAGAATTCAAATCTTACCCAGATATAGACGAGCATTCCACCCAGTGCAAAAATAACTGCCCAGAATGCTTTTTTTTGCAATTCCTGGCTGACATGTGGTCCGACAATTTCTGTTCCTTCTATTAATACATTAGAAAGATAGAAATTATTTTTCAATAATTTAATTATTGAAGGAGGTAATCCTTCGATTGAATCAATTTGTTGAAAACTTGAGAATAAACCGCCTAATTCCAGTCTCTTGTTCACAATGCGTTCAGCAAAATCACGATATTTTTCAGTATCTTCGGGGAGCATAAGTGGATTTGCAGCAGCGAATTCATCGTTGATTGAATCGACACCAAACATGTTGAGATCTCTTTTATTGCCTATCTCAATATTTGTATTAAAACGGGTGCGCAAAACATCACTGATTTGTTTTGATAAATCATTGAGTGTTCTTTCCATTTGGGATTCACTTTCATTCTTTTTTGCTTTAGGCATTCTGACGCGAATCTGTACTTCATCATTTTGTTTTCCGAGGTACTGAATAATACTGTCTCCGAGTCCGATCTGTGATAATGTATTTCTAATTTGTCCGATATCCTGTGGTGAATTAAATTTTACCGTAATCAAAATGCCGCCAGAAAAATCGATACCGAGCAATGGACCTCCCTTAAAAACTATATCAGCAGTGCCAAATAGAATGAGCACAATAGAGAATATGATGAAATGGAATTTATATTTCATGAAATCTATATTGAGTTTATGCAAGCCATAATAAGGCATGGTACCTCCTCATATTATTGAATTACAGAATGGAGCAGAATATGTATCTTCTGATGAGACGCAATATTCATAGGTATCTCCACGATTTATTAAATGCTGAGTGTTAGTGTTTTACGTTCTCGTACAAAAGTATCGAAGATCACGCGTGATACAAATACAGCGGTGAACATATTAGCAAGCAAACCAATAGTAAGTGTAAGAGCAAATCCTCTTACTGGACCCGTGCCAAACATGTAAAGGAAAATAGCAGCAAGAATAGTAGTCAGGTTCGTATCAATAATTGTAGTAAAAGCTCTTGAGAAACCTGATTCGATAGATGACCGTACTGTTTTTCCGAGTGCCAGTTCTTCTTTGATGCGTTCGAAGATAAGAATATTTGCATCAACCGCCATACCAATAGTGAGTGCAATACCGGCAATGCCGGGCAAGGTAAGTGTAGCTTCGAAATAAGCAAGAACGGCAAAGATGATCAGTATGTTGAGTGAAAGCGCAACGATTGCATTTATGCCGGCAAGCCTGTAATAGAATGTCATGAATGCCAGTATCAGTATAGTACCGAGCAAGCTTGCAAAGAAGCCTCTATTGATAGAATCTTTACCGAGAGAAGGCCCCACGGTTCTTTCTTCCAGTATTTCCATGCTGGCAGGTAATGCTCCGGTCCTTAAAACGAGTGCAAGGTCTTCAGCTTCTTGCGGAGTAAAATTGCCTGTGATTCTTCCAGCGTTATAGATGGCATCCTGAATATTGGGTGCTGACATTACTTTTTTATCCAGTACGATTGCCATTCTTTGACCAACATTTTCACTGGTAAATTTGCCAAATGTATTTGTGGAATCACGTTTTATTTCAAAATCAACTTGCGGGAGTCCATAGTTATCAGTACCTCTGCGAGCGTTACGAAGGTCTTTTCCGGAGATTGGAGATGATTTTTTCACTAAATAATACCCTGCTTCTTTTTGCTGATCTTGTGCTTGTTCCGGCGAAGTCTTAATGGGTTCCGCCAGGAGTATTTCTGAATCCTCTGGTAGTTTGCCTTGATAGCGTGCAATAAGGCTATCTCGTGACATATCAAAATCGAGAACAATTCTAAATTCCAGTAATGCAGTTTCTTTCAATATTTTTTTTACTCGCGCTGGATCATCAACGCCTGGCAGTTCGATTATTGCTTTATCTCCTCTCAGCCCTTGCCTTTGAACAAGCGGTTCAGTGAGACCGAATTCATCAACCCTGTTACGCAATATTTCAATGGCTTGTGAGATTGATTGATCTTTTATCGCGTTTTCTTCTGAGGCGAGCATTTTAATAACAAATGTCCCTGGGACAGGATTTGATTCTAAGTTCCATGCTGGCAATTCAGCCTTAATAAATTTCCTGAAATCATTTTCCTGCTTTATATCAGCCAATTTCACTTTTATGCTTGTTTGTTCTTCTGGTTCTGCCGTATCAATGGTGATGTCGCTTTTTTTGGCTATTTCTTTAAGTGCATCCATGATTCTATCCCTGTCTGCTTTTATTGCTTCATCTGCTTTAACTTGAAGAATCAGATGCATGCCTCCCTGGAGATCCAATCCTTTATGAAGAGGCAGAAATTTTACACCAAGAATTCCTAATATCGTGATTACCGCAATTAATATATATTTCCACTTTAAATTCATTGTGGTACACTCCTTTTCAATTTCTTATTAGGTATTTTTATCTTCCGGTTGTTCACTTGTATCAATTCCTGCAATGGCATTTTTATCGATAATAATTACTACATTAGATGCAATTTTTAATTTCACTGTTTTCTCGTCTGACCCTGTAATTGTACCATGAACACCGCCATTAGTAATTACTTTATCGCCATTTTTTAAATTCAGGATAAAGCTTTTATGACGCTTTTGAGATTTAAGCTGTGGATAAATAATAAGAAAATAGAATGCTGCGAAGATAAGGAGCAAGGGAAGCATGCTGATCATAAAATTTGGTTTTGCATCTCCGTTACTCAAGGCATTCATATTGTTCATTATTAATAATAGGATATACATGTATTCCTCCTATGTTTCTTCAGTATCTTCCTGTTCGTATGATTTCACAACAGAATGGGCAAAATGTGAAAAACTACCTTCCCGAATATAATTTCTGATGGTTTTCATAAGGTCAAGATAAAAATAAAGATTATGGATTGAATTAAGAATTGCTGAATTATATTCTTTTGATAAGAAAAGATGCCTGAGGTATGCTCTTGAAAAATTTTTACAGGTGTAACAGTTGCACGTTTCATCAATTGGTTTCTCGTCATATTTATATTTTTGATTTTTAATAATAATACGTCCTGTGCTGGTGAAGAGGCAGCCGTTGCGAGCATTTCTTGTTGGAAGGACGCAATCGAACATATCGATGCCCGCCCCTACTGCATGAACAATATCAGTCGGAGTTCCGGAACCCATCAGGTAGACAGGTTTATTTTTTGGGAAAAGTTCAGCACAAAACGCTGCAATATCGAGCAGTATTTCGACAGGTTCGCCAACACTAAGTCCTCCGATGGCATATCCATCAAAATTCATTTCAGTGAGTTCTTTGATGCAACGTGCTCTAAGATCTTTATAGACACTGCCTTGAGCGATTCCGAACAATAATTGTTGTGAGCTATTATGTGCGGTTTTGCATTGGCGAGCCCAGGCGAGGGTGATTTCCAGTGAATTTTTTGTATCACTATAGGAAGCGGGGTAGGGCATGCATTCGTCAATAGTCATAATAATATCAGCGCCGAGAATTTGTTGTACCTCGATATTTTTTTCTGGAGTGAAGAAATGTGTACTGCCATCTATATGCGATTGAAACAGCACGCCATTATCCTGAATTTTATGGAGCTGGCTCATGCTGAAAATTTGATATCCGCCGCTATCAGTGAGAAGTGGTTTATGCCAATTCATGAAATTATGAAGACCATGAAATTTTTCTATGGTATCTATGCCGGGACGCAGGTAAAGATGATACGTATTTGCAAGAATAATATCGGCTTCAAGTTCTTCAAGCATTTTATGAGTAATAGCTTTTACTGAGCCTACTGTTGCAACTGGCATAAATGCCGGTGTAGTAATTTCCCCGTGCATAGTATGCAAGGTACCTACGCG
>MFGW01000160.1:6499-6988 GCA_001780385.1 Candidatus Fischerbacteria bacterium RBG_13_37_8 | reverse complement strand
TTGAAATGATTAGTATGCTCCATCACTTAAAATATGGTATTATACCGTCTGAAAATTAAGACCATACATTCTATCATAAATACAACAAAAAGAAAAGCATGCAACAAGGTAAGAACTGCTTTGAACTAAAATGAGTTGCAAGAAATCTAATTAAATGACATGATAATAAGCTCTTTATTTATATAGGAGACATGAAAATGAGCATGAAAACTATTTGCGTTTTGATCATAAGTTGCCTGGTCTCAGGTTCTATAATGCTTTTTGCACAGGAAGAAAAACCAGTATCAGCACTGCATTTAAAAATGGAAGTAAGATTATTGCAAGTAGAAGCATTTGCATATGATAAAAATGATGATTTTGTCCCAGGATTGACTAAAGATGATTTTGAGTTATGGGAAGATGGCAAACAGCAAAAGATACGTTATGTCGATGAAATACATTCGATTATTCCTGATAAAACTGCTGAACAGATGCCTGCTCCCGGTATAT
>MFGW01000160.1:4006-6488 GCA_001780385.1 Candidatus Fischerbacteria bacterium RBG_13_37_8 | reverse complement strand
AAACCGGATTTAGCAGTCAATAGTATTGCCTTGATATTTGATGGATGCAACAGCGGGCAAGCGAGTATTGCACGTATTAAAGAATCAATACGGAATTTTATTTCAGAGAATGCGGCTCAGAATAATCTTATGGCACTTTATTCATTAGATACTCTAGGTAACTATAAGCTCGAAAAGAATTTTACTAATTCGCCTCCTGAATTAATTGAAACGCTTGATAAAATAAAAGTAGGTACAGGAGGAATTTATGTATATTCTGCAAGAATAAATACACTTGACGGAATTATAGAGTCTGCTCAGCGATGTTCTGCCATTGATGATTTGGAAGCTCGCGTGAGATGTGTGGAAGGAGTTATACGAATGGGGATAAACCAGGCAAATATTTTTGCAAGAGAGGAACAGAGAAGTGCAAGAAATACCATTCGATCCTTAGAAGAAATCTTTCTTCGGTTGCGTCATACACCTGGTAAGAAGAGCATCCTATTTTTCTCCGATGGATTTGATCTCACGGGAACTGTTTATCTTACCTATTTGCAGGAAATTGTGGAGCAGTGGATGCAAACATATAATTTAACTCTTCGAGTAAACAATTATATGCAAGATGCACGTGATGCTATTTTCAAAGATATGGCAGAAGGTGCACAGCTTCAGAAGTTGATTGATAAAGCAAATGAATCGGGACTTACCATATATTGGCTTAATCCAAATAATCCGCTTGAATTTATTGGTGCTGATACATCAGTAAAATCAGTAGTCGGGACTTCTAGCATGGCTTCAATTATGATGGAACAATTAAAAAGCTTACCTGATGATACCGGTGGATTCTCTATGAGGACAGGTGCTTATTTTAATGAATATTTCAAAAAATTAAGTAAAAATCTTTCAAGTTCTTACTTGATCAGTTACGCTCCTGACAGACCAGGATATGATGGTAAGTTGCATAAAATTAAGATAGAAGTCAAGAAACCGAATATAACAGTACAAACGCGCAAAGCTATCTCGGATTTAAACATGGAAGATCAGGTAAATGTTATGATCGCCACTGCTCTTGATTTCTCATCAGTTTATAAACAAATACCTGTTAATAAAGAATATGCCTATATTCTCGATGAAAATAATAAGATAAATGTTGTTATAAGTTTAGCCGTTCCTTTTGCTTCGATAACTCCTGAATATAATGGTGATAATGTCCTCGACCAGATTCATTTTGCATATCTCGTGAAAAATAAACAAAATGATATTGTGGTCAAGGAGCATAAAGTTTTAAACATTAATTTGAAAAAGACTGAATATGAGGAACTATCGCGAACTGAATCACATTTTCAGAATCTCTATTCCTTTCAAATAGAGCCGGGAGAATATAAATTATTCGCTGCCGTTGTTGAAGTTGGGGGATGGAAAATTACTGGATCGGAATCACCGCTGGCAGTTTCAATCAAAAAAGATAACTGTTTTAAAACAAGTCCCGTCATCCTTGCAAGCGCTGTAGAATATATAAATACATCTTCTGATGTCACGCAGAGTCGTTCCTTGAGATTAGAAAATGATGGTACTATTATCTATAAAGATAAAAAAATTACATTTTCGGCCACAAAAAATTTATCGCCTACCGGTCAATTAGTGGGATTATACCAAATATTTAATGCAAATGAGTCTAATCAGTCAGGGATAAATGTGGAAATATCTTTCAAGCTTTATGATAATACAGGTACTCTGCTAAGTTCATTGCCTCCTACTAAATTAAGTGATTTTACCGATAAAGATAAGAAATTAATCACCAATTTCTTTATCCTGCCTTACAAAAATCTTGCGGAGAACTATTACCGGCTGGTTCTTCATGTGAAAGACTCCGAAACACTTTGCGAAGAGGACACGGAAGCTCAATTTCGCATAAAAATAGGTTATTAAGCTTCATTAGTATTATTTTTTATTGCGAGAGAGATGATCTCCGAGAAAATTGAAAGCAAGTATCGTGACGAAGAGAAAAAGTCCAGGAATTAACATCCATGGAAATGATTGCAATACTTTTATATTTTGAGCGTATTGCAGCATATTTCCCCAGCTTGGTTCCGGTTCCTGTATGCCGAGACCAAGGTAACTGAGAGCAATTTCACTTAATATATAAAATGGAATAAGCAGGGTAGCTCTTATTATTACATAGCGATAGGTGGCAGGAAAAATATGACGTCGCAGGATATAAAAATTGCTTCCGCCTAATGCTTTTGCAGCAGTTACATAATCATATTCTTTTACTGAAAGCACGATACCCCGTATTAAACGAGCCATGGAAGCCCACCCGATAAAACTGATAATAATAACGATATAAAAATATACCCATTGGGAAGTAATGGGCATTTCGGGTGCAATAATACCTGAAAGCATGTAAATGATTCCGTAAGTTATATTGTCTGCTTCCAGCAGCAGATAGGCAATTAATGCAAACATGGCAATCGGGAACAGTACAGATTTCTTTTTACGCCAA
>MFGW01000160.1:776-3912 GCA_001780385.1 Candidatus Fischerbacteria bacterium RBG_13_37_8 | reverse complement strand
ATTAAGCCGATTGTCAGGCTGATCCTGGCTCCATATAATGTTCTTGAAAAGATGTCCCTTCCATTCTGATCAGTGCCAAAAAGAAAGATGTATCCCCGTTCTGCTGGTTTGAAGAGATGAAGCCTATTATTGCCAACGAGCCAATAGCGAAATCCTTCAGCAAAGAATTGAATCGGGTATGTTTCAACTTTATATACGTAGGATGCTTGCGGTTCATTTTTTTCGTTCACCAGACTTATTGCGATATCCTTCTGTACCGACGGCAGGGTGGACTCACGAGTAGCTTTGAATAGTAATGTATGCAGAAGCGTATTGTTGCTGGTATCCTTATATTCGATTTTATAAGTTTGGTTTTTTTTGAATTCGTAGGGAGAAGCAGGATAACAACCAGCAAAAGTACCTGAATCAGCATCCGTTTCAGTTAATAATGAAATGATACCTATGAGACGATCCTTGCTGTCTTTGATAAGTACAGGTGGATGCTGCAATGAAGTTATAGATTCAATAAAAAATTCTTCTTCATTATATTTTTGGTCATTTATTGTGACACAGAGAGGTCTGCCTTCGGAGTAGATATTTTTAGTCCGGTCAGCAATAAAAATTGGATATACGAATGGCCGCAGATGCCAATGCCAATCCTGGTCAATAAAATGTAAGAACTTTGGAGGATGATAAAAATATGTTCTGAATTCATCTTCTTTAGGATCGTATGGAGAGATGAATCCTGCAAAAATAATGGTAATATACAGCAGGGAAAGAAGCATGAAAGAAATGATCGCAATGATATTTAAGTCCTTATTCATTTTGTGCCTTGATTAAGTTTGAAATTTAATCCGCGGATCAACAATGGCAAGCAGAATGTCAGCAATGAGATTGCCAGTTACGAGAAATATCGTAGCTAAAAGAACTGAAGCATTAATGACGAATAGATCCTTTGCAAACAATGCCTCCAGTGTGAGTAAACCCAGTCCGGGCCAGCTCATAATAACTTCCACAATAAACGAACTGCTGACGAGACTTGCGAAGGATAATCCGAATAATGTAATAAGCGGATTCAATGCATTTCGCATAATATGTTTATAGATAATAATTCTGTGTGGCAAGCCTTTTGCCTTCAATGCTTTTACAAAGTCAGCTTTTAAAGCTTGCAGAAAAGCGCCGCGTGCATATCTGATGATAGTAGCGATACTTGTAAAAGCCAGTACCAGTGCCGGGAGAATAAGATGATGCAAGATATCCAGGATTTTAGCTGGCATCGAGAATTCATCAAAATGTGAACTGGTCATGCCCCCAATAGGAAACCATCCTGTAGCAGCAGCGAATAAAAGTGCAAGTAAACCAAGGAGTACTTCTGGAAAAGATAAACCAGCAAAAGCAAAGAAGGAGATAAGTTTATCCAGCCATTTATTTTCCTTTAGCGCACAGAGCAGTCCGAGTGGGATAGCAAGGAACCAGATTATAAATTCAGCAGCCAGAGAAAGAATTATAGTATTGATGAAACGTGTATAAATGAGAGATGTTACTTTTAATTTATACGAGAAGGAATAACCGAGATCAGGCGCTTTAAAATAAAGAAAGAATTTTTTGTCAGTACTTATTCCAAGCGGCGAGATATTATAGAGCCACTTTGCATACTGAACATACCACGGTTTGTCCAATCCAAAATCTTTTCTTAATTTTTCAATTGTCTGCGGCGGAATTTCAGGATTGAGCGAGAGATTGGTTAAATAATCACCGGGAGTTAATGAGATGAGAAGAAAAGAGATGAAGGAGACACCAAGCAGAATAATTACCAGGTGTATCAAACGAGTAATAATTACTTTTTGCATTTATTTTTTCACAAGCACAATGCAGTTATTCGAACAATTGACCAGTAACCTGGATAGATTCTGGTTCTACTGCATCTGGCGGGCATTTTCCGAAGCAGGAAAATATCCAGGCATAGAGCTTAGCCAGCATTGTTTTATCGACGAGGAAGACGAATAGTGATGTAAGTATAATGCTGAACATAACGACAGCGTAGGTGACATGTTGTATAAGTTCCCCTTTAGCGATTCCTTCCTGCAGGGGGATACATGCAAGCACGGCAGCAGCAAGTCCTTTCGGTACCATTACAGCAATAAATGAAGCGTCTTTTATCGGAATGCTTCTTTTCATTGAAAGGCGTACTGCAGGTATGCGCACGATTAAAATTGAAAAGGCAAGAATCAAGCCGAGTGATATAAGCCATAGGTCGGTCAATTTGATTGAAATACCAATATATACAAAAAAGAACGTTTTTAGCAGAAAAACAATTTCAGAAAAAAAGAGTCTTTCGGTGGTGTCCAATGCGATTGGATCATGAGGAATATATTGTTGAATCATGGGAATATGAAGCAATTCAATATTCCCGAGAGTAATGCCGAATGCGAGTGCAGCAATATAACCGCTGTATCCCATTGATTCAGCAATACCGAAAACCACAAAGACAAAAGCTGGCGTGGTAAAGATGGAATTTTGAATAGTTCTGAATTTGTTGAGGAGAATTGACCATAGAAATCCTGAGAGAAAGCCAATAAAAATCAGCATCAGCACATCCGGTATAGCGGTGCGTTTGAATACACCCGCAAAGAGATGAGCGGAAAAAACGAGCAAGCCTGCAAATGCTATCATAGCAGCAACTTCCATATACGTAACTCCTTATGTGGGGCCGTCAGTCATTAGAATTGTACTATATCTGATTCATAATATAAAGAGAGGAAAAGGAGAAGATAATCACGCATATGTCTTGTTATCAGGAATTTATTTCTAATGTGTTCTTTTCCATTTTGAGCAAGTTTTTGCGCATATTCCGGTTCATTAAGAAGCTGCTTGAGATAGTGAGCAGTACCTTCTATGGAATAAGTAAGGATGCCGCCGTAACGGTGGGAAATTTGGAGCGGAATACCTCCAACAGCAGAGGCAATAACTGGTTTTGCTTTCCAGAGTGCTTCTGCGACAGTAAGTCCAAATCCTTCACGGAGGGATTTTTGTAAAACAACGGTAGAACCTCGCTGAAGGGCATTGATTTCAATATCACTCGAGGGAGGTAAAAATATTACATGTATATCAGGATCATTAGCAGATGCAGTGTTAATTTGTTCGAGTATTTTAGGTC
>MFGW01000160.1:0-753 GCA_001780385.1 Candidatus Fischerbacteria bacterium RBG_13_37_8 | reverse complement strand
CCTCCCGCTAGCACAAGCTGACAATCAATATGTTTCTTGACATTCTTATATACTTCTATGACACCAAGCGGATCTTGAACATAGCGTCGCAAGGCGACGCAATTGGGTTAATGGAATGGTGGAATGATGGAATAATGGGTTCAGAAGTGGATGTTGGTTCAACAAAGCTCAGATATCTATTGAAAAAGGCATTTCTAATATGATATAAAATTTGTGTGAATAGGAAGAACAAAAACAGAGGATTTAAGCAGCTTCGAGTATGGCAAGATGCAGTTTCTCTATATCTGTTAGCGTTCAGGCTATTATCGAAATTTCCTTTTGAGTTAAAGAAAGTGGCGGCAAATAGTATAGATGCAGCGCATAGCATATCCCGGAACATAGCAGAAGGATATTGTCGTCGGAGTATAAAAGAATATTTGAACTATTTGAATATTGCATTAGGTTCATGTGGAGAGTTTCATTCAAGTTATGAGAGTTTTTTTGCAGCCGAGCAGATCAGCAAAACTGAGTATGAAGAATTGGATCAGCTTCATTACAAAGTCGAGAATGAATTGTTGAAGCTAATAGAATCATTACAGAAGAAGCAACTGAATAGCGGTGCAACAATGGGCGATAGATGTCAAAGAAATGAGAATGGGAAACAAATGGGGTGTTGGAATAATGAGGTAATGGAATAATGGGATTAATAAAGCGAAGCTACCGACAATCCATTATTCCATCATTCCATTACCCCTTGTAATGGACATGCTCGAT
>MFGW01000159.1:8924-10539 GCA_001780385.1 Candidatus Fischerbacteria bacterium RBG_13_37_8 | reverse complement strand
CTTATTCAATTCAGCAGACTTCCGATGGAGTATATGTTGTTGAAGGAGATACTAGCTCTTTTGGTGGGGGTACATGGAATAATATATGGGTGCTAAAGTTGGATTCTGGGGGGAACATGGATGCATCCTGTACTTTTATAAGTAATACAAGTGTTGTACCTGCAAGCGCTTCAGCAACCGTAACGGCGACGAGCGTTATTCCATCTACACCCTCCACTACTATAATAGACACAAATGTTTTAGCATCTAACTCCTCGGGGATTAATACACTGATATGTCAATATGAGCCTCCTCCAGGTACTGTTCCTGACAATGATAACTACTCAGGCACACCATTAACTGTATATAAGTCCAATCCTAATCTTGTTCTTAGCTGGGGAGCACCCGGAGGAACATGCCAAACTCAAGATTATGAGGTTTACCGAGGTACGATACCATGGATAAGCTATGACTACATGCCATTTGTATGTACAACTGGGGGATCAAATTCAATCTCTATACCATCGGATATGGGAAGTTATTATTATGTGATAGTGGCGCAAAATCCGGGTAGAGAAGAAGGATCCTATGGTTTAGATTCTTCCAATGCACAAAGACCGACTTCTTCCGCGCCATGTCTCCCCCAGACAATAGGAACCTGCAATTAAGATCTTACCTTTTTAAAGACGCTTAGGTTAATTCCTAAAGGAGGCAGTTATGAGATGTTTTGTTCTATTGAGCTTTATTCTTTTGCTACTTTCTTTCAGTCTCTATTCAATGGGGCAAGAAAAACCAGAGAAGGTTTGTGACTATTCCAAGATAGAATTAACGCTTTTTCCAACAAGCAATTGTGGAGTATACAAAGTAAAAATTATTTCAGGCGACGACAACTGTAAAGTGAGTGATTTGTTGGACCATAAACTTGAGGCTAAAAGCTGTGAACAAAATGAAATCGAAGATAGCCAGCCTTTCGAAAAATCCGAAAGTTTCCCATTGTGGAGCACCTTAGAACTTGGATCAAAAAAGGATTTTGAAAACCAATGTTTTGTCTTCCTGGTAAGAGGTCAAACAGTATATGAGGGTAAAATAAAAAAAATAATTCATCCTTTTGAAGATCCTGCCGGATACAAGGATCAGTTTTTTCATTTCAGGCTCTATCTTTCTAAGGAATTTGTCAGAGTCGGAAATGAAACAGGGATGAATACAACCAATTCAGAAAATGATGGCAATACAAATGGAAGCAATTTTCCTGCAACCATGTTGCGTATGTCGACTTTTTATCCTTTGGGTAAAAGGCTTTATCCGGACAGAGTAACTCCTTGGCAAATAATAACTCATTTAGAGTTTCAATATATCCATGAAACAGCTATTGAAGAGAGTGTTGACGCAGAAGGACAGACGAAATGGCGCCTGGATACTACTGGTGATATGAAGGTTCGCATCCAAGGCGGAGCAGGTATTCAATATTACATTAACTTCAAAGACGCGATTAAAGAAAAAGATACTAACGGAATATTTATAGGATTGTTAGCATTGACCGGGGGAGAAATGGGACAAGATGGGGAATTCCTAAATAAGTGGATGGTTGCTACCCGGCTTTCGAATTATCGCGGCAAATACAGTGGTGCTTATGCGC
>MFGW01000159.1:1292-8908 GCA_001780385.1 Candidatus Fischerbacteria bacterium RBG_13_37_8 | reverse complement strand
AGACGAGAAATTCAAAATGATAGAGGAGCACCGATGGTATTTCGAAGGCTATATTCCCATTGCTGAAATATCTCGCGGGGGCAATGCAGCACGTTTTGGATTTAGGATGGACATAAATCAAGGGTCTAAAGGATCATCAGAAGTTCGCTCTTTTATATTATTGGAACTCAATGAACAAAACATTGTAAAAGTGTTTGAAGCCTTTGTTCCCTCTGATTCTAAAGAAGAAGAAAAATAAAGTATCCGGAGAAGAAAATTTAATCATTTGGGTATTGAAGCTAAAATAAAGCAACTTCACAATCTCTTGAATAAATGCGCAGGACGTAGCGGAGTATAGTTTAAAGAAAGAGAGGGAGTATACACAAAAGATGCAAAACTACAATTATATTCTCTTAATCTTCAAATAAATTTTTTTGCGTTGCTTTAGCATTGCTTCAGCTCCACGCCCGCAAGGGCAACCAGCGGACCGAGCTTTGAAGATATCGAGAAATCCAGCAAGCAAAAAAACAAGCATTCTAAAAATCAAAATATCAAGAGAGTTGAAAAACAGGATATCAAGCAACCTGACAAGCTGGACCGAATACCGCTATTTGCTAAGCTGCCGGCTGATAGCGTGAAGCGGTTGAAACATTTATCAGTTAATACAGGCCTGGATATCGAAGATCTATTGAATGAGGCAATCCAGAAATATCTTCAAAAGCAAAACAAATAAGCTACGAAATGCTTGATTCTTAAACATAATCAGTTTGAGGTTGAGGAAGGGCAGGACAAGCCAGTTGAATAGTGCTTGCTGCGCTTTTCTTCCTATGCCCGCAGATTTTGCCCAAAAGGAACATTAAAGTAGTGATTTTATTTGTCATGGGGATGACTAGGAAAAGCAAAGCATGGATTTACACTACATCATGAGGAAATAATATATTTTCAGATTACAATTTGTATATTATGTAAATCTGTTTTTAGCATAATCAAAATATCATGTACTTACATAAGGGAGCTGCCCTTTATGAGACGACGCAGCAAATATTAAAGTGAAAAAAGACTGCAAATCAGGGCATAAAATCTAAAGTAAACATCAATGCTTATACCGTCTTCAATATAATGGCAAAATCAGAACGGAGGGCTTGGATCTTCAGACATAACCTTGACTACTCTATTTATGCCGTTGTCCGTAATATTCGTTAATGGATGATTTTATTTCCATAAATATTCTTTGCCTTGGTTGAATTTCTTCAATTTATGCTATAAAAATGCTATGCTATGAAATTCAATACTGAATGATATAGCTAAGAAAGGAAGAATTTTGCAATTAAAAAGCGTTTGCTGTAGGCCTCAAAGTTTTAACTGCTGATAAGTTAGCTGAGTCATAATTCCTTAATTGAACAAGTATATTTGGGAGCAATGCCGAAAATATAATATCCCATTCTTATTTAAACAGTGGGGTGGAATAAATAAAAAGAAATCTGGAAGATTGCTAAATGGCCATTTATATAATGAATATCCCACCTCGTCATTTCCAAGAGACTTTTTTTTGCTTACATAATATTTGTACTTTAAATCCAAGACGGGGAACAAGATATTAAATGCTGATAAATTCTTTAGCCTCGACATAGAAATCACGAATGTACTCTTTATTGGACAGCCAGTTGCGAAAGTCATCCCCTTGCGCGCACCATACCGGACGGTTCTTTCATTTAATACCTATACATGAAAATTCTGGACTGACACAAAGAATCTTTGTGCTTCTATGGCACCGTGGAAAAAGTTGCGAATTCTGTCCAAATCGGGGAGGAGAAAATCTTCTATTTATTGCATCAATGTAATGCTAAATCGTTTTGTTTAAATAATCACAAAAAAGCTTACCTTTTTGAAAAGCAACAAATCAAGATAGGCAGGACATTAAATCTACAATGATTGTCTTTATTTTCCCCTGCAAGAACATTTTTAGCGCTGTAGAGAAAGAATTTGTTTTGAAACGATGATTATCATAGGCAAAAATCGCTATTTTATGAAAAGTAAGTATTTATGAGAGTTTCAATGCGCTATGAAATGATCTTCTTTCCATAGATTGCATTAAGGCAATTAAAATTTTTCCAATTTGAAATAATATCTGCTTAAATAGGTATTCTTTGTCAGGGTATATTAAAACAATTATCATGTTCAGGATCTAAAGTAAAGGTGCTAAATCGATCAGAACCCGGGAATTTAGCACCCATCCTTATGGTTTAATTATTCATCTTCTTCGGAATCCTCATCAGAATCTGCTGCCACTATTTCTAAATCATCGCTGATTACTGTAAGTGTTTGATCATCAGGATCATATATCGCTTTTACAATATTCCCGTCAAAATCAAGATTATATTCACATGATTCAATTTTAGGTAATTTGATTTTTCTTATTGATGTTGTCATGCCGGTTCACCTCCTTTGTTTCATTGTAAGTAATCTTCCATAGCTATCATCTTAAAATAAATCTTCGTCAATGGGTTCACCATATTTAGGTCCACAATATACGCAAGATCGGTCCATGCATGAACATTCTCTACTTTCCTGATTTTCTGCTTGTATTTCTTTCCAATTAGGTTCTATTCTAACTAAGGTATTTTCTATTTCTTCGCAAATATCGTAATGCGATTCTCTTTGAAGACGTCCGGAATATTCAAGAATTCCCTTTAAAGCCACTGCTATAATGTGAAAATATCCAGCAAGTAAATAACCTTCTTCACAATTATCTCCATATTCTCTTTGAATTCCTTTCATCTGATAAAATAAATCTATCAACCATGTCTCCATTCCTACGCATAACATTTTAAAATCTTCTTCATATACTGCAGGTTGCCAATCCCAAGTATCAAATGGTTTTATATCAAAATAAAATTTTTCTGTGCGTGCATATCCTTCGTTATCCCATATTACCTTTTCTGCAGCTCGCATTTTCTTTGTTATCGCAAATTCTTTTTTACCCATATGCTTTAAAAAAACTTGCATTTTCAATGCTTTATGTTCTTTTGTAAGCTTCTTTTTTGATTTTTTTATGTGCGCCTGGACGCTGTTTTTTAGATTGTCTTTTAATTCTTCTTTTTTCATAAACCTCCTGTTTAAAATGGTGTTTCATCCTGCGCTGGTTCGTTCCAATCCCATGAAACAAACGCGGGCAGAAATTGCACATTTTCTATCTTTCCAGTAGGGCCGTTCCTATTCTTGCCAATTTTGATTTTATAATCAGGATTCTGATCGTTTTTATTATTCCAGAGCATAAATACCACATCTGCATCTTGTTCTATAACGCCACTATCCCGCAAATCTGCCAGTTGCGGTTCGTTCTTGTCTTTCCTTGATTGATCCGGTCGCCTTAATTGCGAACATACAAATAGTACTATTCCATATTGCAGCGCAAATGCTTTTAATGCATTGGAGATGTGCCCCACTCGTAAATTTTCGTTGAAATATTTTCCACTAACATTCATTAGCTGCAAGTAATCCACGAATGCTATTTTACTGTTATATTGTGTGATTGCACCGGCTAATTGCATACAAAACTTATTCACGCTTATATTCCTTTCAAATGAAAGCAACAAATCCGATTTGATTTTTTCTTTCTTGTATTCTTCCCAATTACGTCGGACCGTTGTTAGTTCAATATTTTTTTCAATTGCCAAAAAGCGCTGAAATAATGATTCTTTGCCTGTTTCCACGCTAAAGAACACGGGATTATATTTACGCATTGCCAGAGCAAGTGTCATTGCCAATGCCGTTTTACCACATGATGGACGGCCGCCAATAACAACCATGTCTCCTGGATATAATTCTATTTTATCGTCTATCGGTCCAATATTAGTAAAGATTTGCTGTCCCTCATTTTCTTCAAAAGTAATATCACAAGCTCGCAGTAGCTTGCCAGATATACTTGCTAATTTCTGAAATTCCATGCCAAGAATGAATAAATCTTGCCTTGCTTTATTTTGCTTGTTCTTGTATTTGTTAAATAATAAATCAGCTTGCCTCTCAATCCACTTATCTTTTAAAAAACTAATGAGGTCGGGAGCATATGCCCATTTCTTGTCTGCCTGATTCACTTGATAAAATGGTGCAATTTCATTAAGCATTGTTACGTCATCGTGTGTTTCTGCTTTAATATAAGCTATCCCTCCTGCCTTATCTAACAAATTATTACTGTGTAAGTAATCAGCAATAGCTTCTGGATTAACAAATTTGCCCTGTTTATATAATTCTCTCATTGCTATGTGAATATATTTGTGCCTATCATCATAAAAAATTGTTTCAGGCATTTTAGATATAAGCATACGGCTATAATTTGTTTTTATTTCTTGTTCACCATAAAAATCAATGCCATGATCTTTTATCATGCATTCATCCAATTCTATGCACAATAGTAATTGTTCCGCCCGCTTGATTGCTCCCATGGAATCGTATGAATACATTTCATTTAATTGTTCTTTTGTGACGGTCATTGTTTGCCTCCATCGGTTTTTTCAAGAATACTTTTTAATGGTTTTTTGGGTGGTATTTTTACTTGTTCCGGTGGTTGTTCTGGTTCTGTTTTTATGCGGTCAATATAGATTGGTAAAAATTTTATAAATACCGTATGCGGTGCGTGGAATGCATAGCCATTATTACATGCATCTTTGATATATAGCCTTACTGCCTTTTCAAGTATTTCAATTGATTCATTCACGTAATCGGATTCAAGAAATGCTATTTCTGCATCATTTATGTCAAAATAGTATTTTGTCCCATTACTGCTTTCCTTTGGTAATATCTCCCATAATTTTAAAAATACTTGATTACAGTCAGATTTCTTTTTTTTGTTTTTTTGCTTTCTTTTATTAGTAAGTACCTTATTATATATACCGCTTTCCAATTTATCCGCATCGGATAAATCAGCACGCGGCGAGCCTGCCGCACTTTGCCCATTTTCTAATTTTCGGTAAGTGGCGGTCTTGTCTCTATTTCTACCGCTTTCTAATTTTTGGTAAACGCCGATTGGCAGCGCATATTCAGAAATTTCAGAAACAATATAATCATAGCCAGCAAAGTAGCCGTTATTTCTAAGTTCTATTTTTTTTATGTAGCCGCATTCTATAAGTTCATTCAATGTTTTTCTTACAACATGCTTTCCTTCACTAAATTCTTTTATTAGCTGTGTTACTAACACAGTCCAATCATCCGGCTTGCTTAGCAAATAACACAACATGCCTCTTGACCGTAATGAAAGTCTTATATCGTTCAATATGCGGTTGTCAATCATCGTGTAAGGCTTCTTTCTATTTTTTTTTGAAATTCTGATAATCAATATTTTTTCTCCATGAATTTAGATTGCAAATCTCTCCAGAAATATAGGCAGGGTGGTGCCGATCCCTGCCATTCATGGAGAAAAATGCTATATATTTAAAATGGGAATGCTCTCTGTGAATATCTTTCGTAATAATATTTAATTTATTAATAACAATATGATTAATCATATTTCTTTCCTTTCATCAGCTTTGTCTAAATGATCTTCCTTTCCATTTTCCTTATATTTTTTCTCCAATTCAGCCAGTAATGAAAATAGTTCTGTCATGTTCTCAGCTATTTCTCTGGCGTCCTCTTCTGTTAATTTGGTAGAGCTATATGGTTGCCATATTTGAAGTGTCTTCTCTATGAATTCCTTTGAAAATTTCGCGATAAATATTTTTGTCATAGCATCTATATCGCGAAAATTCGCTGAGAGAAATGATACAATCGTAAAAATAAGTAATAAGCAAAAAAAAATCAGATTTTAGAAGGAAAGATTTTCGGTGAATTCACCGGGAGAATTATTCAGAATCTGGAGGCGGGATAAGCTGAAGCTTAATCTTATATTTTTTCAGTTTCCTATATGGGTGAAATGGGTCTTCATCAATTTGGAAATAGGTTCTTAATTTCTTTGATAGTAGCTGTTTTTGTTTTTTGATCGTATAATTAGATTCTTGGGTACTCCAAGATAGTTCACCCTTATGTTGAGTTAATATAAGCAAAAGATTCCATTGAAGATTATAGCTCTTTTTCTTCAGGTCCTCAAAACCCATTTCCCTGTAATTTGTTCTATGATGCAGATTCTTAGCAATAATTATGACATCCTCATTATTAATAAATTTAATAGTAATGTCTTTCCAGTTTGTTTCAGGTGCAAGGTCAAAAGAAGCTGTTATATTTCTTTTTAATGACTGTTCCTTAATAAGCTCTGGTGGAATGAAGCTGAGTTTACCTGCCTCAAATTGCTGCGCAATTGCACTTATGGAACCATAATCTTGTGGAGAAACCCAGACAGGAATTTTAATAGCAGACAATTTTTTTCGAAATGATTCAAAAAAAACTTTTTCCTTATCAGCACGTGAAGAAATATTAAGGATGACATCATCTATTCCTGCAATAGTAGGTAATGATGCTAATTCATAGTATGAAGATGGGATTGAACCGTTTGTTAAGTCCAATAATTTCGATTTAAAAGAATGCATAATGCTTAACTGCAGCTCTGAGGCTATAAAGAAGAGAAAAGAAAAAATACTTTGGATAGCCCCTGTTTGTATTGGTTGATACACAATCCTTGGAAGACCTGATTGCCTAGAAAATGAATAATTTATTGATATTTCTGAATATGTACTTTCGATTAGAGCTAATTTATCTACATTATCTGATCCAAGCTTTTGATATATTGATGTTAAGCATTCGTCTAAATAAGAATCTGCACTTTTGTCAAAAGAAGTATACTTGAATGAGGTTTCCAATAAATCTATTTTCAAATTAAATAATTTTGCTCGTAGCTCTTTGATATAATCAATTTCTTGCTTTGTCAACCTATTAATGAAAGGTGCTTCTTTATAAGAACATTCTTGTTGCTTCTCTGCAGAAGCTTCTTGATTAGATTGTTCTTTACTCCAACAATACTCTAAAATTAAATTACCATAACTATCTCGATAAGGATGTTGCCCAGATGCATCATTTGCATCGGAGATTTTATCTTTTATAAAAAGCGGTACTTTTACAGGGAACATCAGAGATAATATATCGTGTAGCCAGGGACTGTCATTAAAGTATGTTTCAGGATAGCCGATTGAAATCAATGAATTCTCATTGTTTTCTAAATAACTTATGAATTTCTTAATTATTTCTGCAAGCTCTTTATGAGTATAAAATGGTGTTTTAAAAAATGTTAGGATCTCCCAAAGAAATATTATTTTGCGCAATTTATCCAGATTGTGGATGTCAAATAATTGCATCGCTTGATCAGGGGGCATGTATTTCAATGCATCTTCCAGGGAGGGAATGCATGTAACTATATGATGTGAGTTGCTATCATCTTTTGGCAAATTTATGTCTAAGGCGCGGATTACAGTATTTTCCATAATCGCAAGAATTCTCTTCTCATCATCAATATGATAGCGTTTAGCAATCTCTTTCGCTTTTTGAAGAACGATTTTTTTATCAATTGTATCCATTTTTAGCTTCTTGTATCATTTTACACAAGAATGTCTTTCTTTTTCAAGAAAAAAAACCAGCAAAATTATTGTTTTTGAACATGTGATAATATTTTTAGAGTAATCTTCTCGGTACGAGCAGGAAAAATTTTGTATGCCATA
>MFGW01000159.1:0-1231 GCA_001780385.1 Candidatus Fischerbacteria bacterium RBG_13_37_8 | reverse complement strand
AAAACGGAAAAATAACGTAACATTTGAGAAGAAATATAATACTGTGTTTTACTGATTTCTTTACGTTTTTACTGTTATTTATCAAGCACTTAAGAATAGCATTGATATTTTTACTGTATTTTATCGTAAAATATTGAGTCGTGATACAAGTATATGATTGCTCTTCATGATGGTAGTGTTATCATGTATGATGATAAAAAGTTAGAATGACAACAACAATAAAAGATAGTACAAGACGTGCATAGTATATATATCATTTATGCAGTGAAAATTTTTTTTTGATAAACTGGAATTGCTATTGAAAAATACTGTAATATTACTTATACTATATATATGAGGTATAAAAGTGAATTAAACTGTGCATACAAGTTGAAAGAAGGCTATTATGTTACTAAATTAGGATATGCAACGTTGATGAAATTGTCCTATAGCACGGTTGACTATTACACGAGAAAAGGATTGCCTTCTATTGAGTTCAACAAAAAAACAGTTTTAATAGAAGTATTTACAGCATGGCAATGGCTGAAGATTAGAAAATATCTCAGAAACAGGACTGAAGAAATAGAGAGACGGCTTCAATTGTTAGCGAGAATGCTCGATAATTATAAACAGAGCGTTAATTTATGGAATTTTGAAATGGCGTTGGATGGAAAAACATACGAGGATTTAACTGCAGCGGATATTGAAACAACAAAAAAATATTTAATAATTAAAAGGATAAGATAAAAACAATGGAAAATAGTAAATCTGCATTATTATATGTGAGAGTTTCGAGCAAGGAACAGGAAAAAGAGGGATATTCACTTGATGCGCAGGAGAAGCTTGGTGAGGAATATGCTCTTCGTAAAGGTCTAAAAATCGAAAAGTGCTGGAAAGTATCAGAATCTGCCTGGAAAGAAGAACGTACAGCTTTTGGTGAAATGATTGAATACGCCAAAAAGCATGATGAAATAGGACATATTATATTTGATGTACCAGACCGCATGACAAGAAATGATATGGATAAACTTCGTATTTATACATTAATAAAGCTGCATAATAAGAAAGTGCATTTTTCCCGAACTAATAAATATATTGATAGGTATTCAGGATCAGATGATGAATTTGTGCTGGATATAGAGATAGCAGTTGCGAAAAAAATGTCCAATGACATATCATGGAAAACAAAAACGGGAATGCTTGAAAAAGCAGGGCAGGGACTATATCCGTCATATGCTCCTCTTGGCTATAA
>MFGW01000158.1:6776-12345 GCA_001780385.1 Candidatus Fischerbacteria bacterium RBG_13_37_8 | reverse complement strand
TAATGTATTTGATGATGCAGCACTGGAAGCAATTTATCAAAATACAGCAGGTAATCCACGAGATATAGGAAATCTTGCTATTAAAGCGCTTACCCTTGCCGCTATAGAAAAGAAACAAATTATTACTCAAGAAGAAATATTTAGAGCCTCTAAGGAAATGTAAAATGGTGAGAGTAGATTTTAGCTCACTTAACAATAATTATGACCTTGTTCCCGAAGGCACCTATTCGGCTGAAATAATAAAAGTTCAGCTCAAGTCCAACAAAAATAATAATGGCAAGCATCTATGCTGGATATTAAAAATAACTGATCCTCCTGAAGAATGGAATTGCTTGCTCTTCATCATTACACCTCTTAAAGAAAATGCTTTATGGAGACTTAAAAAACTGCTCAAGATTCTTCATTACCCTATCTCCAATGCTGTCGTCGATATCGACACCGATATACTTGCCGGTAGAAAATTGAAAGTTACTGTTGCTCAGGAAATGTATCAAGGAAAGCTCTATAATAAAGTCCTTGACTTTAAAAGCATTGATTAGCCCTTTATACTCTCTGATTTATCTTTTCCCATAGTGCCCTCCTCGTCCTCTTTACTCTTTTATTGGTGCTTCAATATTAACCTTAAATTCGTTGGTTTTATCGTTGTAAATTTTACCATTTTTGAAAATTTTATTGTTGTAAATACCCCTTCTTCATACAATTATTCTAATAGTTTTATCGTTGTAAATTGATTATGTTTTATTGTTGTAAATAACAACAACTTAAAGTGAAAGTAATCCAGGAACTCTATAATAACTCTCTTTACAATAAAGTGATCGACTTCATGCGAATTTAGGTCTTTCCTTTAAATAGTTTATGGATTCCTTCCCTCTGCTTATTGCTGCTGATAATAGTGGCGATCCCAGAATCGCTTACTCTAATAATACCCTCAAGATACTCATGGCTTTATCGTTGCAAATAAATGCAAAACTGATCATTTTATTGTTGCGAACTCCCCATTTTCAATCCCAATTCCTCTGTAGTTTATCTCTATAAATTGATTATGTTTTATCTTTGCAAATTACACTGTCTAACCAATTTGAGCTTCAATTATGTCTTCAATCTGTATATGAATTATTCATTAGCTAACATAGGACTGCTTCCACAGCATAACTCACTCAAACCTTCAATGATTTTGTTTCGCTCGTAAAAGAATACGTTACTTGGCATATTTGTTATAAAATATTTGTTTTTTGCCTATCATGCATGTTCGCCTTTTGTTCATCTCGCAATACTTGACGCCTATTCATTCGTAATATATCACGCCTCTGCACAGATATTGATTTCATGCAAAAATGGTGCTCTCTTTTACAACTAACAGATAATGACATCATTAGATGCGTTGCTGCTGGTATCAAATTAATATCAGATGCCATGCATGAAGAAGAAATAATGATGAAGCTAATTAAGGCATTCATGTCTTTAGAAGCAATTTTAACTAGCCTGGATTTCCACAGAACCTAAGCAATTAACATAATTTTTTATAGCTTACTTTGGAATTAGCCTATACAGTCGAAGTTCAAAGGCATAAAATCGTAATATGTTAGCGTTATTATTAACATATAGTCATATTATAGTATTACTAAACAGAAATTGTCAAGGACGCTGCATTTTTAATGCATTTCTCTGCAATGCAAAAGAAATACTCTAAAATAGGTCATTATAGCAATATTATGCGTATTATTTTCAAAAAAAGGTAAAATGTACTTGACAAACGAGAAATATAATAGTATATTTATTATATGTTTATCAGTAAACGAAACAGGATAACTAATTATGTTCACTATTTTCTTGATGCCACAAATTCTACTCATCGGCAGTACGAAGCTCTACGTGCATATTTTGTTGAAGGACTTTCTTCATCAGAAGCAGCAAAACGCTTTGGATATAGCGAGGGAAGTTTTCGAGTTCTCTGCCACGATTTTCGGAAGAATCCAAAAAGGCAATTCTTCTTAGTAGCAGCTAAAGGACCTCAGAAAGCGCCAAAGCGGGATCAAGTGCGAGAAAAAGTAATCGAATTACGCAAAGGAAATCTTTCGATATATGATATTCATCGGATCTTACGAGAGGAAGGAATAACACTCAGTGCGGTTTCCATTACAAAGATTCTTAAAGAAGAAGGATTTGCCCGGCTTCCGCGAAGAGCCGATGATGAGCGGCCGGATGAATTAAGAGCAGAAAAAGATCATGTGGCGGATGTACGGATGCTGAATCTGGAACCTCGAAGTTTTCATACTCGATTTGGCGGTTTGTTTTTATTTTTGCCTTATCTCAGCGTTATTCAATTAGAAAACATTATTGAGAAAGCAGGCTTTCCCGGATCGAAAATGATTCCAGCATCTCATGCCATGCGTTCCTTATTAGCGCTTAAGCTTTTTGGTAATTCTCGCTATTCGCATATTATGAGTTATGTTTTTGATGAAGGGCTTGCATTATTTGCGGGGCTTAATGCCATTCCCAAAAGGTCCTTTCTTGCTGAATACAGCAACCGCATTGATCCGCGATCTTATCCCCGGCTCATGAATCGGTGGTTTGATAAAGTAGGAGAAATTGGATTAACAAGGGGTGTTTCTTTTAATCTCGATTTTCATACAATTCCATTTTATGGCGAAGATGAACTCGTTGAAAAACATTATATGACTCGTCTCAGCCATCGGCACAAGGGAATGTTGGCATTTCTTGCGCATGATAATGATAAACATGTCTTATGCTATGCCAACGCAACAGTGTCGAAAGAATCGCAAAATGATGAAATCTTGAGGTTTGTTGATTTTTGGAAAAAGAGAACCGGTAAGCTTCCGGAGGAACTCATTTTTGATTCAAAGTTGACTACCTACGGAAATCTCAATCGCTTGAATCATAAAGGAATACAATTCATCACACTTCGCAGAAGAACAGACAATATCCTTGATGAATTATATCGTTTACCTTCTTCGTCGTGGCGGCGCATCACATTATCTAATATTGCACGAGCTTATCGTAATCCAAGAATCCTTGATCAGAAGATTAAGCTGGATCATTATGATGGGTTAATCAGGCAGATTGCAATACGTGACTTTGGGCATGAAGAAGCCACCTTGCTATTGACTAATCAATTGACCAGATCGGCTTCCAGTCTGATTGATCGCTATGCCAAACGCATGATTATCGAAAATGCAATTTCAGATGGTATTGACTTCTTTCATATTGATGCACTCTCTTCTTCTGTAGCTATTAAGGTTGATTGCGATCTGCAATTAACTCTTATGGCCAGTAGTCTTTATCGTCTTTTAGGTGCACAAATTGGCGGACAATATAATACCGCTAAATCCAGACGCATTTTTAGAGACTTTATTGATGCCATTGCTATTATTACTATCTCAGAGAATGAAATCATTGTGCGATTTCAAAAACGAGCTCACAATCCATTGCTTAAGGCTGCCGGATTTGCTGATAAGCCAGTTCGTATACCTTGGCTTGCAAATAAATTATTAACTTTTCATCTTGGATGAGCCTCGTGGTGTTAACTCTTTTACCTAACATGGAAATCCAGGCTAGGTGTGTTTATTATGTTGTGCTCTTTCAGTCGAATATTATTAAGGCTTGTGTATTATTCAATTCAAACTATATTCAATTAGAGGGGAAAAATCTATGCAAAATAATCGAGTAAATTATTTTTGTGGCCTTATCATATTTTTGCTTTTTCCTAATTTTCTTTTAGCGCAGACATGGGCAAAGGTGTATGGATTATATGGAGTCAATTCTTATGAATTTTCACGTGCTATAATTCCTGGTCATGATGGTACTTATATTATAGTTTGCTTATCATTTAATGATGAGCTTGATTTTGGAGTAGTCAATATAGATACATTTGGCAATATAATATGGCAAAAAAGTTTTGGTGGAAAGGATTACGATGGAGCTGAAAGAATTCAAAGGACTCTGGATGGCGGATATGTGGTCACTGGAATTACCTTATCATATGGTGCAGGCTCATCTGACTTTTGGGTAACAAAGTTGGACAAAAGCGGTAGCATCATTTGGCAGAATACCTATGGAGGGGATGATAACGATGAGCAAACTTCAGTTGTCATTACGAAGGACAATGGTATCGTGATATCTGGCGTATCTTCTTATTCATTTGGAATTGGCACGGACGCATGGATCATAAAACTTAATAAAAACGGAAATATATCCTGGCAAAAGATTTATGGTATGCCTGATTCAGATGGTCCTCACGAAATAATCGCAACTTCAGATGGTGGACTCATCATGGCTGGTTATACTTCTCGAGAAGTCGTAGTCGGAACTGCCTGGATTGTAAAATTAGACATCAATGGCAATATACAATGGGAAAAGAGTTATGAACGTGGCAGAGGCGAATCTGCTCGTTCTATAGTAGAAACTAATGATGGAGGGTACCTTGTGGGTGGGATGACAGGAGGTAATAAAAGAGGCGCAGCAGATATCTGGATTTTAAAGCTTGATGTTTCAGGCAATATAATCTGGCAGAGAGCATATGGTGGAAGCGATGATGATATTATTGATTCAATTGTTGATACTCCCGATAATGGTTATATTATATTAGCAGACACAAAATCATTTGGTGCAGGAGCATGGGATATTTTGCTTTTCAAAATAGATGATTCAGGTAATGTTGTATGGCAAAGAACTTTCGGTGATGTGTTTAGAGATTCTGCGAGTCAGATTTCCAAAGCTCATGATGGAGGATACATAATAACAGGAATAACTGACAATTTGAATTTACCCAATTATCATACTTTAATTCTTAAAATTACCGAAGATGGAACTATTGAAGGAACATGTTCTTCCTTTCATGAAGCTAATCTGAAGGTAATAGATACAAAAGCAACTGTGAGAAACACTTCAGCAAAGGTAAGAAATACCAATGTTAAACCGCATCCAACTAATGCAAAAGCAATAGATACCACAGCCGTTGTTGATACGATTTGCTCCAGCGCCGTCATTGATATTTCATGTCAGCCCACAACACTTCCGTTTTTGCTGCGCATGAGCAAATGCTCAGTCAAGCCTAATTATGGGTATACTGCAACTATTTATATGAGTTGCGCTGGATTGCCGACAGGAGCTGCATGCAAATTCAGTCCAGATGTCATTGTCCCAATAGGCGACTTCTCTTCAGAAACTACCCTTACCGTTGAGATCAGAAATGCCATTGAGGCGGGAATTTATCCATTTCAAATAGTCGCAAGCAATGGCGCTGTTAGCAGTACTTTCAACATGAATCTAAAAGTCAATAAATGAAACAGCGTTTTATTAATTACTAAAGGATGGAAAGATATGAAAAATTTATTAATGACTATCTTATTAACGTCGATTACTTTATGTGCGACGCAACTATTAACCGGGCAGGAGAAAGAAATTTCGATAGCATTGGGCGGAGGTATCGTCAAGCCATTTATTTCTATTGAACCTATTGGAGATGATTTCTTTGGAGAAGGAACAGGAGAGGACTGGGAGCAGGTAATAGGTCTTACATCAGTAGGCTTCAGTTATTGGATCACTGGGA
>MFGW01000158.1:6448-6727 GCA_001780385.1 Candidatus Fischerbacteria bacterium RBG_13_37_8 | reverse complement strand
CTACTGGAGAAAGACAGAACAAACAAATCCGTCATTATTACCAGATGTGAAGGTTGATAATATATTCAGGGATTTTTCAATCGGAGTGAATGCAGTCTATCAACTTAAAGGTGAGAAATTTACGCCATTTTTTGGAGGAGGTATTCAATTACATTTTTTAAGAGCACAGGTCGAGCCGGAAGATTATCCTGAAATTTCTGAAAAGGCTTCCTTAAAAAAAATAGGAGCATGCCTTTCAGGCGGCATTGATATAACATTAAATAAGAAATTATCATTTTT
>MFGW01000158.1:5611-6437 GCA_001780385.1 Candidatus Fischerbacteria bacterium RBG_13_37_8 | reverse complement strand
GTTTTGACTATGTTCCTGATTGGCATCTAATCAAAATATATTCAGGAATTAGGTTCCATATTCATTGATTAGGAGGATTATCATGCGTAACTTCAATATCAAATGTAGACATTGAGATTTACGATGCATACGGGAACTGGGCGATAGATTACCTTTCAACTGACAGCAATGGCAATTACCTTTCACCTAAAAACTATGCTACAGGATTGTATTATGCACGAACAAGCAACAGCCTGCATTATCTTAATGAAATCTACGATAATCTTCCCTGCACAGGATCCTGTAATCCACTGACTGGAACTCCTATCTCAGTGACACAGGGTTCAAACACGTCAAATATAGATTTTGTTCTCGATATAGGTGGTACGATATCAGGAGCGATCACTGAATCAGCGACTGGAAATCCATTGCCTGATATGTCAGTTTCTATTTATGATAGTAATGGGTGGCCAGTCACTGGCGGCGGAACCGATCAAAATGGCAATTATATTTCATATGCAGGATTGCTTACGGGTAATTACACAATAGCAGCAGTGAATTGGGGTGATCAATACATTGGTGAAGTATATGACAATATTCCTTGTCTTGGTTTCTATTGTGACACAGCATCCGGTACTCTTGTTTCTGTTACAACCGGTTCCACTACTGCCGGTATCAACTTCACACTCGATCCGGGCATCACTGCACTTATCTCAAATAAGCCAACGGTGGATGATTCCGGCTCCAGCATGCCCAACGGTATCATCGAAACTGATGAACTCATCGAGCTCATCGGAGCAATTCAAAATAACGGAACCTCCACTGCAACATCAGTTTTCGGAACACT
>MFGW01000158.1:5053-5602 GCA_001780385.1 Candidatus Fischerbacteria bacterium RBG_13_37_8 | reverse complement strand
AAATCCGGTCACGATCAATAATGCTATTGCTGTTTATCCTGACATTCCTGCTGGCGCAAGCGCCGGTTGCAACATCTGCTATGCGATGTCTGCTCCTGCAGCTAACAGACCATCTACGCATTGGGATATCATTCTTTCTGAAACACCTTCAATTATCAATTGCCCGGCATCTACCTACAATTTTACATTTCATATTGGCAACAGTTTCACGGATGTTCCACTGACACATTTATTTTATTCATTCATTGAGAAGATATTGCATGCAGGTGTTACAAGCGGATGCACTGCAACGCAATATTGTCCCGAGTTGAATGTCGCGCGTCAGCAGATGGCTAAATTTGTCTGCAACGCCATAGAAATTGCTCTACCGGGTGCATGTGTACAGGCGGGATGTACTGGTGTTTTCACTGATGTGCCTTCAAGCAATCCGTTCTGTCCTTACATAGAAGCGCTTTACAATGAGGGTGTCATCTCTGGTTGCTCATCTAATGCATACTGTCCTAATCTAATGGTCAATCGTTCACAAATGTCTAAATTCATTGTGAATGG
>MFGW01000158.1:1395-5029 GCA_001780385.1 Candidatus Fischerbacteria bacterium RBG_13_37_8 | reverse complement strand
CAATTAGCGAAAATTTATAATTATAAGTGTTCCAAAGGAATGTGTGACAATCCCAGATGGACTATAAGCAAGAAAGTTAGGGATTATTACGCATACCTTGTTTTTTCTCTGGCAAGATATTGCATATTCCAGGTGATCAAGTAATTCATGCCTTCCACAGTTGCAATAGCGTTATGAAGAGCGTCAGATTCAGGAATTCTCAAAAAACGTAAATATTCCTCAGAAAGCTTTTCTGCTTCCTCACTCAAGGGAAGCAACGAAAAGCCTTCGACTGCTTGTAACGGCAAATTTCTTTAATCATCCCTTGGTGTAGCCTCAATTTCATCTATATACTAATTCTGATATGTAAACATCGAATTGTGGCAGAATTTGCTGAAAGAAATTTAGCTTCTTTTTCGAATTCTTCCTTTTTAAGATTCAAAACTTGATTCATATGTTCTATTCCTATTCTTTTACTTAAATCACAAATCATGCGGAGCGTGCGGCGAATTAGGGGGCGCATGTGAACAAGAGAAAGGCAGTGCTGATTAGGTGCATGATTGTGTTGTCTTGCGACTATATGTTTGATTATAATTGTACTCTTTCTATCTCTGTTCTGTCGAAATCTGTATCGAAGCTTACCAGGCGAAGATTGAATTTTGTTGCAGTATTATATTGGTAAGCATCATCAAAATCTAAATTATACTCTTGCATTATTTTAATCAACGATTCTGTATCTTCCGGTTCTAAATGGAGTAATTAAACCATACCATCAACAAAGGTATCATGGACAAACTTTGTAATTGCATCAAGACTATCAAGTCTTGTTAATATAAGGCAAATGGAATGAAAGGAAAAATCAGAAATAAAGAGTTTATTTGAATCAATGTTATTGAAAAATTGCTTTACTTCCGAAGCTTTGTCCTGATCAAGCAAAAGTTCCAGCCAAATATTTGTATCAATAAGATACATTAATCACCTCGCCAACTCAGAGCTTTTTTCTGAAGCTCCAGCGATGTATAATTATTTTTGTATTTAGATAAAGCACCAGCCCAGTCAAGTCTTAGTGTTTTATTTCCTTTTCTCGCTTTCTTTTCAAGCAGAAATTCAATAAAATCTTTTACTTCTTCTTGAAGCTCCGGGGGTAATTTTTCAATGTAATCTTTCAGGGTTTGCATAATAGTTCCTTTTTCATTAATTTTGTTAAAACTTAATAAGAAAATTATTTTTAACCATATCAAATTATAGAGGAAACTTTGAGAAATTTCAACTGTAACAGAGGAATTAGATGGCAAATAAATGATAATAGAATGTGAAAAAATGGGAGAGAAAGAATTTCTGTAGAAAGGAAGGAAAGTAAATGCAAAGCATTGAAATGAAAGTAATAAATGGGATGGAACGGGGAACAGGGTTGCTATTCCCTATTCCGAACAAGTCGGAACCCAAAAAGAATAAACCGCGAAGCTCACGAAGCTCACGAAGAAGAAATGCCAAAAATATTTTTGGCTCTTCTTTTTTTCTTCGCGTTCTTCGCGGTTATTTTATTTCTTACCAATAATGCAAGAATTTCACGATCAAGGGACTATTCCCCCAATTCCCAGGGCTAAAGCCCAGGGCTGGCCCATTCCCTTAAATTATTCTTCTACCTTAAGTACAAATCCCGCCGAGTGTGCGGCGAATTCCGGTGCGTACATAGATTGGAGGATGGCAGCGCCGATGCGGTAGGTGCCGGCGGTAGTGGGACGGAGTCGATAGCGGAGGATGTATTCACCATGGGGGAGCCAACTGATGAAGAAATTGGTCAGCGAGTCGCGTGGTTCTTCGTAGAAACTGATGGGGTCCCATTTCCAGCCGGAACGGAGCTCTTCTGCTTCAAAGCCAGCACCCTTGAAGTCTTTGAGATGGAATCTTCTTTTTCGCTCTGGACGGCTACGGGATTGAGCATGTCGATGATAGGCCAGATGGTGCGTCTGCAGGTCTTTTTGTGTGACAGTTTCTTCGGGGAGCAAGCCAGTCTTGACATCCCTTGTAATAATATGCGCAAGGATGCGCCAGCCGGTCAATTGTTCCGGTATGGTGAAGGAGAAGGAATGAGTAGTTTGTTTAAGTCTCAAAAACACTTGGAACTTCCCTATAACTCTTTATCTCAGACAAGCCTTTCTCATAGAATTTCAAAATCAGTCGTAAGGCTTACAAGATTATTGCTGGAATCATATCCCCAATAAGAAATGTAAAATCCGTCTCCACAACCACTTGAAAACATTATGATATTTGCACTTCCATAATCAATCACTGCCCATGATCGTGTATTTTTGTAAGTGCGATCCAGTTCTTTGAATAAGTAATCTGTGTACCCCTCAGTTAACATTTTCTCATTCAGCTTTGCTGCGCCTTGCTTATCCATAAATGATCCAGTAGCAGAATCCACACCATAGGCAGGCACCTCCTCCTCTTCTTCAAGTGCATTTATATCTTGCCCCTCAAAAATTGCAATTTCCCACCGTTCTGCTTTTTCTTTAGAAAAGCTTATCCTTGCCAATGCAATTCTTTCATCACCGTTTTCATACGATGTGACAGCTATTTGAACTGGATACTGACCGGGGACGACTTTCATCGCAAATGGCGATGTATCGCCAACCATAACAAAAGGATCGCATGCAACAATATAACCTCCAGGTACTTTCAATATTCCAGCTTCCAGCACTCTAATAGTAATTTCTTGATTGTCTATTTTCAGTTTTGACCCATCTACAAATGCTTTTTCTAAAATCGTAAAGTCGGTTCTTGAAGCATACATATTCCGGCGAAAATTATCTGTCATATTTGCATCCTGATTGCTGCAGGTGATAGTAAATAATACAAGAACATTCAAGAGAAAAATGAATTTTATAGTCAGTGTCATTGGTCTCCTAAATTAAATATATTATCAAATACTAATGTATAAAGCAAGAAGCACCACTCCGCATGAGAAGCATTCAGTTTCCTCTACGGTTATACCTATGGTATAAAAAAGTGGAGAGAATACCTGTGCATATAATAATTGATCTTCTTGGAGCAGGTGATGATAAACAAACTATTAAGAAGACTTACCCAAACATTACAGATGATGATATTAGAGCATGTCTGGCATATGTTTCTATTCTTGCAAACGAGGAAGCTGGAGTTGATCAATGAAAATTCTTGCAGAAAAGATGCAAAATATAATTGGAGATAAATATTTTTCGTTACCTGCCATTGTGAATCGAATAATGAGCTTGATTTATATTCAGGAAAGTACTATATTGGTTTAACATGGAGGCAACATGAAGAAAGTTGCAGATTTGACCATACAAGAATTACAAGATATTATGGGGAAAATAATAGATAATAAAATTAAGAAATATATGGAAGAATGGGAAGCTACTTTAGAACTTATGGATAGAAATATTTTACAGGATTATCTAGAGGCAAAAGAAGAAATTAATAGAGGCAAAGTTGTAAAATGGAAGACCGCAAAAAGAAATGTATGAGATAATATTTTCCAACAAAGCATACTTATTTTATAAAAATACAACAAAAAAGAATGCAAGAATTCTCAATAGATGTTTTGAGGTAATCGCAGAGAATCCATATGTTTATCCTAATATTAAGAAATTGCATGGAGGTTATGAAGGAA
>MFGW01000158.1:1040-1350 GCA_001780385.1 Candidatus Fischerbacteria bacterium RBG_13_37_8 | reverse complement strand
ATGAGCAAAACAAAATAGTCAATATAGAACTTATTATTTCTCGGGAAAGTGCCTATAAACATTAATGCCACATATTTATGAAAGAAGAAGAATTCGCATAAAAATAAGGGTAAGCATTTGTGTAAGCTGTAAAAAGGAGCAGGGAACAGGGTTGCCATTCCCTATTCCCAGTTCCCAGTGCTAAAGCCCAGGGCTAGCGCATTCCCTTAATTTATTCCGTTACCTTCAATACAAATCCAGCGGAGTGAGCGGCGAATTCGGGTGCGTACATGGACTGGAGGATGGCAGCGCCGATGCGGTAGGTGCCTGC
>MFGW01000158.1:0-1006 GCA_001780385.1 Candidatus Fischerbacteria bacterium RBG_13_37_8 | reverse complement strand
TCACCATGGGGGAGCCAACTGATGAAGAAATTGGTGAGCGAGTCGCGTGGTTCTTCGTAGAAACTGATGGGGTCCCATTTCCAGCCGGAACGGAGCTCTTCTGCTTCGAATCCTGCACCCTTGAGGTCTTTGAGATGTATATATTCGAATTGGCTGCGTGTGGTTATCTTGACCTGTACTTCGATTTGATCACCTACGGAGACGGTGTCACCGCTTTTGAGTGGTTTGAGATGATAGGCATCCTGTTGCTTGACACATGGCGTCGCAAGGCGACGCAAATGGGTTAATGGAATGGTGGAATAATGGAATAATGGGTTTGTTGTGGCTTCGCGTATTTTATTCAATATTCCATCATTCCAATATTCCATTACCCCTTATAATGGGCATGCTCGATGAAAATCCTATTACAGTAATACTTTGAAGAACTCGTGGGACGTTTAAGGCCATTATTGCCTTTTGCCTTATCGCCGAGCCGCCAGTAGACATGTGCGGCAAGCGCTTTGCCGTAGGGTGTCATGGCATCGGAATGTTTATCGGCATAATCGATCCATTTTTGTGCGAACATGTACCCTTGCTCATTGCCGTGGTATGTCTTGGGGTAAGATGTAACCACGTAAGCTGCATAGAGAATGAGTGCGATGTCGCGTTCTTCCGGTTTGAGGCGTTTGGGTATCTCGCCTGTGACATACTGCAATGCTTTCCTGACGACTTGTTCGGGTATATCAACACCGTACCGCTTAGCTTCGGCAAAGCCTGCGAGCACATACAACGTCATGTACACATCCTCGCGTCCACCCGGAAACCACGGAAATGCGCCATTGCTGAGTTGTGCGGAGATGATTTTTGAGAATGCATCTTCTTTTTCACGCTTGACGGTTGCGGGATTGAGCATGTCAATGATAGGCCAGATGGTGCGTCTGCCTTTGGAGATTTGTTCCCATGGTGTTTCCATGAGGCTCATGAGATGGCGCGGGTCTTTTCTGTCCCATGCGGGTGTGATGGTATC
>MFGW01000157.1:34457-36492 GCA_001780385.1 Candidatus Fischerbacteria bacterium RBG_13_37_8 | reverse complement strand
TGTAGTATTTCTAAATGCATGGCTTCACTATACTATAAATAAAATGCAATGTCAAGAGGTGAAAGCTGAAAATATAATAAATACATGGCTACAAATGAAAATATAATCAACCCTCTCTTGCCGACTCTGACCGACTTACCCCTGTGTTTCATGTAGTGAACTTAAGTGAAAAGAATTATTTGCAACTGTATCCATTCTGCCTTCTCGTCTCGAATAATACTCAAATTTACCATGAAATAATGCAAACAGCTTTTGAGCAGGTAAATCAAGGCAAGAACTTGAAGGTAGATATGGGCTTTAGAACATGTCATAATGAAGCTTCATTACTTAAACTTATTGAGAACACAATACCCGATCTAAAAACAGCAGCAGAAAAGCAGTTACTATCAGATATGCTTGATTATTTAATAGATGTAGATTATGAGAAAGCAATTTCATTTAAAAACCTACTCACGCCAGAAAAAGAACAGCATCCTTAAATATTAATAACCTCAAGGAGCAAAGAGTTGGAATTACTCACGAAGCTGCTTTCAGAAATACTAACATTGGCAGTGGTGATATTAGGTGGTGGGTTTTTGTGGTATTGGTATTTACGTTCCAAAAATCCGCATTACATTGATGAATCGCTCTATGAAAAAGAAGAGTATGAAATTATTAAAAAGAAGCTGAACGATAGTCTATCAAAAGATTCGAGCAATTATGAGTTATTGTGTGATCTTGGATTTATCTATCGCATAACAGGAGATAATGAAAGCGCCATTCAATGTTATGAAAAGGCGCTTGAAATAAATCCGGCAAATAATGTAGAAACGATGACAGAGTTGGCACGTGCTTATGCGGAAAAGATAGAAACTGCTGCCAAAGCAAACGAGTTGTTTAAGAAAGTACGTGGCGATTATGCAGATGAGCAATTATTTCTCGAGGATTACGAGGCGCATTATGTTGAAATAATGGGATGGATCCATCTTCAGAAAGGAGATTCTGTCAAGGCCTTCGGTTATTATGAGCAGATATATCCGATGTGGCAAGAGTATCTCAAGAAACATGAGAAGAAATACCATGTAAGTTTCGCAGAGCTTCATTATCATTTTGGCATATATCTGAAACGAAAAGGCGATATGGAAAAAGCGCGCTCTGAATGGGAGAAAGCAATAAAACAACCGCTAAAGAATATCTTCGCGATAAAAGCCGAGCAGGAATTACAGAAATAATGAAGTCACATAAGAACCAAATAATAGGCGCTATTCTATTTCTTACAAGCTTTGCACTCAATATCATACAATATCTATTAAGCAATAAGTTTGGAATGTTGCCTAATTTTACAATTGTATCATTATACATAATCGAATCTGTAGCTTTCTTTGCAGGATTATTATTTCTTCTAAAAAAGTAAAGTGAATAGAGATAACTCCATTATGTTTGAGTAATAACGGAGAAGCTGTCTTTGCGAGCTTTGCAGAGCAAAGCGTGGCAATCCCTGACGGGATAGCAGAAGCATTCCCTTGACAGTTAATAAGGTAATAAGTCGCCTTTATCTTCGTTATTTGCGTGGGGGGATCATGCCTTCTATAGTCCGTTCAGGATGCCACGCACACCTTCGGTGTGCTCGCAAAAAAAGCATGAGGGTGACAAGCGTCTAAAAATCTATAAACATGTAAAAACCTGTTCCTTGACTTTTGAGGAAAAGAGCATAATATTAGATGAATAAAAGTATGAATGATACGTCAAAGTATTGCAATAATTGTGGTGAGCCGATAGAAGATGAAGCGATGCAATTCTGCTCAAATTGTGGGATGGCGGTTGAGCAGGAGTCTGAGGAATCTGAATCCGGGGAAAAAGTACTTGAAACGGAAGATGCATGGGCGCTCGTTGTGCGAAGTACCACGCATAAATTCACGGTGGAATTGACGGAATCTGATTATATCATCGGGCGTTCGAAAAAATGCGATATTACGATCCCGGATAATAAAGTCTCGGATCAACACCTGCGTCTGTTCCAGGATGACGAGCTATGGTATATCGTGGATATGGGCAG